>JAGHVH010000023.1 GCA_018064455.1 Candidatus Limimonas egerieequi | reverse complement strand
GAAGCACCTGCTGTGCCCCATGTACCCATCAAAACACCTGTGAAGATACCATCTGGTGAAAGCTGAAGTTCTGGAAGGAACTTAGCAACGTTCAAAAGACCAGCTGGAACCTGTGGAGGCAAGAATACCATATTAACGCGCTTTGCGCACATCTTTGAAAGTTCATGAATTTTAGCTGGGTCCTCACCAGATACTGACTTTGTACCTGCAAGAACGATACCCTTAAGCATCTTAGAACCCATTACGCCGCCGACACCCTGACGAGCTGCGATACGGCCATTATCATTACAAACACCAGCCATGAAGCTCTTGTTCTCGCCGGCCCAACCAATTGTACAAGCCTGTGGCTTTTTCTTGCCAGGAACTGTGTTTTCCTCAACAAGCATCTTCTCTGCTACTGCTGCATCCTGACCCCAAATATGTGAAGCGTCCTTAAGTACTGGACCGTTGTTATCACAATAGAGGTATACAGGTGTATCAGATGCACCATGGAATGCGATCATATCATAACCGCAAGCCTTGATGTATGGAGCAAATGTACCACCGCAGTTAGCCTCACCAATACCACCTGTAGCTGGTGACTTTGTGATACACATCCAACGACCTGTGATTACAGAACCTGTGCTTGTCAAAAGACCAGATGTAATACAGAGAACGTTATCAGGACCCATTGGGTCTGCACCGGCTGGAATATTTCTGTAGCACCACCACGCGCCAAGAGCCGCGCCGGAAAGGAAGTTTTCGTAGATCTCATCCTTAATAACAACCTCTGTACAAACTTTGTTTGTAAGGTCTACCTTAAGGATTTTTCCACAATAACCCTTCATGTTTTCATCTCCCACTTTCAATTTTTAAATAAATGAATTTATAAAAATAAACTATTTTTTAGCCTCCGCCTGTTGGTGAAAAGGCACTTACTACATCGCCATCGTGTAATACTGTGTCAAGAGGCACCTTGTCATAGTTTACGAGCAAAGGAAAAACTTTGCGCCATACAACAGGCAACTTGACAATCTTCAAAAACTGCTTTACTGTTGTTCCCTCTGGAACTTCAATATCGCCGTTTTTATCCATCTTGGAAAAGTCGCACATTGATGGACCGTGAAACTCAATTTTCATATGGTATCCTCCTTTATATAATACTATATTATATTAATAATACACATAGGACATCTAATTATACCTTATTGCACACATATAATCAACAATTGTTAAGAAAATAATTATATTTACAATAGTCCCTTGCATTGATATAATAAGCAATGAATTTTAAGGAGATAAGGAGAATCACTATGTCAGATAGATATTCTAGACAGATAATGATTCCGGAATTCGGCGAGGACGGCCAACAAAAACTCGCTGACGCAAGTGTACTTGTTATAGGCGCCGGTGGACTCGGCACCACTTTGATATATCACCTTGCAGCAGCAGGTGTTGGCACAATCGGAATTGCCGATAACGATATCGTTTCACTCAGCAATTTAAATCGTCAGTTCATACACTTTGAAGAGGACATTGGAACTTTAAAAGTTGTATCAGCTGCTAAAAAGATTCGCTTGTTTAATAGCGAAATCCAAGTAATACCTCATGCAACTGCAATATCCAAGGATAATGCATATGAGATTATCAGCCAGTATGACATTGTAGCCCTCGCTGTGGACAACGCTCAGGCTAGAATGATCGTAAACGAAGCTTGCGTTGAGCTCGGCACACCGTTTGTTGATGGTGGCATCAACGGATTTGTAGGCACATCCGTTTTCATCAACCCTCATCACACTCCTTGCCTCGCTTGCCTTTATGGCACAGAGCTCCCACCAGAGGAGCGCTTCAGCGCAGTCTCATCTGTAACAGGCACAATCGCAAGCATCGAGGCAACATCAGTTATCCAGTACATTCTTGGCCTTGAGGTTCCTCTTGCTGGCAAGCTTTTGTACTACGATGCACACGAAGCAGACTTCGAACAACTTGAACTCAAGTTCAACAAGACTTGCCCTATCTGTGGCGGCAAGCGTGCTAACAAATAATTTTATTTAAATATAAAAAAATAAGAGCTCTTGGTTCTCACCAAGAGCTCTTTACTTTTATGTTTTAATTAGTTGTGCTTCTTTGATGTTGCTACGAAAGCAGCGCCAGCAAGAACTGCAACAGCTGCTACTGCTGAGAAAGCAGCGTCGCCTGTGTTAGCGATTTCTTCTGCAGCTTCTGGAGTTGTGTCCTCAACTACTACTGGAGCAGCAGCTTCTGGAGTTTCGTCTTCAACAACGATATTCTCAGGAAGTTCGCTCTCCTGCTCGTCCTCTGATGGGATGATCTCTTCTTCAGCTTCCTCTGTTGTTGGGAAGTGAGCTGCAAGGATGCAATCCTCAGAGATTGGTTCGAACTCGTTCTTCCAGTTGATTGTCTTAGCATCTGAGATGATGAACTGCTTGTCATAGATTGTGCGACCTGTAAGTGGATCGATGATGAGTACTTTGAAGCCATCCTCTGACTCTCTTGTGATCTCAACGTCCTGGTCGATGTCTACATAGATACCTGAATCCCAAAGAGCTGTGTAGATGTTTTCCTTAGCAGCTGCAAGGCCTTCAAGTGAAAGGTTTGGCATTGTTGGAAGGTTCCATGCCTTCTCATATGTCCACTCGCCATCCTTGTAGAGGAGGTAGTTGTCATAGAGAGTTGTGCCTGTTGTTGGCTGGATGAGGTGAATGCGATAACCGAATGTGCTATCATCAGTAACCTTAACCTTGTAGTCACGGCCGTATACAAGACCTGTGCCCTCAAGACCCTTCTTTACGTTAGCAAGGATGTCAGCGAATGTAGGAACAGCGATTGTTTCCTTTGTCTCATCCTTTGAGAAGATGCTACCGATTGGGTTTGAAGAGAAGAGCTTAGAAATAAGACCTGTTGACTTCTGTGGAACAGAAGCTGAAGTTGTCTTGTAGCAAGCAAAAGCAGATGTTGTTGCTATGCTAAGAATCATTGTAAGTGCAAGTACTAATGCGATAATCTTTTTCATGATAATCGATTCCTTTCAAAGTTATTTTTGTCCTTGGGGGCCAACCCCCTTTTCCTTACAAGTCATACTATATCACTGTTTACATATTCGGTCAACACAAAAATGAACAATTTTTTAACCTTCTACATATTTTACAAACAAAATTAGGGCAAAATGCCGTTTTTGGTCATTTTTTATGAACAAATTGTTAACAAATGGCCCTTTTGGGCGTTTTCGACTGTGTTCGGACTTTATTTTACGTTCACAATTTGTAAAATTTGTTTGTTTTTACAAATAATTACATATATAATAAATATACCATTTATATAATATAGTAACTTTTTTGGAGGTTCACATATGAAAGCATATGAATCAAGCGAACGTTACGAAGGTAAAGTTCGCGAATGTTGCAACTATGCAGCAAGAACTGCAAAGAATTTTGCTGCTGGCAACAACACCAAAAGACAAGCTTGCGGCGATGACGAGAAAAGACTCGCCGAAACATTAAAAGCGGACCTTGGTGGTTTTGCCGACACAGTAACAGAGGAACACTTCACTGCCGATCAGGCAGCATACATCCTCTCTAACCTATTAATATTTATATTCATGCTCATCTCTGCAGCAGCAGGCATCTGCGCTTGTATGTTCGCAGAATATGCACTCTGGCTTTTGATTGGCGCTGCTCTGTTTGCCTTCCTTGCCTTCCTTGGCTTCTTTGGCGTATTTGGTGGCACATCTAAAAACGTAGAAGGTCAAAACATCTTCGCAATCAGAAATGCAAAAGAAGAAGTTAAAAAGAGAGTAGTGATTGAGGCCAACCTTGACGCTCCATTCAAGCGCTCATGCAAGCCTTCCACTGCAAGAGTATTCAAACTCGTTACTTTTATTGGTATATTACTTTATCTTGCTTTTGATATTGTATCCTTACTTGTTAACCGTGGCGGAATCGACTTTGCAATGTCTGACAAGTTCATATTTATCAGTTTCCCACTTGTCATCTTTGCAATTTTCCCGCTTATCCTCTCACGAAGCGTTAGTGCAAACAGTTCTTTCCCAGGCGTTGTTGACAATCTTGTTGGTTGCTATACAGCAGCTGGTGCACTTCGCTACATGTCAGAGATGGATCTTCGCCTTAACAACACAGAACTCTGTGTACTCTTAACAGGCGCCAAGAACGCAAATCACACTGGCGCCAAAACATACTGCAGATTGCATAATGATTCTGACAAAGCTGTTGATACAACTATCATTTCACTCGATAGCCTCTTTAACGCTGAGACAATCTCTGTTCTTACAAACGGCAAAAAGATTACAACAGTAATGGCAGGCGCTGCGACAGATGCGAATGTCAGCATTCTTGAATACCAGCCAAAACAGATTAAGAAGAATGGCTCAATGAAGATATTCAAGAAGAACAAGTACGCTTGTGCAACAATCACAAGCCTTACTGACAAGGTGCCAGCATATTACGGTACCAAGGCTGACGATGAAACCAACATCAATGTAAAAGCAATTGAAAACGCTATAAAACTTTGCCTTGAGGCAGCATATGCAATTGATGCTGAATAACAAATAAAAAAGACCCGCTTTAGTCTTCACTAAAGCGGGTTTATTTTTATCTTAGCCACGTGCGCGTTTTTCAATGAAATCACGAAGCACTGGCTCACCAATATTCATGATGCTCTCTGGAATACCAGCTGCAGCAACCATGAGTGACTCAAGGATTGAGCCACTGTTAAAGAAGTGAACTATTGCATCTACCATTGGGTCAGATACAGCACCGTGAGTTGCAGCTACAAATCTCTTGAATGGGACTGTCATCATACTGTTATAGACAACAGCGTACATTGCTGGGTCATTTTCAAAGAAGAGACCCATGTATGTCTCAAGGAATGGAAGAATCTTGGCACCGATCTTGTTGTCCCAAAGATCATCAAGACAGTTAGCGCTTGTTATTCTATCGTCAGACTTGTCACCAACGAACTCTGATGGATATGAACCAAAGATATCAACAAAGTCCTCTTCGTCAACATTCTTGATGTCAGCGTTCCAATACTTTGGTGTTGCATCGCGATAGTCTATTTCGCCGTTTGCTTCATCAGACTTAACATCGATTGTTGCTGTAAGGCGAATATCTGCTGATGATGCACCAACCATAATATCATATGTGCCTGGCTCTACAACCCATGCACGAAGTGTTGGTGAGTAGTACTCAAATGCACTTCTATCAAGTTCAATAGTAACTGTCTGGCTTGAACCAGCGTTAATATAAACTTTTGCGAAGTCCTTAAGTTCCTTCTTTGCTCTGTAAACGAGTGAATCCTTAAGGCCAACATATACTTGAGCTGTTTCAGCTGCGCTGAATGAACCACTGTTTGCGATGTTGAATGTAAGAGTTACCTTTTCATCTGGTGTGATTGAAGACTTAGAAAGTGTAAGGTTTGAATAATCAAACTTTGTATATGAAAGTCCATGACCAAATGGGAAGAGTACAGGAACGTTTGCCTTTTCATAGTAACGATAGCCAACGTAGATACTCTCACGATAGATGAGGTTGTTGTCCTTGCCTGTTGTGTAATCATCAAGACAAGGTGTATCAGAGAGGCTCATTGGATATGTCTCTGGGAGCTTGCCGCTTGGAGAAACTTTACCTGTGAGGAGATTGTAAAGAGCCTGTCCCTGTGCCTCACCAAGGAGGTATGTCTGCATGATTGCAGCTGGCTTATCTGCCCATGGCATCTCGATTGAGCTGCCTGATGTAACGATAACAGCTGTATCAGGGTTTGCTGCGCAAACAGCCTCAATAAGTGCTACCTGTGACTTTGGAAGTGCAAGTGACTTTCTGTCAGCACCTTCACATACATCGATTTCTGCGCAACTTACAAATACGAGAGCAACCTGTGCCTTCATTGCCTTTGCAACTGCATCGCTGATGAGCTTGGTATCAACCTCATCAGGCTTCTTGATATCATAGCCACGAGCGTATTCTGTGTGCTTGCCGGTTTTAGCAAAAGCATCAGTTACGCTTACTACATCATATGAATTAATCTGCGAACTACCGTAGCCCTGATACATAGGCTTGAGCGCACGCTCACCGATGATTGCGATTTCCATATTCTCGTTAACTGGGAGGATACCGTTGTTCTTAAGAAGAACTGGGCACTGCTCAGCAGCCATACGAGCTACATCGTGATCAGCTTTATAGTCAAACTCTGGAGCTGGAGTCTTGAGTGTTGGCTTTGCCTTATTTACAAGTTCTGCAACCTTGTATGCTGCAACTGACAAGTCATTAGCATCAAGTTCGCCCTTGCGGAATGCCTTAGCAATCTTGCGTACGTTAGCATAACCAGAGCCTGGCATTTCAAGGTCAAGACCACAGTGAAGACTCTCAACACGATTGTTAGTTGCAATCCAGTCAGATACTGTAAGTCCCTTAAAGCCCCACTCGCCACGAAGAACGTTCTCTATGAGCCATGAATTCTCTGTGCAGTATGTGCCGTTGAGTTTGTTGTAAGCAAGCATAATTGTCCAAGGTTGTGCCTTCTTAACAGCAATCTCAAAACCACGAAGATAAATCTCACGGAGTGCACGGTCATCAACAAGTGAATTTGATACCATACGGCGAGACTCTGTGCTGTTTGCTGCGAAGTGTTTGATTGATGTACCGACACCCTCTGCCTGAACAGCATTGATGAAAGCTGCACCAAGTTCACCAGCAAGTACTGGGTCCTCAGAATAGTATTCAAAGTTTCTACCACAAAGTGGTGAACGCTTAATATTAATACCAGGTCCCAAGAGGACTGATACACGCTTAGCCTTGCACTCGTTTGCAACTGTCTTACCAACGTGTGCTAAAACGCCACGGTCAAATGATGCAGCGAGAGCTGTTGCTGATGGGAAGCATATTGCTTTGATAGCTTTATGGTTTTCTTCCTTGCGGAGGCCGTTAGGGCCATCGCTTACCATAATGCTTGGAAGACCATACTTAACAGCAGACCAAGTATGCCAAAAGTCAGCGCCAGTAACGAGACGGGCCTGTTCTCTTAAGGACATGTGATTTACAAGCTCTGTGTAATCCATAATCGATTCTCCTCAAAATTTGCTATACGATTAATAATCATAAATATACAGATAAATTATACACAGTACTATTAAAAGGGTCAAGAAAAAAGAAGTGCAACAAGGGGATATATATGGTAAAATTAACCATAGATTAAGTGGCAGGAGGAAAAATTTTGAATTCCAATATCACTAAACGCATTTTAGTTGTCATTTTAATATTTTCAATGCTTCTCACGCTTGCCGCTTGCAAGAAGGAAAAGGCAAGCGCAGTGACTGCACCAATAAGCAGCGTACCAGTTTCGTACGATGCTCAAATAGCAGAAGGTATCGACCTTGAGACAATCATCAACAACTGTTTTGAAGGACTTATTAGAATTGATAAATCTGGTAACATTCAGAATGGTGTTGCAACAAGTTGGGAAATTTCAGACGATGGTCTTACATATACATTTCACCTTCGTGATGCTGCTTGGAGAGTACCAAAAAATGCAAGCGCTTCACTTGGAGAGGATTTTGTTGAGAGTATAAAAAAGACAGTCACAGCTGATGACTTTGCATTCGCTATTAAGCGTGCAAAGGACCCTATCACCTGCGCCCCTGGTGCATCATACCTCAACATCGTTGAGGATGCATATGCAAAAGATGACAACACATTGATTGTCAAGCTGTCATCTCCATCAGAGGGATTTTTGACCACTCTTGCACTCCCAATCTGCATGCCATGCCAAGAGGCATTCTTTGAAGAATGCGCCGGCAGATATGGCCTCTCAACCAGCCTCCTCATGTCAAACGGACCTTACTTCCTTGGACTCTTTGATGAGGAGAACGGCCTTGTAACTCTCAAGAAAAACGAGGACTACAAAGGTGACCATCCAGCACTTTATAACACAGTTAGGTTCTCTGTTAGAACAGAGGACAACAACCTTAAATTTGATATCATGTCTGTTACAAAGGACGAATCCAAAAAGCTCGATGAGTCCTACTCAACATCAAGATATAAGAATGCAGTTAAGACATTCTGCCTCAACGCATCTCACGAACCTTTCGTGACATACAAGAGTCTTCGCCTCGCATTTGCGCAGTCAACCAATGTTGACGCAATTGTTGCCGATGGTCAGGCACGTGCCGAAGGCATCGTGCCAGCATGCTGCAACATCCACGCGGGCACATCGTACCGCGCAAATGCCAACATAGTACAGGGCCCTGGCTTTGACATGGATGCGGCACTCACAGCGTTCAAGCGTGTTAAGAGTGGCGAGGAAAATGTCAAAACAGAAACTGTTGGCGAAGGCGAAGATAGCCACGAAGGCGAAAAGAAGGATGTCAAAGAGAAATTCAAACTTACACTCAACTTAAAGCTTGTTTGCCTTGAAGAGGACGTTCCAGTTATCAAGCAAGCCCTCCAAGATTGGCAAAAACTTTTCGGTGTAACACTCACACTTTCACTTGAGCCATACGAGACTCAAACAGAGCTTGATAAGATAATAGGAAAGGGCGAATATGATATCGCCTACACCACAATTGTATCTTCTGATTTCCTTGCAAGTGACTTCCTAAAGCGTTTCACAACAGAGGATCCAAACAACATAATCTTCCTTGAAAGTCAGGAATACGACAGGCTTGTAAATTCAACTTACACCGCTAAAACAAAAGCTGAACTTTCAAATGCTCTCACCACATGTGAGACATCACTTCTCAACAACGGTTACTTTATCCCAGTCCTCGCTGTCGACACATACATTGCATACAACGAGAATGCGAAGGATGTAACCCTTCGCCCATCGGGCACAATAATGGCATTCTACAAATAAAACAAACCCTCCGTTTTGAAAACGGAGGGTTCTTTTTATCTCTCATATACTCCTGATTTTCCACCATCTTTGTAAAGAAGGTAACAATCAGATATTTCCATGCTCCTATCAACTGCCTTGCACATATCATAGATTGTGAGTGCAGCAACATTTGCAGCAGTTAATGCTTCCATCTCAATTCCAGTCTTATATGTTGTCTTGACTGTGGAAACAATCTTTACCTTGTTATCACCAACCGGTTCAAGCTCAACTGAGATATTTTCAATAGGAAGTGGATGGCACATTGGGATTAGTTCGAATGTCTTCTTTGCAGCCATTATGCCTGCTATACGAGCACATGAGAAGACATCTCCTTTTGGAACTTTGCCTTCGATAATCAAAGACAATGTCTCTGGCTTCATTGTAACAACTGCCTGTGCCTTTGCTGTGCGATGAGTGTATTCTTTCTCACCAACATCAACCATGCGTGCGTCGCCTTTTTCATCGATATGTGTCAGTCCCATGTCTCATAACCTCCTAAACGTACAAGCCTCTGCTTTAGTTCATCACTGTGAAGCACCTTGAGGAAAGATTGAATTTTCTCTGAGCCTATTGCGCTCTCATCAATGAGGAAGTCATATTCCTCATTACAGATTGGGATGAAATCCAAATCGTATGTGAGCGCTGCAGAATAAATACCAAGGCCAGCGTCAGCTGTGCCTGATGCTATCTGTGCCGCAACAGATGTATGCGTGAACTCTTCACGTTCATAGCCATATACATCTGATTCCTTGATGCCATTTTGGCTCATCAAGTAATCGCAGAGGATTCGAGTACCTGAACCCTTCTGACGATTTACATATGATATATCATCACGGCTTATATCGGCAAATCCCTTAATTCCCTTTGGATTACCCTTTGCAATCATAAGGCCTTGAATACGTTTTACACCTTTTTCAAGCACTACGCCACCATTTGGAAAATGCTTATTAACATAGACGTCGTTATATTTTCCAGTGTTCTCATCAAGAAGATGGATTGCACCCATCTGTGCCTCTCCACGCTTGATTGCCATAATTGCACCCATCGAGCCAACGTGTGAAGATGATACAACTGAGTCCTTGTTGTCGCGCTTTAAAATATCAGTAATCTCATCGATAATTGGGTCATGACTTCCGATAATTGTAAGTGTATTATCAAGGTCAGCCTTTGGGCGAAGGAGGATAACCTCCACCTTGTCTCCCGCAGCATATCCTTCGCAGTCCTTATCAACATCAATGATGCCATCTGCCTTAACGAAGGATGTTACGACACCCGCTCCACGACTTAGAGGTGTTGCGATATACTCACCCTTTTCATTTACGCCAATACGAACACGTACAAACTCACGATACTTTAATGGGGAAGTCATCATACGGCCAAGAGTCGCTGTGATTTTTTCCTGTCTATGAAGATTGCGTCCTGTCATTATCTCGATGACTGGGCGCATTATCTGATCAAGCACGATAATGCCAGATACTGGGTATCCTGGCACACCAAGGATTGGTGTGTCTTTTGCGAAGCCCAGTATTGCAGGCTTGCCTGGCTTGATTGCGATGCCGTGATAGAGGACCTTGCCAACAGTTCCTACCGCAAGGGAAGAATAGTCATCACGGCCAGCGGAAGAACCAGCGTTGATGATGACAGCATCGCATTCCTCTACTGCCTGTTTCATCGTATTTATAATATCTTCCTTGATATCCTTGATAATTGGATATGTCTTTGGGATTGCACCCCAAGACCTCAAGATGCCAGAGAAGATAGTTGAGTTAAACTCAATGATGTCACCAGGTGCTGGGTTCTCACAAGGTGCAACTATCTCGTCACCAGTTGGGATGATGCCAACAACTGGAGGCTTAACAACAGCAACGTTAAGTACGCCGCCGGCGAGCATTGCGCCGAGTGCTGCTGGAGTAATTTCAGTAAACGAAGGCAAAATCATATCGCCGGCGCAGACATCTTCGCCAACTTGGCGAATGTGCTGCCATGGCACTGCTGCACTATAGAGGAGTACGTTGTCGCCATCGCGAACAACATCCTCTATCATAACAACAGCATCAGTGCCATCAGGCATTGGGTCACCAGTGTCAACCTGAATAAACTGATCAGGTGTCAGTTTAACCGGTGTAGTCTCTGTTGCACCAAATGTTACGTTCGCCATGAGCGCTATGCCATCCATCGCTGCTGCATTGTAATGCGGCGCACAGATGTGGGCATATACTGGATTTGCAGTGATACGGCCTGCAGCTTCAAAGACAGGGATAACCTCTGTCTTGACGTTTAGGCCTTCACTTTTAAGCGCAGCGATATACTCGTTTACCGCTATATCTAAATCTTCATTTGTTAAGTACTCGTATTTCAAAACAATTCCACCTCTACTTCTTGGCCCTGTGAAAGGCCCTCACAGTCCCTTGGAATTCTAATGAATCCATCTGATTCCGACAAGTTACTGATAAGTCCCGACTTGGCATAGACTGGTTCAGCAACTGTTTTGTCGTCCTTTTCAACGAACTTAACCCCAATACACTCCTCACGTCCATGGTTACATGGAACCGAGAGTGAAAGAGAAGCGATTCTTGTGTCCGCTACTTTGCCTGCTGCCACTCCAGCCATTGATGAAACAAGTGGGCTTACGAAGAGATGGAAAATATAATACGCTGCAAGCGGATGTCCAGGAAGGCCAAAGCAAGGCTTGCCAGATATATTTGCAAGGATGGTTGGCTTTCCAGGCTTGATTGCTATGCCATGGAAAAGCACCTCTCCGAGTTTGTCATATACTTTAAAAGTTGCGTCCTTCACACCAACTGAACTGCCGCCTGATACAATTACCATGTCACAAGTAGCCACTGCATCAGCAATTTTACTTTCAAGAAGTGGAAGGTCGTCTACAACAATACCAATCTTTTTAACATCACAGCCAAGTTCCATCAGTGCTGTGCTGATAGTATAGCTATTGATATCACGAACCTGAGCACCCTTTGGTGACTCTGTTACATCAACAAGCTCATCACCAGTTGAGATTACTGCAACGCTTGGCTTTTTGAAAACACTAACTTCACTTACGCCAAGTGCTGCCAATACGCCAATGTGGCGTGGTTCGAGCTTGGTGCCACTGGTCAAAAGAGCATCTCCGACCTTGACATCATCGCCTCTAAAAGCGACGTGCTGTCCAGGAGCCGACGGCTTGCACATACCAATTGTGCCATCGCCATAGTCCTCTGCGTACTCAATCATTACCATTGCATTGGCACCCTCTGGCAACTCACCACCAGTTGGCACATATACGCACTCTCCCTTACCAACAGTCATTGTTGGGGTCTCACCCATCAACACTTGACCTTTAAAATCAAGTATTGCAGGGATGGACTCAGAACAACCGAAAGTGCTCTCGGCAAGTACTGCATAGCCATCTACCGTTGAACGATTAAAATCTGGGACATTCTCCTTTGAGATAATGTCCTTTGATAAAACACGACCAACCGACGAAAGAATATCTACTTTCTCGGTTGGCATTTTTATTTTTCCAAATGTATCAAAAATTATAGCGGTTGCTTCCGCTGAAGTTTTTACAGTTAACATTACCTAGCACACTCCGAAGCCTCACCAACAAGTATCTCTATGCCGTGACGAAGTGGCTTGATGATTACTTCAAGACTCTCAACCACTGCCTTTGGAGAACCAGGCATATTAATAACCAATGTGTTCTTTCTAATGCCCGCTGCTGCTCTTGAGAGCATAGCCTTGTCTGTTATCTGCATTGATGCAGCGCGCATTGCCTCTGGGATACCAGGAACCTCACGTGGGCAAACAGCCTTAGTTGCCTCTGGAGTTACATCTCTCTGTGAAAAACCAGTACCACCAGTTGTGAAAAGGACATTTGCAATGTCTTCATCAGCTATACGCTTAATCTCTTTTCTGATGATATCAAAGTCATCAGGAATTATTTTATAATCAACAACTTCATATCCATATGGCTCGATAAAGTCCTTGATAGCAGGACCAGAGAGGTCCTCGCGCTCACCCTTTGAGCCCTTATCAGACATGGTAAGAATTGCTGCCTTAATCTTTATCTGCTCACTCATAGTTCAATCTCCTCCACACAGTTTGATTTAAGTTCCCCTACAAGAAAGTTTAGTGCATCAACTACTCTTGGTCTAATGTCTCCACCGATAAGGACAAACATTATGTCGTCACCAACTTTGAGTTCGCCACTGTTTAGCCAAGTACGAACATAGTAGATGCCGTCCATTTTAAGAGTTTCCTCTACTGCCTTATCAACTTTTTCTTGATCATATGAAAACTTCATACCGTGTACGAGGTCAGCTTCTTTGCCCTCACGGACTGTTGCTTTCGCTGTCTCTCGAACTACGCCGTTGTGTGTCAAATACATGCCACACTGTTTGGCTGATGGATCTTTCTTGGCCTCGTCCAACCAAGCATTTAGGTCTATCATACTAGCCTCCAATTCTTGACATACTATTCTCTTCTATATCCTCTGCACCTTCATAATCATTGAATGTGTGCTCTTTTGGTTTGTTCCACACAGTGGTTTTAATTGCGGTCGCAAGTTCCTCGTCGGTAGCGCCCGCTCTCATGATGTCGCGAAGCGATGTGCCAACATCATACTGAAGGCAAAGCTTTAAAAAGCCCTCTGCTGTAAGCCTTACCCTGTTACACTTGTCACAGAAAGCACAAGTCATAGCAGAGATAAATCCAATTGAGCCCTTAAACCCATCTGGCTTAAAGTAAACGGCTGGGCCGTTACCATGTGGCTCAATGTCCACTGCCATTGGACCAAAACTTGCATCAAGTGTATCCTTGATTTCCTGCCAAGGAACGCACTTCTCAAAATCATTTTTGCCCACTGGCATAAACTCGATAAAGCGAACACACACAGGCAGGTCACGTGCAAGCTCAGCTATTGCCAAGAACTCGTCGTCGTTGACGCCCTTCATGGCAACACAGTTAATCTTGGTCTTGATGCCAGCATCCGTGCAAAGCTTTATCGCTTCCATTACGCGCTCGAATCCCTCGCGCCTTGTTATCTTTTTAAACTTCTCCACATCAAGTGTATCGAGGCTTATATTTACTGCGTCAATACCCGCAGAGTGAAGCGCCTCAAACTTCTCTGGAAGAAGGATTCCATTCGTTGTAATTGAGACCTGTTCAATTCCTGGTACCGCTTTGATGTCAGCTACCAAATTTTCAATACCTTTTCGCACCAAAGGCTCTCCACCGGTGAGCCTTATGCGTGTAACGCCAAGGCCTGCAGAGATGCGTACGAGTCGCATAATCTCCTCATATGTTAAAACATCCTGATGAGGAATTGACTCTACGCCCTCCTCCGGCATGCAATACACGCAGCGAAGGTTACATCTATCTGTTACAGATATCCTAAGATAGTCAATATTTCTATCAAAACGGTCCTTCAATTCCTCACCTCCTATTTACATGAATAATCACATTAATTTTATCATACATATACCTTTAAATAAAGAAATATATAAAAAAACAGGGCCTCAACCCACTCAGCTCATTTTCGGGAAACTTTTTATTTGGGAGATAATAAAAAGTCATTGGGTGTGGTGGTTACCCAGCTGAGTGGTTGAAGTCCAGTGATGGCAATAAAAAAATGGCTTTCTTGAAAAGAAAGCCACTAATACACGGTTAATACGTTTTCGCAATCTTTTCAAACACGGAAGGCAATCTCGTTTCCAAAATCACCCTGGCTTATTATCCATAGTAAAACCGTAGGACAAGAAGCTCGAAAGCTTTAATATTTAATTTGTGAAATTATTATACAATGAAGTGAATAAAAATGCAATAAAAAAACTGCCAGTGAGAAATCACTGGCAGTTAATTATTTACTTAAGTTCTACTACTATCTTGCTAGCATGCTTGATTGATGCGCCCTGATTTGTCTCTGTGATGAAACGGATAGGACCATCGCCGTTACCTACAAGACCTGTGTAGCCTTCATCGTTCTCATCGAAAACGAGTGGATATCCCTGACAAGCGTAGCAGATAATGATTGGCTTTCTTGTGCCATCAGCTGCAACGATACCGTTCTCAAGTGCATCCATTGAGAAGATTGAAAGGAAGTCCTTAGAGTAGTTGTCGCTTGCGAAACCTGAAACCTTAACAGGGTTTGAAAGGTCTACTTCATCGCCAACTGCACTCTTAACAAGACCCCAGAAGTTGATACCTTCGCAAACGCCAAGGTCAAGAACTGAGTACTCTGTTCTCTCAACAAGGTCTGTCATCTTCTCAAGTTCGCCAAGTGTGTACTCATATGTCTTCTCGCCAGAACCTGTCTTGATAACAACTGTGAATGGTTCGTCAAGGAAAGATGTATAGAGGTCAGATGCGTTGTGATCCCATGATGCCATTTCAACTGCAGTTACCTCAATCTTTTCAACTGACTTAACCTTCTTGTCGGCACTTACGAACATAAGTGGGCCCTTATCCTCCATAAGAGGTGAACCTACCTTCTGTGCTTTCTTGGTGTCACCAACACCAAAAGCAAGAAGTGGAGCTGACTCGCCTTCTGCTCCGCGGAGGTCACCAAGCTTAAATGTCTCGCTTGAGCCATCCTTTGAAGTGATAATTACTTCACTAGCGTTATATCTAAGGCCAACGTTCAAGAGGAGGTCATACATAGGAATACCTCTGTATCTCTCCTTACCAAAGTCATAAGTCTTGGCCATCTTCTGCATACCTTCAAGGTCTGCAACTGTGTAAGACTTGTTAGCATTTACACCTTCACCAGAGAATGAAATTGTATTCTCTGAGAGTTTAGCAGCATCGCCATTTAAGTGAGCGTACTGATCAGGCTCAACGTTAACAACAATTGATGTTACGTTCTTGATATACTTATTGCCATCCTTAGTAGGAACGATGATCATAAGTGGACCACCAGCATTGTCAACTTTATAGTCAGCTGGATCGTTCTTGCCAAATGGATTGAGCTTATAAGATGCTACATAACCGTCACTCTTCTCATTTGGAACGAGAGGAGAACCGTTCTTTGCAAATGCAATGATTGACTTCTCCGCAAAGAGGTCAGAGATTTCAACCTTCAACTTATCCTTGCCATTTGAGAATGTAACTGTACCGTTGATACCTGGGATACCAACTATATCAGAAAGCATGAACTCTAAGTTTACGCCCTCATAGATGTCATCATCATAAACAGCCTTTACTTTTGCAGCCTTAATCTGGTTATTTGTTGCATCCTCACCATAGATGATGTCCTCAACATCATTAACCTTGTAGTTCTCATCAGAAAGTACAGAACCGTCAACATTGTTTACCTTAATCTGTAACTTATCCTGAGCATATTCCTGTTGTGCCTCAACACGTGATCCGTTATGTGTTGAAAGCATATAGTTAGAACCTACAACGATGTTAGACAAGTACTGAATCTGGTTAGAACCATTTGCATGGCCGTACTCTGTCTTACCAAAGATAACTCTCATTGGACCGCCGTTGTTTGAAAGACCAGGAACGAAACCTTCGTCCTCATTTGTTATTGTATATGGATAACTGTTAACACCATATGCAAGCATTACAGGATAACCAGTCTTAACAAGGTCAGCGTTTGTTGATACATAAGTACCATCGTCAAGGTCTGCTGAGTTCTTCTTGTAGTAACCAAAGTTGTTAGGGTCAGAAAGCTGAGCCATAGTAAACTTCTCCGCAGATGTGTAACCATCTGATGCAGAGAATGTTACGTTTGTCTTTTCAGCGTCCTTGCCAAGTTCTTCTGCACTTGGCACACCAACATACTGAAGGAACTTATAAAGGTCGAGTCCCTCATACTCGTTTACATACCAATATGTGTTGTTGGCAAGTGAATAGTAATCCTTGTATCCAAGGCCACCCTCTTTGATTGAGCCATCCTTGTTGTGCTCAACAAGTGCTTCAAGCTGCTTAACTGTGAAGTCAAGCTCATAACCAAGTGTCTTACCACTTACAGAAATAATGTAATCTGTGAGATTCTCATTTGCATAAGCCTCACCTGATTCTTCGCTGTGCTTAAATCCAGGTGTCTTTTCCTCTTCTACATAGAGATATGCGCAGTTTGAGAATGTCTTATAGTCCTTGTTGTCACCATACTTTGTATAGTTATAAACAAGCTTTAAGCAACCGTCCTCATTGTTAAGAGCAGCGACATAGCCCTGTGTATGCTCGCCTTCATTTGCACCATCAAAAACATATGGTGCAACTGTTTTGCAAGTCTCATCACCAATACCGTAAGTAATAAGAACAGGCTGACCGTCATCATGCGCTTTCTTAATATCCTTAAGTGTGAGTGTTGCAACGTCTTCACGATTTGAGTTTTTGAATACTACCTTGAAAGCAGTGTCCGTAAGGGTAATAGCGTTCTCGCCTTCACCCATCTTGTTTAAAAGATAGTAAACATCGATTCCTTCGTAAGCCTTTACACCAGTTTTATCCTTGTAAAGTCCACGAACAAGACCTGCATCTGTGTTCTCAAGTTCCTTAGTTGAGAATGGAACAGATGAATTCATGCCAGGGCCTTCGATTGTGAGAGTAGCACCAGTAATAGCATTGATGTTATATGGGCTCTCTCCGCCCTTGCCTCCATTAGTAATGTGCTTAAATGGTGAATTTGAGAAATCAACATTACTAAAGAGAGTTACGTCGTACTTACCGCAACCAGCAAAAGTAAATATTACTATTACAGCAAGCATAGCAACGACAAGAAATCTAATAATTCTTGTTTTCTTCATTGTTTTCCTCCTCTATGCGTCAGCATTTGTTTTGTAGTATTTGTTGACGTGATATTCAAATAGGGATTTGATACAAGAAGTAATGTTACTTGTTGAGACAGATGCGGCCGTCACAGCATCGACATCAATTCCCTCAATTTGCTTTTTATAACCACCCCATGCGTCAAAGTCAGCCTTGGTCTTACCAACCATTGGTTGGACGAAGTTTTCATTAAAGTACTCTGGTGTATAGTTTGTTGTTCCGTAAGTTGGATTACTATCACCCCAAAGTCCTTTGCCATCAGAAAAAGTAATTGCTCTGATTGATGCATCCTCCGGATTTTGCTTTGTGTTGAGGAGTTCAATATACATTACGGAGTAATAATTTACCGATGGATCACGACATGTGCATGAAATGAAAGCTATCTGATATGAAGTAAAAGTAGCATTTGATTGTTCAAAGAGCACTACTGCTGTTTCTTCTTCTGGTGTTCCACCAGAAGCATAGTGCGTATAGTGAAACATATCATAAGGATTTTCTATGTCTGTTGTTTTGCCCGTTCCCTTTGCATCCTCTTCTTTTCCGCTTGTGCAAGCAGTAAAAGTTGTGAGTAGCAAAGCAACAAGGAGCAAAATACTTAGTATCTTTTTCATCTTATTCTGCCTCTACTGGATGAAGTTTTTCAAATTCGATAAATGCATAATCGGCGCGCCATGTTGCAAGGAAAGTTGCATCATTAGCGTCCTCTGGGTAAACAGCAATTTCGAACTTGTTCTTGCCCTCATATTCCCAAGAGCCACCGATGTTATAGAGCTTTGACTCATCCCATCCAAGGAAGATAAGAAGTGTTCTTGTCATGCCGGCATATCCGCCGCCACCACATGTAAGAAGAATGTTCTTGTCCTGTGGGAAGAGTTCCTTGAGTGCAAGCTCTGACTCCTTGTAATTTGGAGTTGCGCTCTTTACAGTACCGTCATCGTTCCACTCTACTGTATAGAGACATTCGCCCGTATAAGCGCCATCAACTGGGAGTACTTGAAGTGTACCGATAAATGGATAAGGAACAACTTTAAATCCCTTGATAGAGAATGAGAGGTCAGCGTCTCCACCGATAGCAGCATAGTCAGCCGGGTCATAGAGAAGTCGCATGTCACGATACACTGTGTCCTCACGACCTAAATACTCATCTACGTTTTTGATAGTTATGTTCTTATCTACGCCGAACATAGACTCAGAGTCAACCTCTGCCTTTGGAAGTGCAGCAACTTTTGCTGTTTCTTCCTCGACTTTTCCTGTCTCACCTTGTGCACAAGCAGCAAAACTGAGAACCATCAAAAGAGTTAGAATAATCGCTAAAAACTTTTTCATTTTCTTCACCTATTCATTCTCAAAATTTTTTCCATTTACAAAAGTCAATACACCAGACTCTGCGAGTCCTCTGCAATGACATTCAAACGAGTAATCACACATACACGCCGAATGGAATATTCCCGAACGTGTGCCAACAGATGCCGTTTTAAAGTCTCTATTAAATCCAATTGGGTCCTGGAACTCATCAGTTTTAATATAACTAAATGAATATCTAGCGCCTGGCTTTTTCTTGATAAACGGATTGTGGAAAATATATGGCATACCAACAACGTTAAACTTCTTTGCGTTTAGGAGAGCATAGTAGAAAAGAACACCCTCTGAATAATAAATGCCATCACTTTCTTTGTTTACATCTATCGAACCATCTGGCATGCTTTCGTCATCAACACCTTCGACAACAATAACGGCTATTCGCTTACCGCTCTTTAGTTGCGAATCAATAAAAGACCTAAATTCAAATATATCATTTGGGAGACCAGAAAGCTTTGAAAAAGCTTTGAAGGTCTTTTTCTTTTCACTTATTTCCTCGAGTGTTGTACCTCTGTTGCCCGTATTTGTAAGGGCAAAGTTATCATCGGCAAAGAGGATAATATCCGGTGTCCTCTCAAGCGCATATTCATCATATAAATGATACGTCTTAATAAACTCATTCTTTGTCATATATGACTTGATGCCATTCATATTTTGAACAGTCTCATAGTCCTTTGCTGTTGCGCCAAAGATACCTCCAACGTAAGGATCGGTCGAAACGTTGAAATAACCTTCTATATCATCGGTATTTACAACCAAATCAATTTTTTTCATATTACCAGTGCTTACAATAATTGGCTCATAATCTGCTTCCTCTGCAAAACGGAAGGCCTCAGACAAAACCAGTCTCTCCAAATCCTTTGTTTCAACTGTAGTCAATTTTGAATTGACGCGAGTAATCATAGCGTTTGCATACGAAATGAGCATAAGTTGTGGATTGTATTCCTTTACAACATCAAGTGCGAAATCTGTAGTCCAAGCAAAAACACTTGGATTTAAATCACCTGGATATGGATGTCTTTTAGAAACCTCTTTTGCGAGTTCAAGATAAGGCTTGTTCTCAAATGGCAAAGCCTCACCTGTTTGAAAATCAAACAAGCCCTGCCATCCATTTACATCAAGCATTATCTCGTACATTTAAAACACTCCTGAAATCTTTTTGCCACATTTTGGACACTGACCATCAACCAAATTATTGAACACTGTACCACCGAGCCATGCGCCCGTACAAATACGTTTGATGATTAGTTCTCCACAGTCTGGACAATACGTATCCACCCACTGAGAACCAGCAAAGTTACCGAGATAGGTATAAGGCAACTTCTGTCTTGCTGTCTCATATATTTTTAGCATTTCCTCGTGTGTCATATCTCGCTCATCTGCACGTTCATTATTTGGCATCAAGCGGAAAAGGTGCCACACAATTTCTGGATTTACGCCATAGATAAAATCCATTATGTCATAAATTTCGTTTTCAACAACCTCATGAACTAGCGGTGTAACTATCTCAAGATGAGTTTTGTCATTAAAGATTTTTATGTTGCGAAGAACAGGCTGTACAGATGAAAGTCCCAAATCCTTCTTATAGAACTCATCTGACAGCGACTTGAGACTTACATTGATAAAGTCCATGTTGTCAGCGAGAAGATGCGCTGTCTCTTCGGTTTCAAAACCATTAGTAAGGCAGCCCACCTTGAGACCTTCTGCATGAAGCCGTTTTGCAACCTCTATTGCAGATGGGATAAAACAAGTTATCTCGTTAATTGCAAAAACTACGCCCTTACAGTCCATTTGCTTGCAGAGCGCAACAAGCGACTCTGCGCTCTTGTGCTTAAGCTTGCGGGCGCTGTTTTCTTCTATTGCCAAATGTGAATTAATACAATAACTACAGTGAGCGTTACAGCTCACTGTACCAGTCTGTATTACATACTCATTTGGCATTACATGGTAAAACGGCATGCTCTCAACGGTATAAGGGTAAAAATCAATCCAGTTGAATGGTTCACATTCAACAACTTTGTCATTTTCACATTTATACCTGCCGCAGATGCCGTTTCCGTTTGTTAAATCGCAACGCCATTCACAATAATTACACTTCATCTTATCACCAAGGAAGGTCTACTCTAAACTGATCATCACTCTGATTCTTGTAGCCCTCATATGAATCTGTTACTGGAGAATATGAGATGCCGGTCAATGTCTTTGCCTTCTCATTAATCTGAAGGTACATCATTGTGCCCTTTGTGCCAGCATCCTGATAGTTTGCCATCACTTGAAGTACTGTGCGCTCGTCATCAATCTTAGTCTCAAGATATCCCGCTACGGACTCATGACCACAGAGAACGAGTTTTACATTATCATTAGGCTTAACAATCTTCTCAAGCATGTATTCACCCATCTCATCAAGTGACAAATCAGGCTCTAAATATTTATGAGTAACCAAGATACCAATTCTGTCTGGATACTTTCCAAATATATCATTTGCAAATGAAATGCAATCTTTGCTTGGATCATCACTGATATATACAACTACAAAATCATTTGAGCCGATTGTAACAAGTTGTGCGTGAGCACGGCAGTTCTCAAATGAACCAGCAGAGTAATCACAGCCGCTATATGTCTCATCGCCAAAATACTTTGTGTACAAAGTAAAGCGCTCATCACCAGAATCCTGGTCGTGGTTACCAGCGAGCACGCCATAAGGGATGATACCATCAAGTTGGCTCATTGCTTCCTTTGCAACCTGCCATTCATCCTCCTTGTCAGGGGTCTGCACAAGGTCACCTGAATGGATTACATACTCAATGCTGTATTTATCTTTATCATCAACAAGGGCCTTTATCATGTCCTTGTTGGTAGTAGAATCCTTGAATGCATAGCGCTGTGTATCAGATACAAATGCTATTGTGTGGATATCATCGCCACTCTCAAGTGGAAAAGGAACTTCAATTGTCTCAGGCTCTGGCTCTGGGAAATCTGTTGGGACAGGAGTGCCAGGCTTTGAGCAAGCTGAAAGTGCAAAGATTAAAACTAAGATAAGAGCAATACTTACTAATCTTTTCATCAATTAATCCCCCATTGGTTTTTTCATGCTTTCGCAGTTGCTTGCAAGGAATCTGTTTTCAATTGACTTGCAGTTTGTGCCTTCGCCCTTGTTCTTGACCATGAGCATCTCAGCCATGATAGCAAAAGCTATCTCGGCAGGGCTGCCGTCGGCAATATCAAGGCCGATTGGTGTAAAGACTTTGTCGAGGTCGGCTTGTGCCACACCGCGGTCTAAAAGGAAACCAAATATCTTGTCCACCTTAGCGTGTGAGCCAACCATGCCAACATATGCAAAGTCGCGCTGAAGCGCACCCTTTAAGGCTGCGGCGTCATAGTCATGACTCCATGCGCCACAGAATACAAATGCGCCATCTGGAATCTCTTCTGAGAGGAGAGCCTCCTCATAGTCTGTGCAATGAATAAAGATATCTGCAATTTCAATGCTCTCACCAATTTGAGTCTCGTCTCTGTCATCAACAAGAATAGTTGCAAAAGGTAATAGCTTTGCTGTCTTCAAAAGTGCATTACCAACATGTCCGCCACCTACAACAACAATTGTTGTTGCTGGTGCATATGACTCCACGAGTAATTTAACTCCTGCATATTCAATGACCTGTGTACTTTTGCCTTTTGCAATTATTCCAGCCACTGTCTTCATGCAATCATATTCAAAAGTACCGCCACCGATAGTACCTACATGAGTACCATCAGCATATTGAACCATCTTTTTACCAGGGTTTGCTGTTCCAAGTCCATCACTTTCAATTACTGTTACTACTGCAAATGCCTTAAGTGATTTTTCTGCTTTAACGATTTCTTCGAATATATTCATGAGAATTCTCCTTAAAACTGAATCATAGGAGGGTGCCGTCACACCCTCCTTAGATTCACTTTGAAATTAAATAATGTTCAAATTATTCAGCTGTGATAGAAACAACGTTCTTTGCATAGTTTGAAGATGTCTCTTCAAGGCATGGAGCAAAGAATACGCCTTCTTCAGCGAGTTCCTTATCCTTCTCGATTGCTACGAGGCAGTATGGAGCGTTTGTGTCATCAATTGTGAACTCGATCTCATAACCATCGTTGCATGTAAGGATGAGCTTTGTTGCATCTGGGCAACCAGCTGCTGCAAGAACGTCCTTGATAGCATAGCCGCTGTATGTTGATACAGAAGCGTTACCCTTTGAGTTAACTGTTTCAAGGTCTTTAACCTTCCACATTGTAGCGTCCTTCATAAGGTCGTTGTTGATTTCAACATCGTTTACCTTGAATGAGAAAGCTGCGAATTCGAACTTACCTGTGCAATCAGCAAGTTCTGGAGCACCCTCTGGAGCTGCTGGAGCAGCTTCTGTTGGAGCTTCTGTTGGAGCTTCTGTTGGTGTCTCTGCTGCAGGAGCCTTAGAGCAAGCTGCAAAAGCAAATACCATAACAAGTGCCATTACGAGTGCAAGAATCTTTGAAAGTTTCATAGTGAATCTCTCCTTTAAAAAAATATTTTTTTAATATCTTAAATAGGCCGTCACCTAATTTAATTCTTATTCTGCTGCCTTTGTAAGTGTAACCTTTTCAATAGGTGTGCACATCCAACGAATGCCTGTACCACTTAAGATACAAGACAAATCAAGATCAGCGTTTGCTATATCATGATAGTCGCCACCGTTAACAAGTACGAAATAGTAGCAAAGCCATCCTGATTTCTCAACAAGTGGCTCAGACTTTAAGTCCTTGTTGACTTTCTTTTCAATGTCAGTATCGCTACCCTGTACGCCACCGAAGAATTCGATGTCATAGCCGTCAGCATAGTAAACCTTGTCACCATTGTCGTTTGTGCCCTCTGTAAGTTCAAGTCCAAATGACTCATAGAGTGTCTTGGTATCAATTGCTAAGAATTCGCCTTCGAAATAATCAGCACCACCATTGTACTTGTGACCAAGTGTTACAAACTGTGGCTTAAGTGCCATGAAATCACTGATTGTGAATTCCTTATCCTCACCATCGATTGAAAATACTGTCTTCCAATCCTGTGCTGCTGACAAAAGATATATATCAGTTACTTCCTTTGCCTTGCTGTCCTTTGATGCAAGTGTGAAAGCATCAACCGGCTCAAATTCACCAGCGTCATTTGCTTTGAATGTTGCTACAAACAAATCAGCAGCGCCAGCAAAATATGCTGCATAACCATCAGCTGACTTTGTGAAAACAGCATTTACTGTAGCAAGATCTGCCTTACCCTTGAGCAATGTTGCAAGATCCTTACCATAATAATTGTCGTCACCAAGAACCTTAGTTGCTGTCTTCTTAGCAAAGTCGTCCTTTGTAATCTTGGCAATTTCTTTGCCGTCTAAATAAACTGTGATTGGTGCTCTGTCAGCTGTGTCGTTGAGTTTTACTCCGCCACATGCTGCAAAAGAAAGCACCATTACGAGTGCAAGTGCAAGTGCAATAATCTTTTTCATATAAATCACCTTAATCAACTATATCGATATAGAAGAGGTCGTTAAGTTTACCAGCGCCACCTTTGCCTTCAACAGCAAGGTTACAGTTAACAGCACCGGAAAGTGTGCCGCGAATCTCAGAACCCTCTGCCTCTCCTGCGTTATCTGTTAAGCACCAGTAACCGTCAGATGCAGTTGCGAATACGTTTGTGCAAGCGTCGTATCCGAGTGCCTTAAACATATCAGGAAGAGTGATTGTCTCTTCTGGATTTACAAAGAGCAAAGCTTCCTTGTTTGCTGTGATTAAATAAGCGAAATTATCAACTGTTACGCTACCAATCTTGATTGAGCCTGTGCCCTCTTCGCTAACTGTTACAGTAGCAGCTGCAAGATCTGATGCACTAGCTGTCTTTGAATTGCCGTCCTTATCAAGGATTGTAAGGTCGCCCTCAACACCCTGAGTCAACACCTTATCAAGTGTTGCGATTGAATATGTCTTACCGTCTGCTGTTGGCTTGCCACCAAAATCAGCAAAGTCTTTTACTGAATCATCAAACTTGATGAAGTTCTGGAAAATTACTACACGAGGAGCATCAGTTGGCTTTTCAAGAGATGCCATCTTGTCTTTCCACTTTGTTGTCTCTTCTTCTCCTGCTGCGTTGCTAGGCTCATCTGTTGGAGCAGCTGTCTTTGCGCCACAAGCTGCAAGTGCAAAAAGCATAACCAATGCAAGAAGGAGTGCTACTAATCTTTTCATAAATAATTCCTCCATTAATCCAAATCGGGGTCGCAGAACTTGTTTTCTTTGTCCCCGGACTTTCCTTCAAAAATGCGAACCGGAACACCGTATGTTTTAGAGAGGTTTTCCTCTGTCATTACATCATCCACTTTTCCGTCCGCGATGATGCCGTTGTAACCCATCATTATTACTCTGTCACCAACATGCCAAACATGGTTTGGGAAGTGGCTCGTCATAATGATTGTCATTCCGGCATCAGAGAGCTTCTTAACATTTCGAAGAACCAATGCTTGATTTTTAAAATCAAGGTGGGATGTTGGTTCGTCGAGGAGCAAGATGTCTGGCTGTTGGCAGAGCGTACGAGCGATAAGCACGAGCTGACGCTCACCACCAGATATCTGGGTGTAACTCTCACCGGCAAGGTGAGCAATTCCAAGGTCCTCCATAATCTTATATGCAAGCTCTGTATCCTTTTCATCTGGCGAACCAAAGAGTCCCAAATGAGGTGTGCGTCCCATACGTACAACCTCTATTGATGTGTAAGGGAATGGAGCGCTGTGTTCTTGGAATACATATCCAAGACGCTTTGCCTTTTCACCTACGTCATAGGCTGAAACTTCTTTACCAAGCAACTGAATGCTTCCAGATGTCAATGGGTTTGAACCAGAGATACAGTTGAGAAGTGTTGTCTTGCCACATCCGTTAGGCCCAAGTAGCGAGAGACATTCGCCTCGCTTAACCTCAAGGCTGATGTTTTCCCACACTGGCTTCTTGCCATATGAGAAGGTCGCATTCTCAACCTTTACCATAATTTCGTCACTCATTATGCCCAACCTCCTTTTGTCTTACGAAGAAGGTAAGCAAATACAGGAGCACCTACTACAGATGTCAAAATACCGATTGGTATTTCCGTTATTGATACAAGTCGGCAGAGGTTATCAATAACAATAATATACGATGCGCCGACAAATATCGTTGCTGGAATAAGTGCCTTATGGTTAGGTCCAACAATCATTCGACAGAAGTGAGGAATAACCTGTCCAACCCAACCGATGATTCCGCAGAGAGAAACAGTCAATGACGAAATCAATGTGGTTGTAATAATAACAACGAGCTTAACGCGCTCTGTGTTAACACCTAATGTCTCAGCTTCACGCTCACCCATAGACAGGACATTGAGCCTCCATCTGATGGCGTAAAGCACTACCATTGCTAGTATCATCGGTATAGCAGAAGGTGCCAAGTCATCAAGACCAACCTTACCAATACTACCCATAAGCCAGAACGTAATAGCTGGGAGTTTATCCTCATCGTCGGCTGCAAACTTGATAAGCGATACCATCGCTTGGAAGAAAGCCGACACAACCATACCGGAGAGGACGAGCATCAAAATCGGTGTGGTCTTATAAAGATGTGCCATTGAATATGTGATTGCAACTGCAAGAATACCAAATGCAAATGCAACAATTTGAACCATCCATGTTGGCCATGACATCAAAAGACCGAAAGCTGCGCCGCAGCTTGCACCTGCTGAAACGCCAAGTACGTAAGGCGATACCAGTGGGTTTTGGAACATGCCCTGGAATGCGGCGCCCGACATTGAAAGGCCGGCGCCTACAAGGGCTGCCATAACAGCACGTGGGAATCGCACACGAAGGACTACTGTTTCAGCGGTTGTCTCCCATGTTGGCGTGATGTTCACGCCAGGAATTTGATCTATTAAGATTTTAGCAACGTCGCTAGGATTAATCATGTATCGACCAAGGAAGAGTGAAACAAAGAATAGTACAAAAGGAAGCACTATCATTATCACCCATGTGATTGGCGACGTTTTCTTTTCAACATTTTTTAAATCGAGTTCTACGTTATCACTCATTAGCTTCTCCTGATGAATAATACCAACCATCTAAGATATGCTGAGCATCCTCAGTTGAAAGTTCATAATCATAGAATTGGCTGTAGTACTTTTGAAGTTCCTCTACCATTGAGATATCAGAGAAGAGGTCTGGCTGAATAATTGTTGCAAGCCAGAGTGTCATAAGAGCTGTTGTTGAACCCTTATCAAGGAAGAATACACCAGCAGGGATTCTGTATACATCCTCATTCTTAACAGCACTGAGGTTTGCATATTTTTCGTTTGTCATAACGTGCTTCTTAACAAGGTCAGGGCTGTTACCGTGGTTATCTACAAGGATAATATCTGGATCCCACTCATAGAGCTGTTCCTCATTAATCTCTGGGAAGTTACCACCTGTTGTAGGACCAAGTACCTTGCCTCCTGCAAGTCTAATCTCATATGCACGGTTTGTGATGTAGTAAGAAGAGAGGATGTTTTCACCCCAAGTGTTACCCCAGTAAACTGTGCGAAGGTCCTCATCCTTCAAATCCTTGGTACGCTCATAGAGCAAATCAAGGATATTGTTTGTATACTCTTCCCACTTTGCAAATCTATCAAGTGCTGTGCCGCCGAGTGCCTCAGCTGTGATACGCATTGACTTTGCACTGCGAGCCTTGTAATCATCAATTGACATATTGAGGCAATAATCAAGGTCAGAAATATCTGAAGTTGAAAGGATTGGAACTACTGCTGCGATACCAACGTTTTCAAACTTCTTAACTTCTTCCTCGTTGTTGTAATAAAGAACGAGGTCAATTCCACGTTGGAGATAATCCTCGATATTTACGATTGCAGAAGGATTTACGTTGTTAAAACCTTCAATTTTAGCAACCTTTGGATAAACAAGAAGTGCTGCTGGATAATTAGATGTCTGTGGTGCCTTTGTAAGGACAACTCTGTCAGCTGCGCCAAGGCACAAGCACATTTCAAATGTAGGACCATTCATTGCTGCAACATGCTGTGCGTTGTCTGGCACCTCAGTTGTGCGGTCCATTCCATCTGTTACCAAATGATAGCCTTCCTTTGCCTTCTTGACATCGCCACCGCTTGCACACGCTGCAAGTGAGAAGCACATTACGAATGCCATCAAAAGCGCTACTGCTCTTTTAAGTTTCATCTTTATCTCCCCTAACTTTAAAGGTTTGGAGGTACACAAATGTACCTATCAACATCTTCCATATATGTGAGTTTTAGATTTGTTCGACCATATACGTTATTGAGCATTTCTTCTGTAATTATCTCATTTGAAAGACCTGTTTCGAAATGGCCGTTGCGATCTAGCACGCCAGTTGTACCACCAAGCATAATTGCGTGATCCGGATTATGTGTTGTAATAATAACTGCGTAACCCTTTTCAGACAGACTCCTTATAACTCGAAGAGTCTTGAGCTGATTGCCATAATCAAGGTGAGCTGTAGGCTCATCAAAGAGGATTGCCTTTGGCTCTTGCGCCAAAGCCCTGGCAATTGTTGCCTGCTGACGCTCACCACCAGATATCTCTGTATACGCTTTATCAGCCAAGTCAGCAATGCCAATATCCTCAAGTACTTGTTGCACTATTTCAAAATCTGTGCTACTTGGCTTTTCAAACATTCCTATCTTTGGTGCGCGTCCCATAAGGACGAAATCAAAAACAGTGTATGAAAAAGCCGGTGTATGATTTTGAGGAACATAACTTATTATTGATGCCACTTCGCGTGGCTTCATTTTTTTAGTGTCCTTGCCACAAAGCTTTATAGTGCCAGAATTAGGCTGATTTAAAACCGCAAGCAAATTGAGAAGTGTACTTTTGCCCGCTCCGTTTGGGCCAAGTATCGACATTATCTCGCCTTCTTGTAATGTCAAAGAGACATCACGAAGTATTTGCCTGCCATTTTTTGTATATGAAAAATTTAACTTCTCTGCTTCAATAATCATGATAGTGTCTTCCTTTGTCTGTAGAGAAGTAATGCATAAAACGGAGCACCAATAAGTCCTGTCAAAATACTTACTGGCATTTCGGCTACACCGATTGAACGAGTCAATGTATCAACAAGCAGCAAGAATATGCCACCGATAAGACCCGCTGCTGGAATAAGCTTTGTATTGTTAGGTCCAACAAGCATACGGGCAAAATGTGGAATTACAAGTCCAATCCAACCAATGGTACCTGAAATACATACTGAACTTGCTGTCATAAGTGTCGCACATGCAATTGCAATATTACGAATCACCTTAATATTGGCACCAAGTGACCTTGCCTCTGATTCACCCATCGACAAAATATCAAGCCACCATGACATAGCAAAGAGGACTACCATTGGTATTATCATTGTCCAAATAACACTACCGATTTCATCCAATGTTACATATGAGAAACTACCCATAGTCCAATATGTTATAGCTGCAAGCTCTGTTTCTGGGTCAGCTACGTACTTGATGAATCCAAGAATTGAACTCATCGCACCACCAACAATTACACCCGAAAGTACAAGCATGATATTAGAATCACTTCTCATAATTGTCGGAATCATAATTGTAGTAAGCACAGCAACGATACCGCCTATAAAAGCAAAAGCAGAAAGATAGAGTCCTGAAAGACCCATCAAAATTGCTACAGCAGCACCGATACATGCACCAGATGACACACCCAAAAAGTCAGGAGAGATGAGTGGGTTTTTAAAGATACTCTGATATGCAACACCAGACATGGCAAGAGTTACACCACAGAGCACGCTGGCAAATATTCGTGGAACTCGAAGACCCATAACAACGTTCTTCGTCATTTCGGA
Organism: Candidatus Limimonas egerieequi; assembly: GCA_018064455.1. Lineage (GTDB taxonomy): Bacteria > Bacillota > Clostridia > Oscillospirales > Acutalibacteraceae > UBA1227. The sequence continues at coordinate 9,545 of JAGHVH010000023.1, read as the reverse complement.
ATAAGTGCCACCCTTACCGAGCAGTTCACCAAAGAGAACTTCTAAGCTCTCCTTTGGTGTGACCTGATACTTTCCTGCACAAAGCGCCATAATGATGCAAAGTGCTAAAATCACTAACAATAAAAAATCAAGTCCAAGAGCATAGAAATTGCTTCTAGCAGTATTCACTTTTTTCTTAGAATTCGTATCCAATATCCTCACCTGTTATAGTTGCTCCATAGAGGAACTCATAGAAATAATCAACTTTTTCCTGAAGCATATCTGTTGGTATTACATCAGGATACATGCAGTGCATCATGAAATACATTGCAAGAATATATCCAGGACCTGGCATATCCCAAGAGTCAAACTTTGCTGGGATAACATAAACATTATGATTCTTAATAGCAGTCATTGCTGACCAAGAAGAATCCTCATAAAGTTCTGCTACCTTATAGTCAAGAACATTAGAACTTGTAACGAAGAGATATTCTGGATTGCGTGAGAAAACATCTTCAACTCCAACGTTTACCCACCATCTATCTTCTGCCACATCATCAACTACTGTCTTTGCACCAACACGCTTTAACATAATAGTCTGAAGCATATCGTCACCTGCAACACGACCAAGTTCTGAGCCCATGCACATTGCAGTTACTCTTTCTTCCTCTGGAATTGTTGCAGCAAGTTCATCAATGTTCGTAAGTTCAGCCTTCATATAATTAACAATCTCAGTTGCACGCTCTTCTACGCCAAATGCCTTACCAAGCATTTCATAGCAATACATAACCTCATCTGGGTCCTCAGAAGAAATTGTAAGTGTTGGGATTCCGAGCTTTGTTGCAGCCTCTATCTTGTCATAGTCCTGAGGCTTGCCCTTGCAGATATAAATTGAAGGAGCCAACGCTGCAAGTGCTTCTGCATCAAGCTCTGTATTTCCTATATCCTCTGCGCCAATAATTGTCTTATCAACAATTCTAAAGAAACTCTTATTTTTAAAGTTGCATGCGAGCACTCTATCAGAGATTCCAAGTGTTGTGAAAAATGGAGTTGCAACGCCATATGTTGCACCAACTGTATTTTCCTTAGTATTTGCAGGAACTTCAACTTCACGATCCATCATATCTTTGATAGTTATCGTATCAGCCTTCTTCTCCTCCTGCGCAGGTGCCTTTGTACATGCAGCAAGAGAGAAACACATAACCAATGTCATTATTAATGCGATTAATCTTTTCATTGTCTTTCCTCCAAAAAAATAAGGGCTTCTCCAAAAAGAGAAGCCCACTTATAGCTCTGATATGCTGTGCCCTCTTTTCAATAAGGAAGGTGGATTTGTTTCCAAAACCGCCCCGGCTGAAAATCCATGGCAAAAGCTTTAGGACAGACAGCTCGAAAGCTCTTTTAAATTTACTGATTAATTATACTATATAATTATAATAAAAGCAATTTTTTAATTGTTTACATTCCAAAGGGTCCATGCAAAGAGAGACTCTGTTACTTTGGTAACTTTACCATCTACAGCCATATGTTCATTCAAATAATCATATGTCCTTTTAACCTCTTCTTCAGTTGGGTCATGATCACGAATTACGTTGATTGTAACGCCCTTGCACAAATCCATTGTAAGATCAAAAGTATGCTCGATAACTTCCTTATAATAGCGGATTTCAGGCTTGTAACCAAGCTGCCAAAGAATGTTGAACAAGCAGTATGTTGAACTGTTGCCCCACTTGTTAGTAATAGGCTTGTTGTAAACACCTTCCATAACAGCGTTTCTAAGGTTGTCTTTACGATAAACAAAGCTGTTATTAAAGCACCACTCACGAGATACTTTATTGACCTTTTCAATTGATTTAAGGCCATCCATTGCAGGAGTTAAAGATGTGAAAACAAGATCATATTTTTTAACCCATCCTGCTTCTTCTATATCAAAATCAATAAAGTCGCAATCAATGTAATCAATGTTTTCAAGACCCTGCTCATCTGCTGATTCCTTGCAGTATTCAAGCATCTTTGGCGAAATGTCTGAGCACGTTACCCAGTTTGCGGTTTTTGCAAACTGCATAGCGTAATTACCAGAGCCACATCCAATGTCGATGACATTGGAATCCTCTGTAATTACACCGCGCTCAACGAAAAATTTCGCCATATCTTGACACTGCTGATCCTTCGCAGCTGCGACATCTGGCGGATCATTCTTCCATCCGCCAGCAAGTCTATCCCATGTCTCTCTTGTGTGCTTCATACCATCCTTTGGATTGGAATCGGCCCAAAGTTTATCAAAATATTCAACGTCTCTATTTTCCATATTGCGTCTCCTTAAAACTTCATACAGGATATACTATACATTAATTGCTTAAATAATGCAAAAAAATAAGCCCGGAGCTGTTGCTCCGGGCCTGTTTTATATATTTTGCTGTACTATTAAACGAGCTCGATGATGCACATTTCAGCAGCATCGCCACGACGTGGACCTGTCTTAATAATACGGCAGTAACCGCCGTTTACGTCCTTGTACTTTGGACCAATCTCGTCAAAGAGCTTCTTGGCTACGTCTTCCTTTGTTACATAAGCCATAACCTGTCTCTTTGCTGCAAGTGAAGGATCCTTTGAAAGAGTAATCATCTTCTCTGTCATAGAACGTACTTCTTTTGCACGGGTAACGGTGGTTTCAAGTTTGCCATTTTCAAGCAAGTATGTAACCATACCACGAAGCATAGCCTTGCGGTGGTCGCTTGCTCTACCAAGTTTTCTTGTACCTGGCATATTAAAACACTCCTTCCCTTAATCTTCTTCTCTACGAAGTGAGAATCCGAGAGAATCAAGTTTTGCAACTACTTCGTCAAGAGACTTCTTGCCGAGGTTGCGAACCTTCATCATGTCGTCTTCTGATTTATTCGTAAGGTCTTCTACTGTATTAATGCCTGCTCTCTTAAGGCAGTTAAATGAACGAACAGACAAATCAAGTTCTTCAATGGTCATCTCTAAAACTTTTTCTCTTGAGTTATCATCTTTCTCAACGAGAACGTCTGCCATGAATTCGTTTTCTGACAAGTCGATAAACAACTTGAGGTGATCGTTGAGGATCTTGGCACCAAGTGATACAGCTTCTTTAGCAGAAATAGTACCATTTGTCCATACTTCGAGTGTGAGCTTATCGAAATCGATACGCTGACCAACACGAGTATTCTCAACAGTATAGTTAACCTTTAATACAGGTGTATAAATAGAATCGATAGCAATTACGCCGATAGGTGGCTGCATTTCTGCCTTATTACGCTCAGCAGAGATGTATCCGCGACCTACATCAGCTGTAAGTTCCATTGAAATCTTAGCGTTCTTGTCAAGGCTTGCAATGTGAAGCTCAGGATTCAAAATTTCAACATCTGAATCTGCTTTGATATCACCTGCAGTAACCTCGCCCTCGCCAGATGCTTCAATGTACATTGTCTTTGGGCCATCGCCATTTATCTTGAGGATTACGCTCTTCAAGTTAAGAACTATCTCAGTAACGTCTTCTTTAACGCCTGGGATTGTTGTGAACTCATGAAGAACACCATCAATCTTTACGGATGTTATAGCATAACCTGGGAGAGATGAGAGAAGTACACGACGAAGGCTGTTACCAACGGTTGTACCAAAACCTCTCTCAAGTGGTTCTAAAGTGAACTTGCCATAAGTGTCGCCAGTGTCGAGACATTCAACATTTGGCTTTTCGATACTTATCATTCAAAACCCTCCTTAGATAACATTGATGTCGCATATTAAATTGTGAGTTTATGCGGCATTATTTGGAGTAGAACTCAACGATGTAGTGCTCTTCAACAGGAGCTGCGATCTGCTCGCGCTCAGGAAGGGTAATAACCTTACCGCTGTTGTCTTTCTTTTCGAGCCATGTTGGTACTGGTCTTGAACCATTAGCTTCGAGAATAACCTTGAAGCTTTCTGTATCAGCACTCTTCTCCTTGATTGATACTGTGTCACCTGCTTTAAGAAGATATGATGGGATATCACACTTCTTGCCGTTTACCTTGAAGTGACCGTGTACTACGAGCTGGCGAGCCTGCTGACGTGAGCTAGCGAAGCCAAGCAAATATACAACGTTATCAAGACGGCTTTCACAGATCTTAAGTAAGTTCTCACCTGTCATACCTTCCTGCTTTTCAGCCATAAGGAAGTACTTGTGGAACTGACTCTCCTGAATACCATAGTATCTACGAGCCTGCTGCTTTGTGCGAAGCTGGATACCGTATTCTGAACTCTTCTTGCGGCCCTGGCCATGCTGACCTGGGGCATATGAGCGACGCTCGAGAGCGCACTTACCTGTATAGCATCTGTCGCCCTTGAGGAAAAGCTTCTTGCCCTCACGACGGCACTGCTTACAAACCGCACCGGTATATCTTGACATAATTTTTTCCTCCTAAATTAAACGCGTCTTCTCTTTGGTGGACGGCAACCGTTGTGAGGAATTGGAGTAACGTCCTTGATTGATGTTACTTCAAGACCAGCTGTCTGCAATGCGCGGATAGCTGCTTCACGACCAGCGCCTGGTCCCTTAACATATACTTCAACAGTCTTCATACCCTGGTCAACTGCTGTCTTAGCAGCTACTTCTGCAGCTGTCTGTGCAGCAAATGGAGTAGACTTCTTTGAACCTCTGAAGCCCATCTCACCAGCTGAAGCCCATGATACTGCGTTACCCTGTGTATCAGTGATAGTAACGATTGTATTGTTGAAAGTGGATTGGATATGTGCCGCACCGCGGTCTACATTCTTGCGGTCACGACGTCTACGTGTGGCTGTGGTTTTCTTTGCACCTTTAGTAGCCAATTGTACCCCTCCCTAATTACTTCTTCTTGTTTGCAACGGTTCTCTTTGGACCCTTGCGTGTACGAGCATTTGTCTTAGAACGCTGACCTCTTACTGGAAGGCCCTTTCTATGACGAACACCACGGTAGCAACCGATTTCAACAAGTCTCTTGATTTCAAGAGCTGTCTCTCTTCGAAGGTCACCCTCTACTTTAAGGTTGTGGTCAATGTACTCACGAAGCTTTGCTACGTCGTCTTCAGTTAAATCCTTAACTCTTGTGTCAGGATTTACGCCTGTGGCAGCAATGATATCTTTTGCTGTCTTCTGACCAATACCATAAATGTAGGTAAGGGCAACTTCTATTCTCTTATCTCTTGGTAAATCTACACCTGAAATACGAGCCATTTGTGTGCCTCCTTAAAATGATATGGGCTATTAGCCCTGGCGTTGTTTGTGCTTTGGATTTTCGCAGATAACCATAACTTTACCGTTACGCTTAATTATCTTGCACTTATCGCACATTTTCTTTACAGAAGGTCTGACTTTCATTTGTGTTACCTCCTAAGTTAAAATTAATTCTTACTTTGAGCGCCATGTAATACGACCTCTTGTCAAGTCGTATGGCGACATTTCTACTGTTACCTTATCACCTGGAAGAATACGTATGTAGTTCATACGAAGCTTACCAGAGATGTGGGCAAGTATCTGGTGACCGTTCTCGAGTTCTACCTGGAACATAGCGTTTGGTAATGCCTCAATAACAGTACCTTCGATTTCGATCATATCCTGCTTTGACATATTAAAACCTCCAACTTTTCGCCACTTAAACCTGTGTAAGTATCACTGGACCATTGTCTGTGATAGCTATTGTATGTTCAAAGTGGGCAGCGAGTTTACCATCGGCTGTCTTGACTGTCCATCCGTCTGGCAATTGCTTAATCTTGTATGTGCCTTCTGTAATCATAGGCTCAATAGCAATTGTCATTCCCGGAAGAAGTCTTATGCCTCTGCCGGCTGTACCGAAATTTGGTACGCCGGGGTCTTCATGAAGTTTCGCGCCTACGCCGTGTCCTTCGTATTCACGAACGACACCGAAGCCACGACTTTCGCAGTACTCCTGTACTGCATGACCAATGTCACCAACGCGTCCACCAGCGACAGCCGCCTTGATACCCTCGTAGAGAGATTCACGAGTGGTATCAAGCAAACGCTGAGCTTCGGCACTGATTGTGCCTACAGCAAATGTTGCCGCGTTGTCACCGTTAAATCCATGGATTTTTGCGCCAAGGTCAATTGAGACGATGTCGCCTTCCTTTAGGATACGGTTCTTACTTGGTATTCCATGAATAACCTCGTCGTTTATGGAAATACATGCGGTTCCTGGAAATCCATAAAGACCAAGGAAGTTGGGTTCTGCTCCCTGTTTCTTTATGAAATCATAGGCAATTTTGTCGATCTCCCATGTTGAGATACCCGGCTTTACTGCCTGTCCAGCAACCTCTAGCGCTTGTGCAGAAATTTTACATGCTTCGCGCATTAATTCTAGTTCGCGAGATGTTTTAAGCACTATCATGTATTAGTCCTCTAAAGCCTTGATAACGCGTGCTGTAATATCAGCAACACTGCCAAGTCCTTCTACGATCTCAAGCTTACCAGTCTTTTCATAGTAGCCCTTAAGTGGCTCTGTCTGATCATGGTAAACCTTGAGTCTGTCTGCTACTGTCTCAGGAGCGTCATCCTTACGCTGAATAAGGGCTGCGCCACAAGCGTCGCAGATGCCTTCCTTTGCTGGCTTCTTGTTAACAAGATGATAAGAAGCGCCGCAATCTGGGCAAACTCTACGGCCTGTCATACGCTCAGCGATAGCTTCATCAGGAACTTCAATATCAACAACCTTGTTGATAACGATTCCCATTGCATCGAGAGCCTCAGCCTGAGGAATTGTTCTTGGGAAACCGTCAAGGATGAAACCGTTTTCGCAGTCACCCTTTGCAAGTCTCTCTTTAATTATACCTATTACAACTTCGTCAGGAACAAGCTGGCCAGCCTCTGTGTAAGCTTTAGCTATAAGGCCCATCTCTGTGCCGTTCTTTAAAGCTTCACGAATAATGTTACCTGTTGAAATTGTTGGAATATTGTACTTTTCAGCAACTATTTCTGCCTGTGTACCTTTGCCTGCGCCTGGAGCGCCAAGAAAAATTATATTCATATAAGTCCCTCCTGGGTCTTAGTCAAGGAATCCCTTATAATGACGCATCATCATCTGAGATTCAAGCTGACGTACTGTCTCAAGAGCTACACCAACCAAGATGATAACTGATGTACCACCAAGGGACAAGTTCATTGCCTGTGGGCAACAAAGTGATGTGATCTGTGAGAATACGATTGGAAGAATTGCAACAACGCTTATAAGGAGAGCGCCGAGCAATGTGATTCTTGAAAGAACCTTAGCAATATAATCTGAGGTTGGCTTACCAGGTCTAATGCCTGGGATTGAACCACTGTTCTTTCTCAAGTTGTTAGCCATCTCTATTGGGTTGTACTGAATAGTAGCATAGAAATAAGCAAACAAGATGATGAGAATGAAGTAAATCAATCCATAGAACCAGTTAGTTGAGTTGAACAAGTTAAAGAATTTCTCAAGTCCGCTACCTGCCTGAATTCTGTTACCAAAGAACATCTGAATTGTAGGTGGGAGAGAAAGAATTGAACTTGCAAAGATGATTGGCATAACACCTGACATATTAACCTTGATAGGCATATGAGTGTTTTGACCGCCATACATCTTACGTCCTACTACACGCTTTGCATATGCTACTGGAAGTCTTCTCTCTGAGTTGTCGATCCATACTATGAACACTACAAGACCAATCATAATGATGAGTGCGAGTGGTGCAAACAAATAGTAAAGTCCGCCGTATGAGAAGTATCCAAATATATATGTAATAGTAGTTGGAATACGTGAAACGATACCTGCGAAAAGTATCATTGAAATACCGTTGCCGATGCCTCTCTGGTTGATGGACTCACCCATCCACATGAGGAGACATGCACCAGCAGTTAATACCAAGATAATTACAAGAGCCTGGAGTACAGCAGATGCGCCAGTGAAAGCGCTGCCGTCTGCAGCTGTTGAAATGTATCCGCCGCTTCTAAGATAGAAGAAGTAAGCTGTTGACTGCAATACTGCAATGATTACTGCACCAATTCTTGTGATGAAGCTAATCTTTTTCTTGCCTTCTTCGCCCTCTTTAGCGAGGTTTTCAAGTGCTGGAATAGCAACTGTTAAAAGCTGAATAATAATTGATGAGTTAATGTATGGTGTGATTGACATTGCAAACAATGTACCATAATTGAACGCATCACCAGTCATCATGCTGAGGTAGTTCATAAAGTTTGAACCAGCTGTATCTTGAATGATACCGCCTGCTGCAGCTGTGAATGGTACTGGAATTGCAGCACCTAATCTAAAAAGGAGAAGAATAAGTGCTGTGAAGAGCATCTTTTTTCTAAGGTCTGGTACTTTAAAAGCGTTGAGAAGAGTCTGCAACATTTTAAACCACCTCTGCCTTTCCGCCGGCTGCTTCTATTTTTGCCTTTGCAGCCTCTGAATAAGCGTTAACCTTGACATTGAGTTTCTTCTTGATTTCACCGTTACCAAGTACCTTGATACCGTCCATTTCCTTCTTGATAAGACCAGCTTCGATAAGAGCAGCTGCATCTACTGTTGCACCTGACTTGAAGCATCTTTCAAGGTCAGAAACGTTAACTGTAACGATTTCTTTTGCGAAAATATTGTTGAAGCCTCTCTTTGGAAGTCTTCTCTGTAAAGGCATCTGTCCACCTTCAAAACCTGGACGCTGTCCTTTACCTGCTCTTGCGAGCTGACCCTTGTGACCCTTACCAGCAGTTTTACCCTGGCCAGAGGCTGGGCCTCTACCTATGCGCTTAACGTCCTTCTTAGAACCAGCGGCAGGTGTGAGTTCATGTAATTTCATAATACCTTTACCTCCGATTAAGCCTTTGTAACTGTGATAAGGTGAGAGATCTTCTTGATCTTACCCTGTGTCTGAGCATTGTCTGGCTGTGTTGAAACATCGCCAATCTTATGAAGACCAAGTGAGTAAGCGGTAGCAATCTGGTCTTTCTTGCTGCCGATGAGGCTCTTTGTGAGCTTTACTTCAACAGTTTCAACTGATGTTTTTGCCATTTTGAACCGCCCTCCTTAACCTAAAATCTCTTTAGCGGATTTGCCGCGGATTTCAGCAACTTCTTCTACATTGCGGAGCTTTGAAAGACCGTCAATTGTAGCCCTTACAACGTTGCAAGGATTGTTAGAACGAAGTGCCTTTGAACGAATGTCCTTGATACCAACTGTCTCTACAACAGCACGAACAGGACCACCAGCGATGACACCAGTACCTGGTGCAGCTGGCTTAAGAAGTACAACGCCAGCGCCGTACTTACCAGTAATCTCATGAGGGATTGTTGTACCCTTAAGAGCTACTTTAATCAAGTTCTTCTTTGCATCTTCAATACCCTTGCGGATAGCATCTGGAACTTCGCCTGACTTACCAATACCGAAGCCTACGATGCCGTTGCCGTCACCAACAACTACTAAAGCTGCAAACTTATAGATACGTCCACCTTTAACTGTCTTTGATACACGGTTAATGGTAATGACTCTCTCTTGTAACTCTAAATTAGAAGCATCTATTTTACTAGCCAAAAGTTTTTCCTCCTTACCATTATTAGA
>JAGHVH010000025.1 GCA_018064455.1 Candidatus Limimonas egerieequi | reverse complement strand
GGTTCTCTGTCAATTGTTGGGGTCGAGACTCCGATAAAGTGAAATTGAACTAGGAAATAGAGCTTTTGACTCGAAAGAGTCAGAAGCTCTTTCTCTTTTCTCGGTTTCTGCCGGTCAAACGTATACGGATATATGTTTGTAAAATAGAAAAAGCCCCAAATTTTGGGGCTTAAGTAGCTTTATTCTTTAAATAATTTCTTCCCAATTTGAGCGACCATAGAGAAATCTATCTATAGTGACTGTAGCGGCAGATTCATCTATTCGATAGAAGGCAAGATAGTTACCTACTCTAAAATATCTAAGGCTATTACTCTGCATATAATAGTCATCAATAATCGGATGAATATATGGGAAAGAAGATAGAAGTGATGCTGCTTTATAGAATTCGGTTAATAGTTTGTCAGCAGCATATGGATTTCCTAATTCGATAGAAACGTAATTAGTGGCTTCGCTTATATCTAAATAGGCGGAGTCAGAAATTTGTATATTAAACTGCTTTATTTTTAATTTCCTCCCTTAGTTGCGATATAGCATCGTCTAAAGGGCGTACTTTTCCGTCGGTTTCGTCTTTGATTCCTTGGTCGAGTAAACGATACAGTTCTAATCTATCGCTAATTTTTTCATAATCTTCAATACTTAATACAACTAGATCACCATGGCCATTTTTGGTTAAAAAGACTGGCTCACGATTGGTGTGACAATAGTCGGATATTTCGTTGTAATTATTTCTTAAATCAGAACTAGGTCTTATATTTGGCATAATACACCTCCTTTGTATTATATTTGGTGCGATATCAATATTTTATCATAATGATGATAGAATATCAATAAATTGATTTTGATGGGTTGGTATGATAAGATTTATGTGTTATTTCTTTTGATGGAGGTTTGTTTTATGCAAGAAGTATATGATTTTATTAAAAAGTGTGAGACTTATTATCTTGCTACCTGTGAAGGGGATCAGGCAAGAGTAAGGCCTTTTGGTACTATTGATTTGTATGAAGGTAAGCTTTATATACAGACTGGTAAGGCTAAGGATGTATCTAAGCAGTTGCACTTAAACGGTAAGTGCGAACTTTGCTGTTTTGATGGTTCTACGTGGCTTAGAGTTTGTGGTACATTGGTAGAGGATGATAATGTTTTAGCAAGAAAGCATATGCTTGATGCTTATCCTAACCTACGTGCTATGTATGATGAGAATGATGGAAATACAGAAGTATTTTACTTTGCTAGTGGTGTTGCTACATTTAGCTCATTTACAGAGGCTCCAAAGGTTGTTGAATGGTAATTGACAAATTACCACGTCTAGAATACAATATAGGGGAGTTAAGTGAGGTCGGAAAAGGCAGCCGACGCACCCATGTGGTAAAGAGATGATGGATGATCGCCGCCCATCCGCTTAACTTTTCAAATGTTTGTCGCTCCTCGATATGCGACTCATAAAAGGTCGAGCTCAAATTTGTGGACTTCATTCGTTAGAATGGAGTCTTTTTTTGTTGCTTTGTAACCGTTCGCTTTGCTACTGAATGCCACTCGTAATTTACTTTGTGTAGGAAAGTATCGACGAGCGGTAAGCAACGTAGGTACGAGGTTTTTCTTGATTTTTCCTGTTCTATATTCTATAATTTTAGATGGGAAGAATAGGAGATATAATGGACGAAAATATTACCGTAGGTCAATTTAGTGATGAATACAATGAAATACTTGGAACTGATTATGAAAAAATGCCGATTGTGTGCTCAACTGGCCTTGAAAAACATTTGATAAAGCGTAAACATTTTGATGTGATTGACTGTTTAGATAATTTAGAAGAAATACTTGCTGAACCAGATTATATAGGATTAGGCGAAGGTGCTGCCGTGATGTTTGTAAAAACGCTAGAGAATAATGTTACGGCAGTCGTTAAACTTAATAGTGATGAAGGTAATTTTTATGTTGCTACGATGTATGGTATTAGCGACTACAAGTTGGAAAGACGAATACTAGGTAATATATTACATCCAATTGACAATGGTAATGCAAAATAGTATAATTTGGTAGAAAGTTAAGTGAGGTCGGAAAGGGTTCCCGACGCACCTTCTTTTGAAGGTACCTGAGATGATGGATACGCCGCCCATCCGCTTAACTTTTTAGAAAGTAACTCCAAGTTTTACTTGGGGTTATTTTTTATTTGTTAAGGTTGTGCAAAATATATAATTAATTATATATATTATTATTGATTTTTGAGGTATTTAAGTTTATACTAATACTGTATCTGTATAAGTACGTTTATTGATAAATCTTATATAATTTTGCGAGGAATTTATTATGAGAAATATGCCAATTGGCGAAATGCTCAAAGAGTATGGCTATGTTACGGATGAACAGATTCGTGAAGCCTTAGCTGTCCAGAAGCAGGACAGATCTAAGAAACTCGGCCAGATTCTTGTTGAGCAAGGTTACATCACAGAAAAGGAAGTTCTTGATGCTCTTGGTAAGAGAATGGGACTTCAGATTATCAAACTCGATAACTTCAGAGTTGATACTAATGCAGTTGCTCGTATTCCAAAACAACTTGCTACAAAGTACAACATGATTGCTATCGCAGAGGATGAAAGCAAACTTACAGTTGCTATGTCTGACCCTCTTAACTTCTACGCAGTAGAAGATGTTCGTCAGACAACAGGTATGACTTTGGAAGTTTACCTCTGCGAATCAAATAATATCGTTGCTGCTATCGATAGATACTATGCCGAGATTTCAACAAAGAGTGCTGCTCAACAGGCTAACATCTCTGTTGATATTCCAACAACACAGGCAGTTCAAGAACTTGAGGACGCAGACGTTGGTGACGATGTTCCTATCGTTAAGTTCTTAAACTCACTCCTTGTTCACGGTTACACAACTCACGCATCAGATATTCATATCGAGCCATTCGAGAAGGAGACAGTAGTTCGTCTTCGTACAGATGGTATGCTTGTTCAGTACGTAACTTTGGCAGCATCAGTAAACAAACAGCTTATCGCACGTATCAAGATTATGTCAGGCCTTGACATCGCTGAGCGTCGTGTTCCTCAGGATGGTCACTTCAGACAGATTATTGAAGGCTATGACATGAACGTCCGTGTATCTACACTTCCTACCGTATATGGTGAGAAAGCCGTTCTTCGTTACCTCGCAACGAACAACAAGCTTGATAGAACTGAATCATACGGTATGAACCCAGAAAATTATGCCAAGATGCAGCAAATCCTTAGAAACCCTAACGGTATTATCTACATCACAGGCCCTACAGGTTCTGGTAAAACAACAACACTCTACATGATCCTCGATACATTGGCTCAGAAGCCAATCAACGTATCAACAGTAGAGGACCCTGTTGAGCGTACACTTCCTCGTATCAACCAAACACAGGTTAATGTACTTGCAGGCATGACATTCGCCGCTGGCCTCCGTTCTCTTTTGCGTCAGGACCCTGACGTAATCATGGTAGGTGAGACCCGTGACGGTGAGACCGCTGAAATCTCCGTTCGTGCTGCTATCACAGGACACTTGGTTTGTTCTACACTCCATACGAACGACGCTATTTCATCTATCGTACGTCTTGAGGATATGGGCGTTGAGCCTTACCTCGTAGCAAACTCAGTTGTAGGTATCGTTGCGCAGCGTCTTATGCGTAAAGTATGTCCTAACTGTATTGAAGAGTACGAGCCTGACAACGTTGAATGTGAGGCAATGGGTGCGCATCCTGCAACTGTTGTACGTGGCAAAGGTTGCCACCAGTGCAACAACACAGGATACAAGGGACGTATTGCTATCCATGAAATCGTAGTTATCGACAAGACACTTCGTCGTATGATTGCTGATAACGCGGATATCGATGATATGGTTAGATACGCCGTTGAGGAGCAGGGCATGAGCACACTTAAGGCATCAGCTTTGAAACTCGTTGAGGAAAAGATCACAACAGTAGAAGAGATGCTCAAGATCTGTCAGACTGCAGAGTAATTTTGATTTATTGGCCGCGCACGTTTTTGACGTGTGCGGCTCATAGATATTTTTGGAGGACTTAAGTTTATGGCTAGAAAGATAAGTAAAGTGAAAGGTGGACAGACTCAGACTATCCTTTTGTCACTTCTTATTGTCTTTGTACTTACAATAATTATCGTTGGCGTTTGCGTTTTGGTTTATACCATTTCTTTTGTAAACGGCGACGTTGCTATTGACCTCGATTCTTACAAGAATAGCCAGGACCAGACCTCCATTGTTTATGCATTGAAAAAGCCAGGAGACTTTGATTCGGCTTATGAAATCGCTAGACTCCATGGTGAAGAGAACCGTATTTGGGTTGACCTAACTGAAATCCCAGAAGAGGTTCAAAACGCATTTATCTGTCTTGAGGACAAGCGTTTTTACAATCATCCAGGCGTTGACTGGATACGTACATTTAAGGCTGTTTTGACACTCGGTAAGAGCGGCGGTGGTTCAACACTCACGCAGCAGCTCATCAAGAACTTGACTGAGGAAAATCAGGCAACCGTTGCACGTAAGTTCAACGAGATTTTGTATGCATTAAACCTCGAAAAGAATTTCGACAAGTCAGAAATTCTCGAGGCTTATCTCAATACAATCCCACTTGGTTCAGGCTGCTACGGTGTTCAGACCGCCGCGCAGAAGTACTTTGGTAAGGATGTTACGATGCTCAACGCAGCAGAGGCTGCTACAATCGCATCTATCACAAAGGCACCTACAAAGTACAATCCTTTGCTTAACCCAGATAACAGTAAGGCACGTAAGGAACTCTGCCTTGAGATGATGCGCGATCAGCACAAGCTCTCAAAGGACGAGTACAACGATGCGCTTGCATACGAGCTTATCCTTACAAACTCTGATAAGTATGTACCATCAGAGAAGGTAGCAAAGACAGTTAAACAGGATACTAAAATCAACAGCTACTATGTTGACTTTGTAATAGATTCCGTTATTGACGACCTTAAGGATCAATACGGATATACTCAATCAGAAGCATACCGTATGGTTTATTACGGCGGACTTAAAATCTACACTGCTATTGATGAGAGAGTTCAAGAAGCAGCAGAAAAGATTTATGAAAACCGCACAGGCTTCCCAGAGGAAAAAGAACGTACAGAGGATGGCTCAAACGGTACCAAGAAAAAGGTACAGTCTGCCGTTACAATTATGGACTACAACGGTCGTGTAGTTGCAATGGTAGGTGGTGCTGGTAAAAAGACTATTAACCGTGGTCTTAACCGTGCAACAGATGCTATCCGTTCACCTGGTTCATCTATCAAGCCTTTGTCAGTTTATGGCCCAGCAATTGATTTGGGTATCGCAAACTACGGTACATCAATTCCTGATTTCGCTATCATCGTAAATGGTGAGCGTTGGCCACAGAACTTCTCAGGTTCATATGGTTCAGAGGGCTCATATGTCCCACTTTGGAGCGCTGTTGCTCAGTCACTTAACACGACTTCAGCACAGATGCTTAAAAAGGTTGGACTTGAAAAGTCATTTGAATATGCAACTGAACATTTCCATCTTTCAACCCTTATTGCTGATGGTCCTGATACAGATAAGAACTTCTCATCACTTGCCGTTGGTGGTATGTCACGAGGCGTTACAACACTTGAGATGTGCGCAGCATACTGCACATTTGGTGATGGTGGTAAATACTTCAAGCCATATGGTTACTACAAGGTAACAGACTTTGCTGGCAAGAGTGTATATCTTGAAAACTCAGCAACACCTGAACAGGTAATTAGTGAGGATACAGCAGCTGTAATGAACAAGGTCCTTCAGACCGTTGTTACATCTGGTACTGGTCGTGGTAAGGGCGTTGAAAACCAGACTACATTTATGAAGACTGGTACAACATCTGATACCAAGGATAAATGGGCATGTGGTGGCACACCATACTACTGCGCAGCAGTATGGTTCGGCTACGACAAGCAGGAGGAAATCACCGGTATCGGCGGTGATAACCCAGCTGCAAAGATTTGGTCTCTTGTTATGAACGAGGTTCATAAGGGACTTGAAAAGAAGGACTTTGAATTTGGTGGAGACCTTGTACAACGTTCCTTCTGTTCAGAGACTGGCCTTCTTGCTGGACCAAATTGTACAGCAACAGGATATGGCTGGTACATTTCTTCTAAACTTCCTGCAACTTGTGACGGTTCTGGTCACAAGGCACCTGCAGAGAATACAGAAGGTTAATAGTACTTAATTGCGGCGACTTTGATTGTCGCCGCATTTTTTGAAAGGTTTTATATATGGTAATTCTCTCAGTCGATTATGGATATGTAAGGACAGGGCTCGCAATCTGCGATGCCCTTGAAGTGCTTGCGTCTCCAATAGGCGTTATAAAAGAGACATATATGCCAAAAGTGGCGAAAGAGATAGCCTCTATTGCTACGCAGCGAGGTGCAGAACTCGTTGTTGTTGGACTTCCGCTTAATATGGATGGTACTCGTGGGGAGCACGCACAAGCTTCCGAATCACTTGCTGACATTTTAAAGTCAGAATATGGCCTTACAGTTGAACTCTATGATGAGAGGCTCACAACTGTTGAGGCATATAACCTCCTTGATCAAGCGGAGACTTTTGGCAAAAAAAGAAAAGATGCAGTAGACCAAGTTGCTGCAACAATAATACTTGAAGATTACCTAAGAACCGCCCGTCGGAACGGAGATTAATATGGACACGCTCACAAAAATGAATGACAAACAGCGAGAGGCCATCGAGACAACCGAAGGGCCTCTCCTTATACTCGCTGGTGCGGGTTCGGGCAAAACGACAGTTTTGGTAAACCGCATCGCGCACATAGTGGATACTGGACTTGCCAAGCCTTGGCAAATCCTTGCCATCACTTTCACCAACAAAGCCGCAAACGAGCTCAAGGAGCGTCTTGCGCTTTACGTTGGTGAGGATGCCAAGGATATTTGGGCTGGCACATTCCACTCAGTCTGTGCGCGAATTTTGCGCCAGCATGGCTCGGCGCTTGGCTTCTCGTCCCACTTTACAATTTATGATACGGACGACTCGAAGCGCATTATGAAGGAGTGTCAACGACTTCTAAACATCGATGACAAATTCTTGCCACACAAGAGTATCCTCTCTGAAATTAGCAGGGCAAAGGATTCACTTATTACTCCAGAGGAGTACGCTGCAACTTGCGGTGAGGATCCAAGAAAGAAAAAGTATGCTGAGTGCTACAAACTCTATCAGCAACTTCTTCGTTCTGCTGATGCTATGGACTTTGATGACATCATTGTTTATACAGTAAAACTCTTGTCAACTGATAAAGACGTTCGTGAGTACTACCAGGCTAAGTTTAAGTATGTTCATGTTGATGAGTATCAGGATACTAACCATGCTCAGTACAAACTGACAGAACTCTTTGCGGGTGGATATAATAACATCTGTGTTGTTGGTGATGATGACCAGAGTATTTATAAATTCCGTGGCGCTACAATTGAAAACATCCTTCAGTTTGAGAAGAGGTTTAAAAATGCCAAGCTTATAAGGCTTGAGCAAAACTATCGTTCTACTGGTAATATCCTTAATGCTGCTAATGCAGTAATCAAGAATAACAAGGAACGAAAGGGTAAGAACCTTTGGACAGAGTCGCCTGATGGTGATTTGATAGAGCTCTATACTGCTGATTCGGAGCTTGAAGAGGGCATTTATATTGCTGATGAGATAAACACATCTGTTGAGAATGGAAGGAACTTTTCAGACCATGCAATCCTTTATCGCACTAACGCTCAGTCAAACGCAATAGAGCGTGCATTCGTACGCATGAGCGTACCGTACAAGGTTGTAGGTGGTAAGCGCTTCTATGAGCGTAAGGAAATTCGTGATGCCATTGCTTATTTGACATTGCTTGTAAACCCAGCAGATGCCATTAAACTTCGCCGTGTAATCAACGAGCCAAAGCGTGGTATTGGCGATGGCACAGTTGATGCACTTGCTGAAATAGCAGCAGGACTTGGCATATCTATGTTTGAGGTAATGATGGAGGCATCGGAATATGAGCGCCTTTCACGTGCTTCAAGCAAACTTTTGGCATTTGCAAATATGATAAATGACCTTCGTGAGAAATCACTTGATGAGCCATTGCCTGATTTGTTTGATGACCTTCTTGATGCCACTGGTTATGTTCAGTATTTAAAGCTTGATCGTGACACGGCAGAGGACAGACTAGAGAACCTCCAGGAACTTAAGACAAATATGATTAGGTACCTTGAGGAACACGAGGAAGGAGACCTTGAAGGCTTCTTAGAGGAAGTTTCATTGATGTCGGATATCGATGCTTTCAATGAGCAATCAGATGTTGTTGTAATGATGACACTCCACTCTGCAAAAGGCCTTGAATTCCCAGTTGTATTCATTACTGGTATGGAAGAGGGACTCTTTCCGGGACGTCAGTCACTTTATGACGATGGCGAACTTGAGGAGGAGCGCAGACTTGCGTACGTTGGTATTACACGTGCCAAGGAGCGACTCTATATGACAAACGCATCTATGCGTATGATGTTTGGCCAGACAACGCGTAACCCACAGTCACGCTTTATTGAGGAAGTACCGCCAGAGTACTTCAAAAAAGCGCCTGGACGCTCAACTGCTGGCTATGGCTACAAGGGCTATTCAGCCAACTATAAAAAGCCAAGCTTTAGCAGTTTCGGTGGCTATTCTTCATCCTACTCTGGCGACTTTGGTGGCGAGGAGTACGATGGACCATATGGTGATGCTTCCAAGATGAGTTCTTACAACACATCTCGTAAGATATCTGGTGTAAGTAAGCCACAGGCTCAAAAAGTCGATATTGATTTTGCAATAGGTGATACTGTTACTCATAAGGCGTTTGGTACTGGTGTTGTTGTATCGGTAACTCCAATGGGAAATGACAACCTTATTGAAGTTGCATTCAGTAAAGCTGGAACCAAGAAACTTATGGCAAACTATGCAAAACTCGAAAAGGTATAAAAATACCCCTTCAACAAATCGTTGAAGGGGATTTTTGTGTCTTTATACTCTAAATGGTGAAGATATACCGGAAACCCTAAAGTTTTTTGGCTTTTGGTTGTATATCGTTCGATATGCCGAGAATGCAAGTCCGAGTCCGATATAGAGACAGAGGCTTGATGAACCACCGGCACTAAAGAATGGAAGTGTGATACCGATTACAGGACCAACACGAAGGCACATTGCAATGTTAATAATTGTCTGTGCGGCAATCATTGTTCCAAGTCCGTAGCACATAAGTGTTGCTGACCAGTCAGCAGATTTCTTACCAGTTTTAACAATGCGAATGATAATAGCACAGATGAGGAGAAGGGCGATGATTCCACCAAGGAATCCGAACTCCTCACATACTACTGTGAAGATCATATCACTTTCGCTTACTGGAACGGAACCACGCTGTGTGCATGTTCCTTTGAAAAGACCCATTCCAAGGAAGCCACCATTGCTGAGGGCTGTCATACCACGGTTTTGCTGGTAAGCAACATCAGGGTATGCTTCTGGGTCAACAATTACAATAAAACGTTGTTTTTGGTAATCGCCAAAGAACTTAAACCAGAGAAGTGGTATTGCTGCGGCGATTACAGCGATAACTGAAACAATATACTTCCAACTGATTCCACCAAGGAAGAGCATTGCAAATGCAATGCAAAGGAATACGGCAGCGGAACCATCGTCGCCTGACTTCATAACAAGAAGTGTAGGAATGAGTGCATGAACGGCGAGAAGTAAAACGTTGAGTGGCTTGTTTATCTCACCTTTAACTGCATTTAAGTGGTAGGAGAAGGTGATGATAAAGAGCACTTTAACCAGCTCTGACGGCTGGAAGTAGAAGAATCCAAAATCAAGCCATACTTGTGAGTCGGGACGGTTAGGTGGTGCAACACCGAGTGGCGACATGACGAGTATCATCAGTCCTACGCCGGCGATTGCCCAAATAAACCACAGTCGCGTGAAAATGTCATAGTCGATGAGAGATATAAACATCGCGGCGACAAGTCCGCCGAGTACGGCAATTACCATTACAATTGCGTCACGTGGAATACCTGATTCTATTGTGTGCAACTTGGCACTGTAAACCATTAGTATTCCAAAGGCGGAAGTTAGCAAGGAGAGAATAAGGAGTAACTTATCCGTACCTTTGATAAAATGCACTATTTGATTTTTGATGTTTTTCAAAGGCCTCGCCTCACTTTCTTAAAATTTGATAACAACATTATAAAGGGGAGAAAACAATTTTTCAAGTTTGCCATTAATAATGTAATAAAAATGTAGTGTTTTATATATATTTGTGATATAATAGCGCGAATTTATAAATTGGAGGTGAGCACAGGGTGGAGATTTTAACTCATAGCGAGACTGAAACAGAGGCTTTTGCAGAGAACTTTGCAAAGGACTTGAAGCCATCAACCGTGCTCGCTTTCTTTGGTGGAATGGGCATGGGCAAGACCGCCTTTACTAGAGGGCTTGCAAGGGGACTTGGCGTCAAAATGAACGTGTCTAGTCCAACCTTTGCCATAGTCAACGACTATGGCGGAAACCCGCCACTTGCTCATTTTGATATGTACAGAATTGAGTCTTGGGATGATCTCTATTCAACTGGATTCTTTGATTACCAAGACCAAGGCTATGTTCTCGCAGTTGAATGGAGCGAGAACATTGAAAACGCCCTGCCAGATGATGCAATACGTATCACTATTGCAAAAGGTGAGGGCGAAACAGATAGGATTATTACAATCGAGTAGGAGATACAATGGTTATTTTTTCAATTGATTGCTCAGCAGGTCCTTGCAGTGTAGCGGTCGTTCGGTTTGAAAATGGAATACCAAATGTGTTGGCGCACGTATTTAAAAATGAGGGGCTGACTCACAGCCAAACTCTCGTCCCAATGATGGACGAGGCTTTACGTGAGTCAGGATTATCTCTATCCAATATTGATTACTTCGCAATCAATGCTGGACCTGGCTCCTTTACTGGCGTGCGTATCGGCGTTGCGGCCCTTAAGGGCATCACTGCCCTTGATGATGCCAACTGCATTCCAGTGTCCACACTGGAATCCATGGCATACAATTACGCCGATGCTGACGACGCCACAATTTGCGCGGCTATGGACGCCCGTTGCAACCAGGCGTACGCCGCCGCTTTCAACATTTCTAATGGTCAAATTGCTAGAATTTTTGATGATTCTGCGCTACTAATTGACGACCTTTACGAAAAGCTTGAAACTTTGAAAAAACACATTATTTTTGTTGGTGACGGTGCCAATTTGTGCTATAATATTTTGGGTGAAAAATTAGATTGTTCGCGTGCACCTGACGATAGGGTATACCAGGACGCAACTTCGGTTGCACTCTGTGCTTTTGATAAGTTGAGTCATGGCTTTGCACCTATCAAATCTGAGGACCTTTTACCAACGTATTTGCGTGCCCCTCAGGCTGAGCGTGAACTAAAAAGGAGAATTGAACAATGTTAGTACTCGGTTGTGACCACGGCGGTTTTGAACTTAAAACTGCAATCATGAAGCATCTTGATGAGATAGGTCGTGAATATATCGACGTAGGCTCATATGACACTAATTCAGTTGATTATCCTGTAATTGCCAAGGCTCTTTGCGAAAAGATTACAAGCGGCGAGGCTGAGCTTGGCATTCTCTGCTGCGGTACCGGTATTGGTATGAGTATGGCAGCAAACAAGGTAAAGGGTATCCGCGCAGCATGTTGCTCAGACACATTCAGCGCTCGCCTTACACGTAACCACAACAACGCAAATGTACTTTGCCTTGGCGGCAGAGTTGTAGGCGCTGGCCTTGCACTCGACCTCGTTGATAACTTTATCAACGCTGAATTCGAGGGTGGACGTCATCAGCGCAGAATTGATATGATATCAGAAATAGAAGGAGAATAATCATGGGAAACATCGTTATTACTAATCATCCACTTATTCAGCATAAGCTCTCTATCCTTCGTGATAAGAACACAGGTAATAAAGAGTTCCGTACACTTATCAGCGAAATCGCTATGCTTGAGTGCTACGAGGCAACAAGAGACCTTCCACTCAAGGAAATCGAGATTGAGACTCCAGTAGCTGTTGCAAAGCAGCACGACCTTGATGGTAAGAAGATGGCTATTGTTCCAATCCTTCGTGCTGGTCTTGGTATGGTAGATGGTATACATACTCTCATCCCATCAGCAAAGGTTGGTCACATTGGTCTCTATCGTGACCCAGAGACATTGCAGCCAGTTGAGTATTACAACAAGATGCCAGCTGACATGGAAGAGCGTGATGTAATCGTTCTTGATCCAATGCTTGCAACTGGTGGTTCAGCAATTGATGCTATCAGCCAGATTAAGAAGCTCAATCCAAAGTCAATCAAGTTCATGTGCATAATTTCAGCACCAGAGGGACTTAAGGCTTTGTCAGAGGCTCATCCTGACGTTGATATTTATGCAGCTGCTATGGATGATCACCTTAACGAACATGGTTATATCGTTCCTGGTCTTGGCGACGCAGGCGACAGAATCTTTGGTACAAAGTAATTGAGGTTACAATATGGGTGTTATTAAGGATTTGAATAAAAAGTCTAACAAGACTGTTGACTACTTCATAGACAGCAAGGTCGAGGACCTTATCGACCGTGCCGTTGTTGAAGGTAACCGCAGACGTCAGATAGAGGAGAACGTTGCTGACGCATGTGCTGACCCAACAACAGCAGAGGGTATTGATTACTTAAACTCTATTTCTGACTTTTCTGCTTTTCCAAAGTATAACGGCAGGGGCGTACAGGATGCTGCTCCTGACATGGAAGGTCATACACTAACAATGTGGTTCACAGAGGTTGAACAGGAAGAAGTTGACAACTTTATTGCTCAGATAGAGGGTGCTGGTTTTGCTAAAGAGGGTTCTGACTATGTCAAGACTATCGATGGCAAAAAGTACACAATGTCTGTTTCAACTTTAAAGGACAAACTTCGTATTTTCTATAAGCTTGGATAAGCTAATAAAATAACAGGAGAGATTTAAAATGGAAGAAAAAAAGGCGCGTAGTACGTTCAGCTCACTTGGCTTTGTACTCGCAGCTGCAGGATCTGCAGTAGGACTTGGAAACCTTTGGCGTTTCCCTTACCTTGCCGCTAAGGACGGTGGCGGATTATTTATCCTTATCTACTTAGTCCTTGTGTTGTCATTCGGTTTTGCTCTTATGACATCTGAGATTGCTCTTGGTCGTAAGACACAAAAGAGCCCAGTAGCAGCATTCGGTGAAATCGGAAAGACATGGAAATTTGTTGGCTGGGGCGCAACAATTATCCCGGCTCTCATTATCCCTTATTACGCAGCAATCGGTGGCTGGGTTTGCAAATATGCATTCACATACCTCACTGGTCATGGACGCGATGCAGTGGATGCATCTGGCGGATTTTTCCAGACAGCAATCGGTATTACTGCTGATGGCTCAGTAGCTTGGCAACCAATTCTTTGGTTCTTTATTTTCATTACCGCTACATTTATCATCGTTTATTTAGGTGTTGAGAATGGTATCGAGAAGGCATCTGTAATCCTTATGCCAATTCTTCTCATAATCATCATCTTTATCGCTGGCTATTCAACATTTGTTAAGGATGAAGTATCAGGTCGTACAGCCCTT
Source organism: Candidatus Limimonas egerieequi (assembly GCA_018064455.1). GTDB lineage: Bacteria > Bacillota > Clostridia > Oscillospirales > Acutalibacteraceae > UBA1227. The sequence goes on along the minus strand of JAGHVH010000025.1, from coordinate 5,797 downwards.
CAGGGACTTTCAATTTACTTGGTTCCAAACTTTAAGGGATTGACGCTTGTTAAGTTCCTTAACATCGTACTTGACGCTATGGGTCAGATGTTCTACTCATTGTCACTTGCTATGGGTATTATGATTACATATGGCTCATATATGAAGAAAGATTCTTCAATGCCAAAGTCAATCAATCAGATTGAACTTTTCGACACTGGTATTGCTCTTCTTGCTGGATTCATCATGGTTCCAACAGTTTACTGTTTCCTTGGTGAAGAAGGCCTCGGCAGTGCGGGTCCATCACTTATGTTCATAGCACTTCCACAGGTATTTAATGGAATGGGTTCATTTGGTCTTGTAATTGGTGCACTCTTCTTTGTACTTGTTATCTTTGCAGCTCTTACAAGTTGCATCTCACTTATGGAAGCTGTTACAGCAACAATCATGGACCGCTTCAACCAGTCACGTAAGGTATCTGTAATCATCACATATGCAATTGCTCTTGTAATTGGTCTTATCGTATGTCTTGGTTATAACAAATTCCTCTTTGAGGTTTCATTTGCATCAGTTTCTGGTGGCCAGATCCTTGATATACTTGACTGGGCAACTAATAGTTTCCTCATGCCAATCGTTGCAATTCTTACATGCATTGTTGTTGGTTGGGTATGGGGCACTGACAAGGCTCTTGAAGAAGTACAACTCAATGGTGAGAAGTTTCCACGTAAGCCTATCTTTGTTGTTATGACAAAGTATATCGCACCAGTTCTTCTCTTCATCATTCTTCTTAACAGCTTTGGTCTCTTTGGCTAAACAAAATAAACTAAAAGGGGCGGTTTTCCGCCCCTTGATTTTTGGCTCTTAATAGAATATAATAATGAACGTCGCACATGCCGGTGTGATGGAATTGGCAGACGTGCCAGACTCAAAATCTGGTGGTGGCAACACCGTACCGGTTCGACCCCGGTCACCGGCACCAAGAGAAATCCCCAGTAGGGCAAAGGCCCTACTGGGGATTTTTTGCGCCGAGTGACCAGCCGAACCTCCGGTTGTGTCTAAGGTTGGTCGAGGTCTAAAGCCCTCTCCATATATCGCGACGGACAAAACGTCCACAGGAAGTTTTGCCCTGCGACCCCGGTCACCGGAACAAATTGATTGTTTTTATTTTTAATATATTTTATAATAAAAATGTATACATTCTTGGGGGGAGGGATTCCTGTGAAAAAGAGGTTTATATCTGTAGTTTTGGCGCTTGCGATGATAATGGCATTGCTATCGTCTAGTACTTTAATTACAAGTGCTGCAGGTGCTCATATCTGGTTTTCATATGACTCTCTTTCTAGCCCATTTGTAGCTGGAGAGAAGTTTGCTGGATCATCAGATTTAAATACTGGATATTGGGAGTGTAGTGACAGAGCAATTTTTGATATTTATTCTACAGGCCCAAATCAAAATAGCCGATATGATTGTAAATTCATTACTAAGAAAGCAGGCGTTGCCAAACTTTCAATGAATTATTACGATGACTATATAATGACTATTGAGGTTTTAAATCCTGTTGCGAATGTACCAGTTGATACGGAATATACAGTAACTGGTAGCAAGGGTACAGAACATAAATGGTCAGTACATTCTCCAAACAAGAATAATGGTCAGAGGGATGAACAGAGAGGTCTTGCTACTCTTAGCTCTTCAAATGAAAATACTGCTACTGTAAAGGTAACTAGTGTTGGCAATATTATTCTTGACCATCAGTATATTCCAGATGGTGCAAAAGATGTTAAAACAGAGTGTATTGCAATCAAGGGCGTAAAGGGTAAACCAGCTTGTACTCCACCAGTATCAGTAGATACTGTGGATGGTCAGATTCTTGAATACATTTTACTTCCTCAGCCAGATAGTAATGGTAAATGGGAGTGGGACACAGACAAGAACCCTCTTTCAACTGAAATTAGTGTTAATGGTGTAACTAGTGCAGTTGCAAAATTTGTTCCAAATAATACAAAGGACTATGATACTGTTTCAGCAAATGTGGAATTTGTAATTGATGTAGAAGATGATGACAGCGTAGCTGATACAATTACATATTACACATATGATGCATCAGCAAAAAAGATGGTAACCGAAAAACTTAAAACTCAAGATGCTGAAATGCTTTCATCATCTGACGATGCTACGACACTCGGTAAAGCGGGTGAAACCACATGGTATTTCACTCCTAAAAATGCAATTTACAATGCAAAGGTTACTATCGTTGGTGATGTTAATATCGTTTTAATTGATGGCTCATCTGCTGTTTTCACAAGAGGTATCAAAGGTGATGCTAGTTCATCACTTACACTTTATGCTACTTCATTAGGTGAGAATCAAGGTGCGTTTGTTGTCTCAACACTTGATGGTAAAAACGGTACTCACAACTATGACGCTGGTGGTTGGTCTTCACCAGGTTCAGGGGCTGATAATGCAATTGATCTTGGCTCTTTGACAATCAATGGTGGCTTTGTTTCTGCTCTTCCAGGAAATGGTGGATTTGGCGGAGCAGGCGGTTCGATTGCTCTTGGTCGTGGCGCCTATGCTAGTAGTCCAGCATATGACGGTTGTGCAGGCGGAAGCGCTCTTGTTTTGAATAACTTAACTATCAATGCTGGTAGCCTCAAGGCTATAGGCGGTAATGGTGGCGCAGGTGGTGGCTCTAATGCTGGCACTCGCTACCCAGCAAATGGCGGTAATGGTGGCGCTGGTGTTTCTATCAAGAATGGCGGTTCTTTTGTAATAAACGCTACTGATGATTACACTGGTACGATCTATATTGCATCTGGACTTGGCGGAGTAGGCGGTCAGAGATGGGATTGCCAGGGCGCAAGCGGCCAAAGCCCAGCTGCTGTAAATGTTGCAATTGATTTCTCAAATAAGGGCCTTTCAGTTTTCTCATCAGACGATGAAATAACAGTTGATGAGAATGGCGCTATAAGTGGAACAAAGCTTGAGCCAGATAAACTTGATGAAGTAACAAAGCATAGATTCTTACTTGTAAATAATGACACAAGTGATGGAAAAGATGCTGCTGTAAATAAGTCTGATAATAATAAAGGTGACAATGCAACTGGTACAATGATTTCAGATGGCAACCCAGTTATCTTTATCGTACTTGGTGTATTGGTTGCTGCAGGTGCAGTTGCATTTGTAATAATTAGAAAGAATAAAAAGGCAGAGGTAACCGAAAAGGTTGACGATGTTGTTGATACTGAAGATAATAGCGATAACGAATGAAAGTATTAGTTATATCAGATTCCTTTAAGGGATCAATGACAAGTAGAGAGATATGTGACATAGCAAGGTCTGCAGTCAAGGACATGGATGTTGACCTTGTGACAATACCGGTTGCCGACGGTGGTGAGGGTACTGTTGAATCTTTTGTTGAAGCTATAGGGGCAGAGCCTGTGACAATTGAGGTCACAGGTCCGTATTCCGATACCACAGTCAAGGCAACGTATGCACGCGCTGGATATACCGCTATTATTGAAGCGGCAGAAGCGTGTGGTCTTCCACTCGTTGAAGAACTTGGTAGGGAGAAGGACCCATTTAAGACAACGACGTATGGCGTTGGTGAGCTTGTGCTTGATGCACTTGAAAGCGGATGCATCAATATCCTTTTAGGACTTGGTGGTACTTCTACTAATGACGGCGGCTGCGGTCTCGCTGCGGCGCTCGATACAAGATTCTATGACAAGGATGGCGAGGAGTTTGTTCCAGTGGGTGGAACACTTAAGAACATCGCTCGCATCGATACAACGTACACGCACGCTGCTTTCCATGAGGTTTCTCTGACAGCGATGTGTGATGTTGATAATCCAACTGTTGGTGCAGAGGGCGCAGCGTTCGTGTTCGCCCCTCAAAAGGGCGCACCCGCCGACAGGCTCTTCCAACTTGATGATGGTCTTAAGAACTTGTGTAATGTAATAGAACGTGACCTATCGGTTAAAGTCGCCGACTTGCCAGGCGGCGGTGCTGCAGGTGGCATGGGTGCCGGCTGCGTCGCATTCTTTGACGGCAAGCTCGTCTCTGGAATCGACGCCGTTTTAGATGCGGTCAACTTTGATGATCTCATCAAAGACGTTGACCTCATCATCACCGGCGAAGGCCACCTAGATTCGCAGAGCATTGCCGGCAAAGCAATCAGCGGCATTGCAAAACGCGCCGACGGTGTACCTGTCGTCGCAATAGTAGGCAAGAGCGACTGCACTGATGATGAAATTAAGTCTCTCGGACTTCGGGCTGTCTATGAGACAGGCGATAATGAGACACCACTTGAGGAGTTAATGGCACGTGCCAAGGATGACTATAGGCGTGTGTTTATTGATGTGATAAAAGCAAATATATAAGGAGGTAATATCTATGAAAAGATTAGTAACACTTCTATTAGCGCTTATTATGATTTTTGCTCTTACTGCCTGCGGAGAGAAAGGTGGAAGCACAACTGATACTACCAAGGGTAAAGAATCAAGTAAGACAGATGTAAAAGAACCTAGTGTAAAGTTTGTTCAGGTTGAGAAGGGCTATGCACTTGATTCAGATGGTCGTATTTGGAGTTTCAGCCTTATTGATGAGCCTGAGGTCTTCTGTGATGCTGCGAAGTTCACATACATCTCAGAGGATAACGGATATAAGTGCGCTCTCGATGAGAATGGTGGACTCTGGACTTGGGGTAGCAATAAGTCAGGCCAACTTGGTGATGGCACAACAACTGGCAGTGAAACACCAAAGAAAGTGCTTGATGACGTCAAGATGGTTTCTGCTAGCACATATAATGCTTTTGCAATCAAGAATGATGGCACACTCTATCAGTGGGGATACGGAAATACAGCCATTATGATTGGACATAATGATAGTAATAGCGACAACATTTTGACTCCAACACCAGTGTCAGAGGATATTAAATTCCAGTATGTTTCAGCTGGCATTAATGGATGTGTCGCAATCGATACAAATGGTAACCGTTATGCATGGGGCACCTATTGCACTGTACTTGGCTATACTGCAAATCAGATTGATTCAGCATATGGTATAGAAGATGTGGTAATTTCATCAAAACTTGTGCCTATTTCAAATGACACAGCACCAAATGGTACATATTACTTTGGCACTGGCACCACATATATAATTGATTCAAACAATGCTCTTTATATTTCAGGTGGTAAGGGCTCAAGACTCGATCCATTTGAAACAAATGGCTCATTTGGTAAGTTTACTAAAGCACTTGATAAAGTAACATTTATTGAACATTCAACTTATGGAACACTCTATATCGACACTGATGGTAATATTTGGGGTTGGGGTTCAGACGCCTTTAAAATCTGTTCCTCTAGCAAGCCTGTTCAACTTACTAAAGATATCAAGTTTGTTGATGTAGCAATTTTGGATGCTGGTTCGATGATGGCTTATGCTCTTGCTGATGATGGAAATATCTATTCATTTGGCGAGAAGGGCATGACTCCAACTGTACTTGAAGTGAAGTAAGGGATTACTCTTATAATAAATAATACATTTATATATAGTGTCGTTATTTTGCACAATACAAGATATTGAAATGATAAAAACCCCATCTGCAAAAGATGGGGTTTTACCTTCGATTTAGGGAACGCCCGGAGGGGTTTTAAAAAAGATGAATTTATGCAAAATTTCTTATTGACTTTGCTATATAGTAATGTTATTATATACGAGCGCTCGCAAATTGGGAGCGCAGGATGTACCTTGAAAATTAAACAACGACAAACTAGAAATGGACCCTGAAATTTCAAAAGAGATTTCAAACAGTAGA
>JAGHVH010000005.1 GCA_018064455.1 Candidatus Limimonas egerieequi | reverse complement strand
ATTGATGTTAGTTTTCGTGTGTTCGTTTTAGCCAATTCTAAAATCTTCTTTCAATAATTATTTCTTCAAAGTAAAAAGCCCTGTGGGTGTACCACAGGGCTTAAATTAAGACGTAGGGATTTACATCTTCTCTCGTCCAGACTGTACTGTCGGTACTGGAATTTCACCAGTTCATGCCTTGCGGCCCGCGGACTTTACCGCCGGTGGGGAATTGCGCCCCGCCCTGAAGATGAGCAAATTGTATCACTATTCACGCAGGTAGTCAACCTATTGTTTCTATCATATGGGCGCGAACGTCACCGGCGAGGTAGAGCGAGCCGCATACGATAAGGGCTTCCTTATCGGTGATTGTTGACCTGGCAAGGTCAAAGCCTTTACACGGGTCGTTTTCTGCCGTGATGTCATCACAAAAAGCCTTGGCTTTTGTGGCAAGTTCGTCGGCAGGAAGTGCGCGTGGATTGCTTGGAGTTACCGTAACTATGCGCTTTGCAAGCGGTGCGAGGTGGCCTAGTACGGCGTCAACTTCTTTGTCGGCCATAACGCCAATCACAAGTGTTATATCCTTGTTGATATATTGCTTAATCGTTTTGGCCAGTGCATGTGCGCCGTCCTCGTTGTGGCCACCATCAAGAATAATTAGCGGCTCTTTTGAGAGGATTTCAACACGTGCAGGGATAGTTGTCTTTTCAATTCCTTGCTTTATTGCCTTGTCGCTTATGTCAAATCCCTGCTTTTTGAGGGCGTCGATAATAGCGAGTGTGACAGATAGGTTATCAACTTGATGAGGGCCAATAAGTGGCAATGTGATTTTTTGTCCTTTGTACTCTATCTGGTTGCCATTTATATCCTCATGGATTTCCTTAATTGTTTTAGGGTCGGCAACGATGAACTCATTGTTCTTGTCCTTTGCTGTGTCCTCTAAAACTTGAAGCGCCTTTTCTGGCTGATGTGGCGCACTGATTGTTACGCCATTTGGCTTGATAATACCAGCTTTCTGTGCGGCTATTTCCTCTATTGTATTGCCGAGTACTCCCATATGGTCGAATGAGAGCGATACGATTGCACTTACGAGCGGAGTATCAATTACGTTGGTTGAGTCAAGAAGACCTCCAAGACCAACTTCTAATACTACAAGGTCACATTGCACTGACTTGTAGAAGAGGAATGCGATTGCAGTTATAACTTCAAATTCTGTTGGAGAAGTATCCTCAGCATCAAGCTTGTCAGTGATTTCTTTGACACGCTCGCAAAGACTTGTGAGCGTATCCTTTGGAATGAACTCACCATCAAGCATTATTCTTTCCCTAAAGTCAGAGACAAAAGGAGATGTGAAAAGTCCTGTTTTATATCCAGCACTACTGAGGATATTTGCGGTTGTAGTACATACCGAACCTTTACCATTTGTTCCTGCTATATGTACGTATTTTATTCCCTTCTCTGGGTGATCAAGTGCGTCGAGTAGAGCGTTAATACGCTCGAAACCTGGTCTCGAGCCAAAGACTGCACGACCTTCGATGTAATTGATAGCTTCCTCGTAATTCATACGATACCTCTTAACTAATTATTGTATAAGTGTGGTTTTGCATAAATTTTTCGCGAGCACCCATAAAGTTTGCTTTTCGGCGCCTACTGATTGGAAGGACTGTACCGTCGACTAGGGTTATCTTGTCGACTGTGGTTGAGACGCTCCTGATATTTACAAGGTTTACAATGTATGACCTGTGGCACATATAGAAGAATTCTTCTGGTAGCTGTGCCACTATTTGGAGCAGTGGTACTGTTGCAAGGATTTCACCATGCTTTGTAAATATCTTGGTTTCACGATTTATGGATGCTATATAGATTATATCACTCATAGCAAGGCTTATGCTTTCGATTCCGTTCTTTACGACAACAATGTGTGTAGATAGAGCACGCTTCCTAAAACTGTCGATTACTTCAAAGATGTCAGCATTTGCAACGGGTGCTTTAAGTACGCGGTACGCGCTGACTTTGAATGCTTCATAAACGAGCTCGATATTATCAGTAATCAAAACAAGTGCCTCGGTATGGCTGTGATCACGTAAAATCTTGGCCGTTTTAACAGCGTTTCTTTCCTTGCTATCAGTAATAAAGATTATAGCATTAGGGAGATTTAATTTCAAAATATCTTTGATTTCTTTGCAGACTTTAACATCAATTGGGAACATCTTCTCGTACATATAGAGTTCGAGAATGGTTTTGAGTCCGCTTATAGCTTTGCTACTATTTGACAATATGACGATTGTCAACATTTCGATTGCCTCCAATTACCATATAACAGACTCCTTCCGGAAGGGTGAGGAAAGTATATCCATTAGCGTACAATAAATCAACTTTTGTGCACATATTTTTGACATTGGTGACCGTTCGTACCGAATTTTCAACCACTCGTAAATAATGTGAACTATTTGGGCAAAAATGGTTTACTATGGGAGCAAAACCTTGCGGGAGGTGAGCACGTGGAAGAATTATATAGGCGCTATTGGCGAGCGCTTGTTGCGGACGCAATGCGCCGTCTGGGGGATAGGTCCCTTGCGGAGGACTGCGCTCAAGAGACTTTTCTCTTCTTGATTGAGCGCATGAGCGAGGGTATGGAGTTTGAAAATGAATTCAAACTTGTTGGATTTCTCTATAGGACCAATCACAACATCGCGCGACATATGTTGCGCGATATAGCGAACGAAAACGACGTCGCAGAAGAGCTGGCCAAATCCAAATCCGGCACCACTCACGCCTATGTTGAGGAGGGAGTGATAGCGGAGGAGATGGCCGACCTTCTTGATGAGGCGCTTCGTTCGATTCCTTTCCACCATGCTGTCGCGACAATCTTTCATATTGGGTACAACGTACCATATAGCGATGTCGCAGACAAACTGGGTGGAAGCAAAGAGGCCATGCGTAAGTATTCTACGCGCGGCCTTTTGGAACTGCGTGAGCATTTCGGTGATGAGGAAAAATATTAGGAGGAAAAACCATGTTTGATAGAGAAAGTTCAAATAATAATATTTTGGTATATAGAATAGATGACTTTGATGAACTCGATGAGTTCACTCTCAAGATGATAAGAGCCAATCCGATAGATGAGGTTCTTACAATAGGTATAGACGATAATAATATATTACTAGCGGTGAGCAATCTTACCCCACTTGATGAATACCTAAGGCAGAAGGATTGTGAACTTACAGCAGAAGACATATTGAATCAGTTTGAAGAAATTAAATCCAAAGTGGAAGGATATATGATTCCACTTGGCGAGCTTATTCTAAACTATGAGTTTGCATACATTGATGATGGCAAACTGAGGTTCCCGCTTGTGCCAACGACATACTCATATCTTGAGACACATACAGAGAAGGAATTTATCCTCTGCATTAAGGATGCTCTAGGCGATAGATCAGAGAAAAAGGTAAAAAAGAAGAAGGACAAAGAAGATAAGGCTTCCGGTGGACGACAAAATGACAGCAAACAATCAATGAAAAACAAAGAAAAGAAGGCGAAGCGTAGCATAGGCGAGCGGATGCGAGGCTTAGTTTTCTCTGGGAGCGGTGATGATATTTTCGAATTTGAAAACGAAGGTATGCTCCCAGAGGGTGTGAATGTAATCAAGGTCCGGAGTACAGGAGCGGAGTATCCACTCCTGTTTGGACCTGATACTGTTGGCGCCGACGACAGTCGATGTAGTATACCACTCTCCGGCAAGGCCGGAGTGGAGGCGGAGCACTGTGTCATAACTTTGGCCCATGGCAAATACAACATAGCAGACCTAAATTCAAAAGGTGGTACCCTTTTGAATGGTCTGCCACTTGAACCAGGCAAGACCTATGAGCTTCGCTCCGCCGACCTCATCACTGTCGGTGATGAGCAACTTGTATTCTCAAGAAGAAGCTAAAAAATTGGCACTCGAAAAGAGTGCTAATTTTTTTGAAAATCCTATTGACAATAAGGCTTTTGGGTGTTAAATTATATGTGCAATTAGCACTCCAAACAATCGAGTGCTAAAATCTAACACTCAGGGTGGTGAATGAATGCTTCCACCAAGACGACAGAAGATACTGGCTGCAATTGTTGAGCAGTATATCGAGACTGGTGAGCCGGTTGGCTCCAAGGCTTTGCTCGCTAACGCAGGACTTGATGTATCCTCTGCAACAATTAGAAATGAAATGGCGGAGCTCACCGCTCTTGGCTTTATTACTCAGCCTCACACATCCGCTGGTCGTGTCCCTACAGAGTACGGTTATCGCTACTACGTAGACAACCTGATGCAACCAAAGGAACTTGAGGAAAATGAGCGCAGGCGAATTGAGGCAGGCGTTGACTATCGCTCAGGCGATCCCGAGATACTTCTCGAGACAGCAGGCGAGGCACTGGTTAACCTCACCAATTTCGCTGCAATTTCAAAAGCACCGTCGGATGAGAATGCATTCATCCGCAACATTGAGATGGTTCCTATCAGTCCTAAAAAGGCAATGGTTGTACTCCTTACCTCAACTGGTATTTTAAAGAGCAAGCCATGCAGGACGGATGTAGAGATAGACGCTGACCTTCGCAAAACGTTTATCGATGTGGTTGACCAAAACTTCCTTGGCAAGCCACTCTCATCAGTTGGAACTGTTATGATTCAGACACTGGCCGCAAGTCTTGGCGCCAAGGCACTTTCGATGTCGCCACTACTTGTAACAATCGCTGACCTTGTTGAAGCGGCTTCTGTCTCCGAGGTAAACCTCGCTGGTCAGTCAAATCTTCTTGGATATAAGGAATACGATGATAACGCAGGTCAACTTCTTGACTTCCTTCACCGCGAGGAGCCGCTCAACATGCTGGTTTCATCCGGTGACACGGATAGCGACATCGAAATTCGAATAGGTTCTGAGAACCGATACAAGGAGCTTGAAAATTCAAGCATGATAATTTCAAAGTACAAGATTGGCGAAAACGCTACTGGTGCAATTGGTATTATCGGACCAACAAGAATGAACTATTCCAAACTTGTTCCAAGCATTAAATATTTGTCCGAGATAATTAGTAAAGTATTATCGGATGTTTATGAGGAGGAAACTTCAAGTGGCGAAGAAGGATGAAGTAGTAGAAGAAGTTATTGAAGAAACTGCCGAGGAAGAAGTAGAAGAGGCAGTTGAGCAGACAATAGAGGAAAAGCTTGTTGCAGAGCTTGGCGCTCAAAAGGAAGCATACCTTCGCTTGGCGGCTGAGTATGACAACTTCAGAAAGCGCACAGTAAAGGAAAAGGAAGAATCCTTTATCAATGCGAAATCAACAGTATTTGCTGATTTCCTTCCAGTACTCGACAACTTTGATCGAGCACTTGGAACTGAAGACGCTAGTCTTGAGGATTTCAAAAAGGGCGTTGAGATGACATACACTCAATTCCTTGATGTTTTCAAGAAGTACGGCGTAGAGACATTCGGCGAAGCCGGAGATCAATTTGACCCTAACTTCCATAATGCAGTAATGCACGTGGATGATGAGTCCCTTGATGCAAACGTCATCACAGACGTTTTCCAAAAGGGTTATAAAATCGGAGAAAAGATTCTCCGCCCAGCAATGGTAAAAGTTGCAAACTAACAAAAGTATATTAATTCAAATTTTTGGAGGATAAAATAATGGCTAAAATCGTAGGTATTGACCTTGGTACAACAAACTCATGTGTAGCAGTAATCGAAGGCGGCGAGCCTGTAGTAATAGCAAACGCAGAAGGCGCTAGAACAACTCCTTCAGTAGTAGCTTTTGGTAAAGACGGCGAGCGTATGGTAGGCCAGGTTGCAAAGCGCCAGGCTATCACAAACCCAGATAAGACAGTAGCTTCAATCAAGCGTCAGATGGGTACAGATTACAAAGTAACAATTGATGATAAGAAATTCACACCACAGGAAATCTCAGCAATGATTCTTCAGAAGCTTAAGGCTGACGCTGAGGCTTATCTTGGTGATACAGTAACAGAGGCAGTTATCACTGTTCCTGCATACTTCACAGACTCACAGCGTCAGGCAACAAAGGACGCTGGTAAGATTGCTGGTCTTGAGGTTAAGAGAATTATCAACGAGCCAACAGCAGCAGCTCTCGCTTATGGTATCGACAAGGGCGATGATCAGAAGATCATGGTATACGACCTTGGTGGTGGTACATTCGATGTATCTATCATCGAAATGGGCGATGGCGTTCAGGAAGTTCTTGCAACAGCAGGTAACAACCGTCTTGGCGGTGACGACTTTGACCAGAGAGTTATCGACTGGCTTGCAGACGAGTTCAAGAAGGCAGAGGGCGTAGACCTCAAGGGTGACAAGATGGCTATGCAGCGTCTTAAGGAAGCTGCAGAGAAGGCTAAGATTGAGCTTTCAGGTGTAACAACATCTAACATCTCACTTCCATTCATTACAGCTGATGCTAATGGTCCAAAGCACCTTGAGATGACACTCTCACGTGCTAAGTTCAACGAGCTCACAGCTGACCTCGTTGAGAAGACAATGGGTCCTGTTCGTCAGGCTATGTCTGACTCAGGTCTTAAGACATCTGACATTGACAAGGTACTCATGGTTGGTGGTTCTTCAAGAATCCCAGCAGTTCAGGAAGCAGTTCAAAAGTTTATCGGCAAAGAGCCATTCAAGGGTATCAACCCAGATGAGTGCGTAGCTATGGGTGCTGCTCTTCAGGGCGGCGTTCTCGGCGGCGACGTTAAGGGACTTCTCCTTCTTGATGTAACTCCACTTTCACTTGGTATTGAGACACTCGGTGGTATTTCAACAAAGATTATTGAGCGTAACACAACAATCCCTACAAAGAAGAGCCAGATCTTCTCAACAGCTGCTGATAACCAGACATCAGTTGAGGTAAACGTTCTTCAGGGTGAGCGTGAGTTCGCTAAGGATAACAAGTCACTTGGTATCTTCCACCTCGATGGTATCCTTCCAGCACGTCGTGGTACTCCACAGATCGAAGTAACATTTGATATCGATGCTAATGGTATCGTTCACGTAAGTGCTAAGGACCTTGGTACAGGTAAGGAACAGTCAATCTCTATCACAGCATCTTCTAACATGTCTAAGGAAGACATTGAAAAGGCAGTACAGGAAGCTGAGCAGTTTGCAGCAGAGGACAAGCAGCGCCGTGAGGACGTTGATACAAGAAATGGTGCAGACCAGATGGTATTCCAGTGCGAAAAGATCCTCCAGGAAGAGGGCGACAAGTTCGACCAGGCTGACAAGGATGACTTGAACGCTAAGATTGATTCACTTAAGGAAGCACTCAAGGGTGAAGACATCAACCTTATCAAGAACCGTCAGGAAGAACTCCAGGCTAAGTTCTATGAAATCTCAGAGAAACTCTATAAGGCTAACGCTCCACAGGGCGACGCTCAGGGATTTGATCCAAACAACTTTGACCCAAGCCAGTTCACTGGTGGTGCAGGCGCAGATGATGGCGCTGCTGACGTTGAATTCACAGACGTTGACTAATTAAATAATCAGGCTCCCCATCAATTTGGGGAGCCATTACGCGATTTAGAAGGGTGCCAAAAACATGGCTGATAAGAGAGATTATTACGAGGTCCTTGGTGTAGATAAATCTGCAACAGAGGACGAACTTAAAAAAGCATATAGAAAAAAGGCTAAGCAGTACCACCCAGATTTGAATCCAGGTGACGCCGAAGCTGAGAAGAACTTCAAGGAAGTTAACGAGGCATACGAAATCCTCTCCGATCCTGATAAGAAGTCACGCTATGACCGTTTCGGTCATGCAGGCGTTGATCCTAATGCCGGCTTTGGTGGCGGCGGATTCGGAGGCGCTGATTTCGGAGACCTTGGTGACTTGTTTTCTAGCATCTTCGGCGGCGGCTTCGGTGGAGGCGGCTTTGGCGGCTTCGGTGGCGGTGGCGGACGTGCCAACCCTAACGCGCCACGTCGTGGTGGTAACGTTGAGGCACGTGTTAACCTCACCTTTGAGGAAGCTGCAAAGGGTTGCCATAAGACAGTTGACTTCCCACGAATTGAGGTCTGTGACGTATGTCATGGTTCTGGCTGTAAGGATGGCTCCAAGCCTGAGACTTGCCCAGACTGTCACGGCTCTGGCCAGGTAACAACTCAATCACGTACACCATTCGGTGTGTTCCAGTCAACCAAGCCATGCCCACATTGTAACGGTAAGGGCAAGGTAGTAAAGGACCCATGCACACGTTGTAAGGGCGCTGGAATGATTCGCCGTACAGTTACAATAGATGTTGATGTACCTGCTGGTATTGATGTAGGTAATGCATTTACAGTTCGTGGCCAAGGTAACCATGGTATCAATGGTGGCCCTGCTGGTGATGTATATGTAATTCCAAATATCAAGCCACACCCAATCTTTGAACGTGATGGCTACGATGTATATTGCAATGTCACAGTAACTTATTCAATGGCTGTACTTGGTGCAGAGATTTATGTACCAACACTTGATGGTAAGGTTAAGTACAATATGCCTGCTGGCACTCAAGCTGGCACACGTTTTAGACTTCGTGAGCGTGGCATAGTAAATGTAAACAATCCTAATATCCGTGGTGACCAATATGTCACAGTAATCGTTGATATACCAAAGAAGGTTACTGAGCATCAGAAGGAACTCCTTCAGCAATTCGATGCTGAGTACATCGATAAGCCTCGTAATGACGCTACTGGCTATACCGAAACAGCTAACAAAAAGAAGACAATCTTTGAAAAGATGAAAGACGTTTTTGACGACTAATTGAAGCTCGAAAAAGTAATTCGAAGCTTGCAAAATATACTAAGCTAAAGGGAGTGCATTTGCACTCCCTTTTATATTCATTTTATGATATAATGTTTTCATTAAATTCCTAAGGAGGTCCCAAATGACCATTCTTTGCACTGGTGGTGCTGGCTACATCGGAAGCCACACCTGCGTAGAACTTTTAAATGAAGGCTATGATGTAGTAGTACTTGATAACCTTTCAAACTCATCTGAGGAGTCCCTCAAGAGAGTTGAGAAAATCACAGGCAAAAGCGTTCGCTTTTACAAGGCTGACATCCTTGATGTTGACGCTTTAAATAAAGTGTTTGATGCAGAGAAGATAGATGCAGTAATCCACTTTGCTGGCCTCAAGGCAGTAGGTGAGTCTGTAGAAAAGCCTCTTCTTTACTATCAAAACAATATCGCTGGTACAGTTAATCTCTGTAACGTAATGAGCGCTCATGGTGTTAAGAATATTATCTTCTCATCATCAGCAACTGTTTACGGTGATCCAGCATTTATCCCAATCACAGAGGAGTGTCCAAAGGGCAGCCCAACAAACCCATATGGCTGGAGCAAGTCAATGCTTGAGCAAATCCTCATGGATGTTCAGACATCTGACCCAGAGTGGAATGTTGTACTCCTTCGTTACTTCAACCCAATTGGCGCTCATGAGAGCGGCCTTATTGGTGAGGATCCTAAGGGTATACCAAACAACCTTGTTCCATACATTGCACAGGTTGCAGTTGGCAAGCGTGCCGCACTCGGTGTCTTTGGTAATGACTATGACACACCGGACGGCACTGGAGTTCGTGATTATATCCACGTAGTTGACCTCGCGCGTGGCCATGTAAAGGCTCTTAAAAAACTCGAGCCAGGCACAGGCGTTAGCATTTACAACCTTGGCACTGGCAATGGATACAGTGTCCTCGACGTGCTTCATGCCTATGAAGCAGCATGTGGCAAGACCTTGCCATACGAGATTAAGCCGCGTCGCGCAGGCGACATTGCTACCTGCTATTGTAAGGCCGACAAAGCCCTCGCAGAGCTCGGCTGGCAGGCCGAAAAAACAATAGCCGACATGTGCGCCGACTCCTGGCGCTGGCAGTCCAACAACCCAGACGGCTACAACAAGTAAACAGAGGCTACAGAAAGCAAACTTAAGTGGCTACAACAAGTAAACAGCGGCTACAAAAAGCAAACTTAAGTGGCTACAAAAAGCAAACTTAAGTGGCTACAACAAGTAAAAAGCGGCTACAACAAGCAAACTTAAGTGGCTACAATAAGTAAACAGTGGCTACAAAAAAGCAAACTCAAGTGGCTATAACAAGTAAATTCAAGCAGCTAAAAGCAAATCAAAATGGCTTCAGGTTTTCCTGAAGCCCTTTTTTATTTCCATCTCTGCGCAACCATTCTATCTATCAAAGCCATAAATTCCTCGGCGGCCTCTTCTTTACCGCGACTATTACTAGCATTACTATACTTATCGGTGTAGCCATTACTATAATAATTGTCGCTATTACTATAATAATCGTCGCTATTACTATAATAATCGTCGCCATATTCATAGCAATCGGAACCGACTTCCCAAACAAATTCAGTGCGATGTGAATTCGAGAAACGCTCAAGCGTTTCTTTGACATATTCTTTTTCTTTCAAATGAGTTTCCTCACCAATAACAGGGTGAAATGTAGTTGCTCCTGGCATAGATATTTTTGAGTAACACATATATTCATAGATTTTGACTATCTGATTAAGATTGGCAAAATCCGTATTGCGATATTTGCCATCTTTTGCTAAAACCTTAAATTGATGGCATTCGGCCATGCGCCGAATAGACGGTTTCTTTCTTATACGGCTTTTCGTAACGGACCAGTATTTTCTAGCCACATCGCGATCAAAACATTCCCGAAGGATGTAAATAGCATCAATAAGGGAATAAAAAATTTCGCCTGTCTCATCATCTTTAACAGTGCGAATTTCAACATCTTTAGCATTGCAATTTTTAACATTGCAAATGCTAATATTATTTCGTGATTTTGGTAACATATTTTTTCCTCCATTCGATTGGTAACTGACACACTTCAAATGAACTTACTACACGGTGTAGTAAGTTCAAGCAACCGCAAACGATAAAAATTATATGAACTCTCAAAAGCTAGTAGCTACGTGGTTGCTAATACCATTATAGAACATACGTTCGTCAAAGTCAACAAAAAATTCAACTTATTTTTGAAACGGCAACACCGTGTAGTAAGTTGCTTTTTAATGGGCGTGGATGCTGGCAAAAAGTAGGTGTGAATGTTTTTCAAAAAGTCTTGAGTAACACTTTATTTTGATGTATATATGGTGTATAATTTTAAAATAATTTTTTCAGTCAAATGAGGTTTTTTGATGAAATTTAATGCAGACAACCACATCCATATCGCTCTCCCTGAAAAGGAGATGACAGACGAGCAAATTAAGGCTCGTCTTACCGCTTACAAAGACGCAGGTGTAACATTCCTTCGTGACGGCGGTGACAAGTATGGAGTGTCTATTCGTGCTAAAAAGATTGCGGCAGACCTTGGAATTAAATATGTGACACCAGCTTTCCCAATTTTCAAAGAGGGCCACTACGGTGCTTTTATTGGGAAGTCATTTGAGGACTTTGATGGCTTTAAAATCCTTATAGATGAGGCAATAGAGGCTGGCGCTGACTTTATCAAACTTATGGCATCAGGTATTGCTGACTTTAACAACTACGGCCTTCTCCTTGATGGAAAAGAAAAATATGCGGTAGTTGAAATAGAAAAGATTACAGTTCCTGTTCCATCTCATGACGATGATGATCATGACCACGAGCACGACCATGACGAGGATGATCATGACCACGAGCACGACCATGACGACGATGAGCATGAGCATAATGAACTAGAAGGTCATAACTTTAGCGCTAGCGTTTACAAGAAGGACGAAACTGCTATTGAACCAGAACTTCTCAAAAATATGGTTGAGTACGTTCATTCAAAGGGACTTTCAGTTATGTGCCACGTTAATGGTGCTGCAAATATCAAGTCTGCTATTGAAGCAGGTGTTGATACTATTGAGCACGGCCTTTATATGGATGAGGAATGTGCAGGAATGCTTGCTGAGTCCGATATAGTTTGGGTGCCAACTGTTGCACCAGTTGCAGCACTTGTTGGTAATGACGACATCAAGCAAGATGTACTTAAGCAGATTCTTACAGAACACGTCAAGATGATTAATCGTGTTTGGTACTTGGGCGGCATGATTGCGCTTGGTACTGATGCCGGTTGCAAGGGCGCTGAGCACGCTGAGGCAATTGAGTCTGAGTACAACTACTTAAAGGCTGCAATTAACGACCAGGAATTTGATGACCACCTTAAGATGTCACTTGCTCAGATAGAGTGGAAGTTTAGTAAATAAAGTTGAATTAGGCATTAAAAATGGGCTTCAGGAAAAACCTGAAGCCCTTTTGATTTGCTTTAGTCTTGCTTTTGGTTTGTTTTAGTCTTGCTTTTGTTTTGCTTTAGCCTTGCTTTTGTTTTGCTTTAGCCTTGTTTTTGATTTGCTTTAGCCTTGCTTTTGATGCTTGTTTACTTCATATTTTTGATTGTAATTTCAAGAAGGTCGATTGCCTTGAGGTAGCCGTTTGTGCCTTCGCCTCTGATTGATGCGATACTTACTTCTTCAGTGTAGGAGAAGTGGCGGTATTCCTCACGCTCCTTTGGCTCAGAGATGTGCACCTCAACGGTTGGGATGTTAACTGCTCTTAAGGCATCGGCAATGGCGATGCTGGTGTGAGTGTAGCCAGCAGCGTTGATTATGATGCCGTCTGCTTTGTGGAAGCAGTCCTGAATCTTGTCGACAAGATCGCCTTCGTGATTTGATTGATATATTTCAACTTTGATGCCTTTTATTCTGCAGTGAGAATAGATTTTTTCACAGAGGTCATCATATGTTTCTTCACCATATATTGCAGGCTCGCGGATACCGAGCATATTAATTGATGGTCCGTTGATTACTACTATTTTCATATTATCACCTTTTAGTGTTTGCTTTGCACCAAGTTTAAGTGCTTGCTACACATATAAATTATTGTCTATATTCTAGCAAATGTGGTAAGATATTTCAAAGATTAAATTTAGGCTTATTTATTGCTAGGAGGGGATAGATTATGAATATATATCAGGTCCAGAGAATTTATGATGGAGTACGTGCTATCAATGAGTATATGGTAACATCATTCCTTATCGAAGGTACTGATAAGGCGATGCTTATGGATACAGGTATGGATATCTTTAACATCAAGAAGTTTGTTGCTACAATGACAAATAAGGAACTTATTGTTGTAAATTCACACTTCCATCCTGACCATTCAAATGGCAACCACAAGTTCTCTGAAGTGTTGATAGGTGAAAAGGACCTTCCAACGTTTACAACAAGCGATGTTTACTTCAAACTTGTTGATGATATCAGCCGTGGTATTTTTGAGAGATACAAGAAGGCAAGATTATTGACTCCTGTAATCTACAAGCTTTTAAAACCTATGAAGGGCAAGACAGTTTACAAGCCACTTCGTGATGGCGATGTAATTGACCTTGGTGGTAAAAAGCTTATAGTTAAGGAATTCCCAGGCCACACACCTGGTTCAATTACGTTCCTTGATGAGGCAGAAAAGTTCATTCACATGGGTGATGCTTGTAATATGGGCACATGGATGTGGACAAACCCTGATTGCTCACTTCATGAGTACGCAGCAACTGCTCGTAAGTACTATGAGGATGTTAAGAGACTTGGATACAAAAAGATGCGTGGTTCACATGCACCACTTAACAACAAGATCTCATTCATCGTTGACTATGCAAACTGGGTAGACAAACTTACACCAGAAAAGGCAATTAAGCAGTTCAATATGCCTGGTGCAAAGAGCCCATTCTGTATCGCTGTTGCACCATCGTTGAAGCACGGAGTATTTACTTGCTTCTACTTTGCACATCAGTGTGATAGATAATTTTAAAGAAAAGATTAGAGCCTGAGGCGGTTGCCTCAGGCTCTTTTGTTAAACTGTTTTAAGCTTTTGCTTGAGTTTAAATAATAAATAGAAAATTTCAACTTAATTTAAACTTTTAGTTATTTAATTGGCTCGAGAGCTTCGAAGCTCTTAACCATATCAAGGAAGTACTGTCTGTAAACCTTGGTATCCTCAAGGAATCCCATCCAACTAAAGTGATCCTTGTACTCAACAGGCATGTTGTACCATTTACCTGGAACAACAACAGTCTTCTCTGTCCAATCCTCTTGAGGCTTGTTCCATGGAGCAGCTGTGCAAACAGTGTTTACAGGGCCGTCTGATGCGAACCATGAAGAGTCAGCACCGAATGTCTTCTTGAGGTATGGAGTCATATACCAGCCAGTGATGAGCTGAGAAATATGAGCGATAGGGAATGACTTTAAGTGCATAGCCTGGAATGGAAGGTTACCAATCTTGTGTGAGCGGCAAGCACGACGAGCAAAGTAGTAAATCTTTGGAGAGATGCTTGTCTCTTCGTTGAGTTTTGCAGAGTTTGTAACTGACATCTCAACCATGATGTTATCGAAGTCGTTAGCATTGTAGCGGTCAACTGCTTCCTTGCAAGCTCTAAAGCCACGGAACTTGTGCTCAAGTTCGTTTGCGTAGATTGGTGTGATACCCCAGTGAGCGCACTTGAAGTCCCAAAGTCTAAATGCGTTTGTCTGGCCAAGGCATGTTGAGATGACGCCGAGAAGGAGCCAGTTTACAAGATTTGAGATATGAAGGTCAGAACCTGCCTCAGCAAGTGTTGTACCGTTGTTTGTGCCTGAAAGTGTTGTAGCGCAGTGGATAAGGTTAGCGTGGCCACCCTCGAAGAGTGGTGAGAGCTCCTCCTTAGGAGTAACTGCGCGTTCCTCAGCACATCCGCGATCGAGAAGGTCGCAGAAGCGGATTACTGTTGGACCACCGAATGAGTGACCGATGAGGTTAACCTTTGCATGAGCACCTGGTGCACCCCAGTCATTGATGTAGCCTTTGTAAGTCTTGCCATAGCGAGCATGTCCGTACTTTTCGCTGTGAGCTTTACCATAGTCTACTGTACCACCCATAATCTGAGCATAGAGTTCGCAAGAACGGTCCCATGCAGAACTCCATGGACCTACTGATGGAGCATATGATTCATAGCCCTGCTCAGTTAAGTACTGATCCATACCCTTTTTAAAAATACCACCGAAGTATGGTGATACTTTGTTAAGTAAGTCTTGGTCGCCCCATCCAAAGAAGCCGTGGATGAGAATATTTGGATAACCTTTTGACATGTTATCTCCTCCTTACAAAAATAAATTAACCGCGTATATTTTAACATAGTTTATTTGTAAATAAAACTGTTATATGTTAAAATAGAGAAGTTAATTTTCTTATTGGAGCGTAAGCTATGAAAGTTTCCGTAGCGCTTGCAGCGTACAATGGTGAAAAGTACATAGAGGAGCAACTTGACTCGATATTAGCGCAGCTTGGTACGGATGACGAAGTCATCGTCTCGGATGACAATCCGAGCGGGGGAACCAAGGCTGCAGTGGAGCGGGTCGGCGACCCGCGTGTCAAGTACATCGAGGGCCCGGGACGAGGAGTAATCAAGAACTTTGAGCATGCGATAGCAGCGACAAGTGGTGACTTGATTTTCCTTTCCGACCAAGACGATGTATGGCTACCTGGCAAGGTGCAGGCTGTGACTGATGAAATCAGTCGTGGAGCAATCCTTGTAATGCACGATGCCAAGGTGACTGATGAGGCACTGAATGTTACTGAGGAATCCTTCTTTGCACTTCATGGCACAAAGACAGGCTTCTTACAGAACTTGATTAGGAACTCATACATGGGCTGTTGCATGGCTTTTGATGCAAGCCTTAAAGATGAAATTTTACCTTTCCCAGATGACCTTCCTATGCACGACCAGTGGATAGGACTCAAGGCAGAAAGGTGTGGTTCTGTCAAACTGATTGACACACCATACTTACTTTATCGCAGGAATAGCGATAGTTTAACTGGTAATCCAACGTCTTTGACTCAAAAACTCAAATGGCGATTTAGTATAATAAAGGACATTGTATTATGACAAAAGTATCAGCGAGCATTGTAACTTATAACAATGTGAAATACATTGAAACAGCCGTAGGTACATTACTTGATTCTGTAAAAGACCCTGAGATTGACTTTAGACTCTTTGTCTTTGACAACGGTTCAACGGATGGCACGATTGAACTTTTGAAGGAAAAGTTTTCAGCTGACCCAAGGTTCACATTGAAGTGCGGTGGTGACAACATCGGATTTGGCAAGGCACACAACAAGATGCTTTCAGAGTTTGATAACTTTAAATCCGATTACCACTGTGTTGTAAATCCTGACGTTGTAATCAAGGATGACATTGTTTCAATGATGGTGAATTATTGTAATGAGAATTCTGATGTGGTTCAACTTTCCCCAAGGATTTGCTTCCCTGATGGACGTGATCAAATCCTTGGCAAGAAAAAGCCACATATCTGGTATCTTGCAGCAAGTCGTCTTCGTGGCGATGAACCATCAAAACTCCTTTCAAGCTATGCAATGCTTGATGCGGATTATTCAAAGCCGTTTGAGATATGGAATGCAACAGGTTGCTTTATGTTCTTTAGAGGCGATGCCTTTAGGAAAATCGGTGGTTTTGATGACCGCTACTTTATGTACTTTGAGGACTGCGATATCACAAGAACACTTAAAAAGCATGGCAAAGTGCTCTTCTTCCCAGACGCAATTGTTTATCACGTTTGGGCGCGCGATTCAAAGCGCAATACGAAACTCAAGATTATTCACATACAAAGTATGCTTAAATATTACCTAAAATGGAGGACTTTATAATGACATTTGCAGTAGTTTTAGCTGGTGGTATTGGCTCACGTATGGGCAACTCAGATACTCCTAAGCAGTATTTGATGCTTGGCAAGCAGCCAATTATCATCCACACAATTGAAAAGTTTTTTGTTTGCCCAGAGTTTGAACATGTTATTGTATTGACTCCAAAGGCTTGGGTTGCTCACACCGAGAACATGATTAAGAAGTCACTTGGTGAGACTGACCGTATCACAGTAATCGAAGGCGGTTCTACAAGAAACGAGACTTTGATGAATGCTATCAAGTTCATCGAAGGCAAGTATGGCCTTGATGACGATACAATCATCGTAACTCATGATGCAGTTCGTCCTTTCGTCACTCATAGAATTATTGAAGAAAACATTGAGGCTGCCAAGAAGTATGGCGCTTGCGATACAGTAGTACCAGCAACTGATACTATCGTTGAGTCACAGGATGGAGAGGTTATCTCACAGATTCCAAATCGTGCAACACTTTTCCAGGGCCAGACTCCACAGTCATTCAATGCCAAGAAGCTTAAGGCCCTTTACGAAGGACTTACAGATGAAGAGAAGGACATCTTGACAGATGCCTGCAAGATCTTTGCTATGAAGGGCGAGAAGGTTTATCTTGTTGAAGGCGAAGTATCAAATATGAAGATTACATATCCATTTGACCTTAAAGTTGCAGCTACTATGCTCGGGGGAGATTTTGACGCATGATTAACTCCATCTATCAGCTCACAGCGCCTCGAATGATTGAGGTTACCTATGGAGAAATAGATTTGTCAGAGGGTGGAGTCCTTATCCGCCCAACACACCTCTCAATCTGCAGAGCAGATCAGCGCTACTATCAGGGCGCTCGTTCTAAGGAAGTACTTGCAAAGAAACTTCCTATGGCCCTCATCCATGAGTGCCTTGCAGAGGTTATTTTTGATACAACAGGTAACTTTAAACCAGGCGACCGTGTAATTTGTATTCCAAATACACCAACAGAAAATGACGATATTATTGCTGAAAACTATCTCCGTTCTAGCAAGTTCCGCTCAAGTGGTTTTGACGGATTTTTGCAGGACCAGGTTTTAATGCAACCTGATCGTCTTGTTAAGATTTCAGATGACGTAAATCCTGATGTTGCGGCATTTACAGAACTTATTTCTGTTTCAATGCACATCATTTCAAGGTTTGACAAGATTGCGCACAGTCGCCGTAACTCCGTTGGAGTATGGGGCGATGGCAACCTTGGTTTCATCACAGCAACAATTCTCTCAAAGCTCTATCCAGACATCAAACTCTATGTTTTTGGTATGGACTATGACAAGCTTTCGTATTTCACATTTGCGGATGAGACAATGCATGTCGATGACATCCCAGATGATTTGATGCTTGACCACTGCTTTGAGTGTGTTGGTGGTGCTGGTTGTGAACCAGCAATCAACCAGATGATTGATCACATCAATCCAGAGGGCACAATTGCCCTTGGTGGTGTTTCAGAAAACAACGTAGCAATCAACACACGTATGGTACTTGAAAAAGGCCTTCGCGTATTTGGCTCATCTCGTTCTGGACGCGCTGACTTCGAAAAGACAGTTAAGTTTTTAGAGGATAACAAGGTTGAGACACACTACTTTGAGACACTCATTGGTGAGACATTTGATGTTCGTACAATCAGTGACATTCACAAGGCATTTAGCGCTGACTCAGCACTTCGCCTTGGTAAGACAGTAATGCACTGGAATAAGTAATTTTGGAGGGTAAAGAGAAATGGCTAACTTGAAGGATGTAGTAAAGAGCAGCATTTTTTCTCTTTACTCTTTGTTTTTTAATGTTGGCGCACTCCTAGGGGTCCGGGAAGACCGAGTAGGACTCGTGTCGATGCACAACGCTCACTTTAGTGACGGCCTCGGAGAGGTTGAAGCGGAACTCAAGTACAGAACTGCCAGGGGCGGTAAGGAGTATGAGTTCCTTCACATTGAGCGCACAGACCTTGATGACATCAAGACTGCGCTTAGGTTTGTCACAATAGATGCTCTAAAGCTTGGCAGAGCCAAGTATATTTTCTTAAATGACAACTTTATGGCACTTGCCAAGTGCCATCCAAACCAGGCGACAGTGATTACTCAGCTTTGGCATGGCCAGGGTGCCTTTAAAAAGTTTGGCTTCGATATCACAGTTCCTGAAACTATCAGGAGGCGAGAGGTACTCGCAAACGAGAAACTTTCATACGTCGTTTGCTCATCCTCCTGCGTTCGTGATATCTATGCCAAGGCTTTTGGTGTCCCACAGTCCAAGGTTTTGGATGTCGGCAGCCCAAACTCTGACTACTACTTCCGTCGCCTTGAAAAAGAGACCGCTCGTGATCACCTTTACGAGCTCTATCCAGAGCTCGAGGGCAAGTATGTTGTACTCTACGCTCCAACTTTCCGTGAGGACAGTGAGGCTGACAGCAAGATACTTGATATGTTTGATGCAAAGGCACTTCGCGAGGCACTCGGTCCTGATGTTGAGATACTTATAAGGCTTCATCCACAGGTGCATGAGGCAAACATTCGGGATAGGTCACTTGGTGCATTTGATGTAACTGATTATGATAATGTCAACGAACTCTGTCTTATCTCTGATATGCTCATTACAGACTACTCATCAATCTGTATGGACTTTGCAATTCAGAACAAGCCAATTGTTTTCTATGCATACGATTTAGAAAACTACAAGGGAGCTCGTGACTTTTATTTCAACTATGAGGAATATGTGCCAGGCCCAATTGCTCACGACCAGGCGTCTTTAATTGATGCTGTCAAGGCATCAAAGGTAGAGCCTAAATCTATGGATGCCTTTAGGCGCTTTAATTTCGATGAGCCTGATGGCAATGCAACAAGCCGCCTTGTCGATATAGTAATGGGAGAATAATATGTTTGTTACGATGGCGTTACATCCGATACTTACAGCGGCAGCTGTTATCCCAGCAATAGCACTGATGATATACATCTATAAAAAGGACAGGATTGAAAAGGAACCTTCAAGTTTACTTTTTGCTCTTGTATTTGAGGGAATAATCTCAACTGCATTTGCTGGACTTGTTGAAGCTATCGCTTCGTTTTATATGGACTCGTCCATGGAACAGACTTCACTCGCATACCTGTTAATAATGAACTTTATTGTTGTGGGCGGTGCGGAGGAAGGCGCAAAGTTCTATTTCCTTCGCAAGAAAACGTGGCGCAATGCTAATTTTAATTGCCAATTTGATGGCGTTGTCTATGCTGTTTTCGTATCCTTGGGATTTGCACTTTGGGAAAATATTGGATATGTTTTATTATATGGATTTAATACTGCTCTTGTTAGAGCAGTTACCGCCGTGCCAGGCCATTGTTGCTTTGGCGTGCTCATGGGTGCATTTTATGGCTTCGCTAAGCGCTATGAGGACTGTGGCCAATACGACAAGGCACGTCGCTGCTTAAGCCTTGCAGTTGTCGTACCAGTATTCATACACGGCATGTATGACTTTCTTGCAACAATTGAATCAGCTGTATATGTTGGATTGTTTGATTTCTTTGTTAGTTGCATATTTCTTGTTTGCTTCATCATGGTTAAGAGACTGTCTGATGAGGACAAATATTTAAGATAAAAAGTTTGTAATATTTTGAAATTAAAACCGTCTTTTTAAGTGAAAGCACTTGAAAGGACGGTTTTTCAAATGAAGAAATTTATCAAAAACAATTGGAAGCATATAGTGGCATACGTTTTAGTATTTTGTTTTGGCATAGGTTTTTGCGCGTTAGTTGGCTCGGGTAATTCCAAGTCATATGACACGGTTAAAGGTGCCGGTATGACAAATGCATATGTCGGAGCGTCCGATATGGATGGAGCACCAACAGAAATGGCAACAGAACAGAGTGTAAACAGCAAAGTGAAACTTATGACAGATAGGAAACTTGTAAAGACAGCTGGACTCTATCTTGAAACAGAGAAGTATCAAGCAACACTCAAGACACTGAATGAACTTGTTTTGACATACGGTGGTTATGTTGAGAGTTCAAATGAGAATAAGTATGGCGAGTACGCTTACACAACACTTTGCCTTAAAATCCCAACAGACAAGCTTGATAAGTTTTTAAATGAGGCAACAGAAACAGGAACTGTAACATCAAAGTCAGTTTCGATGAATGACATTACAGATTCTTACGTTGACACTGAAAGCCACCTAAAGTCACTCAAGATTGAGCAGGAGACACTCATGGGACTTCTTGAAAAAGCAGAGAGCCTCTCTGATACAATTACTATTCAGGACAGACTTACAGAGGTTCGCTCTCAGATTGAGTACTATCAATCAATGATGAACAGGTATGACAACCAGGTCGATTACTCAACAGTTGAGATCTGTGTTTCTGAGGTTGGCAAGGAGAGCCCAACAGGTGAGGGATACTTTGCAAAAATCTGGATTGGCCTCAAAGAAAGCTTCTATAATATTGGTGAAGGCTTTAAGTCAATCGTGATGTTTATCATCGTAAATATCCCATACCTACTAATCTTGGGCTTGGTTGTATTGGTGCTCTATGTTATAATAAAAAAGGTTAAATCAAAGAAAAAGGCCAGTAGTGTAAAGGAAGATGCCTTTACAGAATAGAAAGTTGGGTGAAAAATGGAGGACAGAGAGATAGTTGATCTCTACCTAAAAAGGGATGAAAACGCCATAGCTGCGACGAAAACCAAGTTTGGAAAATATATCGTAACCATTGCTCAAAATATCTTGGGCTCGGTTGATGACGCCCTAGAGGTAGAAAATGATACTTACCTTAAAACTTGGAACTCTATTCCTCCAACGGTTCCACTTAACTTCAAAACTTTCCTTGGAAGAATAAGTCGTAACTTGTCGATTGATATGTATAGAAAGAGTAACAGTGAAAAGCACGGTAGTGGAAATATCTCGTTGTTGCTTGATGAACTGAGTGAGAGCTTGCCGTCAAATGATGGCAAGCCTGACGAGGCGCTTGATAGTGCGGAACTTTCACACGCGTTGTCTGCGTTCTTGAAAGCGCAGGACAGCGACAAGCGTGTGATGTTCATCAAGCGCTACTGGTACGGTGCGTCAATAGAGGACATTGCGAGTGAGATGTCTCTCACTCAAAATAATGTCGCCGTATCCCTGCACCGCACCCGCGCTGCCTTGAAAGAATACCTTGAATCGGAGGGGATTGCAGTATGAGTAAAACAGATAAAGAGCGCGCAGAAGTCCTCTTTGATGCGCTTTCTGATATAGATGACAGCTTGCTTTTAGAAGCTGACGAGGGACTTGAGATTGCTCGTGAAGTAAGCGTGGGCCTTAAGAGACGTCGCCAGTGGGTTGCTATTGCAGCTTGCTTTGTAATCTTGGTAGCGATTGCTGTTCCAGTTGTTCTTTCTGGCCTTCCAAAAACTAAAAGTGCCAACGATACTGCGGATGTTGAAGAATTTGTAGTGGAAGAAAAGGCAAAGTATGCAGAAGGACAGAATGCGCCATATGAGAGTTTTGTAGATGGCGCTTCCAGCAACAAGTCTAAAGCCTCAGAAAATCCAGGACTTTTAGTTGACGATGATGGAATATATGACTCAAATGGTGAGGATGCTTTTATAAACGGCATTGATAGTTTGCCAGAGGATGAAACGGAGAGAAATAAACTTCTTGGCACATTGATACTTACTAAGTGGGAAGATAACTTGTATGCAGTAGTTGCAATTCCAAACAAAGAGAATGGAGATCAGTATGAAGTACTCGTTTTTGAAAAGGCTGAAGATGGATACAAGCAGGTGAGTGGTTTTGGCAATTACAAGGCAAAGAGCCTTGTTGAATTCACCACAAAAGTAGCATCCCAGTACAATTAAAATGACCAAAGAAAGCCTCCCATTTTTGGGAGGCTTTTATAATGTTATTTTATTTTTTAGTATGATAGAATAGAATTACATGGAAAGTGAGGCGGTATTATGGGAGGCACAATGTTAGTAATTGACGGAATTATCCTTTATGCTCTCGTTAATGCGACTTGTATAGCAGTATTGCTAGTTTTGATGCTACTCGGTTGGCGTAGTGAAGGTGGCATGTCAAAGTTTAGGATGACACCACTTATTTTGGCCGAGATAGCCTTCTTGTTCACAGACTTTGCTTGGGCATTTATCGAAGGTAACTCAGCATCACGTGGTATTAATATCTTACTAAATGCAATGTATTTCTCATTCTCGGGAATTACAGCGTATTTATGGTCTCGATATTCTGAGAGGATGATGGGTACTGATTTCTATAACACTCTCGTCAAAAAGTTAATATTCTTAGCTCCAGTATTGGCGCTTGTTGTTTTGTCATTCCTCGCATTCTTTACCGATAATCTTATTTTCTACATCGATGCAGAAGGTACTTACCACAGAGGTAATCTCTATATCTTCCAACCAATGGTCAGCCTTTTCTACATCGTTTTTGCCTCAGTTCGTTCCTTTGTTGTTGCCCATAGGGAAAAGGTTGTACCAAACAAGGAACGTGATATTGCACTTGGACTTTTCGCACTTGCACCACTTTCATGTTTTGCAATTCAGTACTTTGTTCCTGGTACACCGATGATTGCTATTGGTTGTACAATCGGTATTGTATACGTTTACATCTCAATTTTGCTAAAACGTAGTGATAATCAAAGGTCAGTAATCTCTTCAATTACATACAACTACGAGGACATCATGATGGTTGACCTTGCAGAAGGTAAGGTCACTGATTTCAGACGTGGTTATTTGAGCCGTTCACTTGATGAGGAATATGGTGGATTTACCAATTCCTTCACTGAACGCGTTATGCGTCTTGCTGAGACATACGTTGTTGATGAGGATAGGGAGGAGTTCTATAACGCTCTTTCAATTCATCACTTAAAGCGTGAACTTGACGCAAATTGCCAGACATATATTGACACTCGAATAGTTACCGACAGAGGTGTCGAATTCTATAGGACCAAAGTTGTTGCGAATTCCGATTTCTATGAGACACAGCTTTGTGTACTTGCTTTCCAAAACGTTGATGAAAAGACTCGTTATGAGATGCAACGTAACTTGCTTCTTGATGAGGCACGTGCTCGTGCAGAGTCTGCAAATAATGCTAAATCTACTTTCCTTTTCAACATGTCTCATGACATTAGAACTCCAATGAATGCTATCCTTGGATTTACTAATCTTGCGAGAAAGAAAGTTAGAACAGATCCAGAGGTAACTGATGATTATCTTTCAAAGGTTGAACTCTCAAGTAATCACTTGTTGAAGCTTATCAACGATGTACTTGATATGGCTCGTATTGAGTCAGGTAAGGTTACAATAGAGGAGAAGGATGCAACAGTTCACGGTTGTGGCGATGCAATCCTTACAATGACGTCCTCACTTGCAGAGCAGCGTAATATCGAACTCACTGTTGACTATAAGGACATTGAGCACGAGTATATCTTCGCTGATATTCTTCATCTTGATCAGGTAACACTTAACATAGTTGGTAACGCAATTAAGTACACCAACCCAGGTGGCAAGGTTGCAATTACAGTTGCTGAAAAACCATCAAGAGATGTTGGCTATGCAAATTATGTAATTACTTGTGCCGACAACGGTATCGGTATGAGTGCGGACTTCCTCAAGCACATCTTTGAGAGCTTTGAGCGTGAGCGCTCAGCGACTGAATCGGGCGTTGAGGGCGCAGGCCTTGGTATGTCCATCACAAAGCGTCTTGTTGATATGATGGATGGTACAATTGAAATTGAGTCTGAACTCGGCGTTGGTACAACAGTTACATTGCGCTTTAAGCTTCGCATCCGTGCTCAGGATGAGAGCATAGATGGTCCTATTGTTGACATCAATGACCCAGCAACATTTGATCTTCGCGACAAGCGAATCCTTGTTGTTGAGGACAACGAACTCAACAGAGAGATTGCAAAAGAGCTCCTTGAGGAGCAGGGCGTTATTGTTGATATGGCCTGCGATGGCTTGGAGGCAGTTGATAAGATTAAGCTTTCAGACCCAGGTGACTTTGATCTTATCCTTATGGATATTCAGATGCCAAAACTCGATGGTTATGAGGCAACAAAACTTATCCGTAACCTTGATCACAAGCAGCTTCAGTCAATTCCAATCGTTGCGATGACTGCAAATGCATTTGATGAGGATAAGAAGAAAGCATTGGATGCCGGTATGGATGGATTTATTGCAAAGCCAGTTGACCCTGTAAAACTTGTTGCTACAGTCTCTGAATTTACAAAAAAATCTTGACATAGTTTGGTTTTCGGTGTATAAACTTTACATACTAATTAAAAGCTTTGACGGAGAGTGCAAAGGAACAGTCGCTTTTGAGAGAACTAGCGGTTGGTGCGAGCTAGAAGTGATAACCTTTGTTTGTAGCTCCTGAGCTGGTGGGAAGAAAGATTATTCGAGTAGAACCCACTCGTGTAGGCTACGTAAGTGCATTAGGACTTGTCAGAGTCTGAAAGTGGTCGTTATAAACGGCAATTTGGGTGGTACCGCGGTATTGATTTATCGTCCCAAGAATGCGACGGCATTCTTGGGACTTTATTTTGCCTAAGAGACGCCGCGGAAAAGAGGTATTTTATTATGTCTAACACTGAGAAGGCCCTTGATTTGAAAATCTTGGAGATGGCCAGTCGTATTCGTGAGCTTCGTGAAATCGAAGGTTTCACAACAGCTTACATGGCTGAACAGACTGGTGTCGATGAGGCAGAGTACATTGCTTGCGAGTCTGGTGAGCGTGACTTAAACTTCGCTTTCCTCTATCGCTGTGCACAGAGCTTTGGCGTCGATGTTACTGACCTTATCGAAGGTGAGTCTCCAACACTTGCAAAACTTGTATTTACGAAAAAGGGCGAAGGCCAAAAGATTGAAAAGGCTCATGGTATGACCTATTACAATTTGGCTGCTGCATTTAAAAACAGAATCTCTGAACCCCTCTACGTAGAGGCAACTTATTCAGAGGAAGCTCAGAACAAGCCAATAGAACTCACAACTCACAAAGGCCAGGAGCTCGATATCGTTTTGACCGGTGCTTTAAAGGTACAGGTTGGCGATCACTTTGAGGTACTCCACGCTGGTGACTCGCTCTACTACGATTCAAGCACACCTCACGGTATGATTGCAGTAGAAAAGCAGGACTGCATTTTCTACGCTATCGTACTTAACCCATCAGGTGAGCCAATCCCAGAGCTTCGTCCAACAGCAACAGAGCAAGGTGAGCAGCCAAAGCGTCTTGGCGCAGAGCAAGCGGCTCGTGTTTACAAGAAGTGGGTATCTGTTGAGAAGAATGAAAATAGAACTCCAGTTAAAGTTGAGTTCAAGAACTCAGACAACTTTAACTTTGCATTTGATGTAGTTGACGAGCTTGCTCGCACCAAGCCAGACAAGCTTGCTATGCTTCATCTTGACGTTAATAAGAACGAGAGACGCTTCACATTCAAGGATATGATGGAACTCTCAAACAAGGCAGCAAACTACTTTACATCTCTTGGTATTAAGCGCTATGACAAGGTAATGCTTGTACTCAAGCGTAACTACCAGTTCTGGCCTGCAATCCTTGGCCTTCACAAGATTGGTGCGATTGCAATCCCTGCAACAAACCAACTCAAGGTTCATGACTTTGAATATCGTTTCCAGGCTGCTGATGTAGCTGCAATCGTCTGCACATCCGACGGTGATGTATCAGACCAGGTTGACAAGGCAGCAGAGACATCTCCATCCCTTAGACTTAAAATTATGACAAACGGCGCAAAGGACGGTTGGCATGATTTTGATAAGGAGTGGGAACTCTTCTCAAATGAGTGGACACGTCAGAAGGACTCACCAAAGGGCGATGACCCAATGCTTATGTTCTTCACATCAGGCACATCTGGTTATCCAAAGATGGCTCTTCACAACTATAAATATCCACTTGGTCACTTTATCACTGCCAAGTATTGGCACTGTGTTGACCCTGATGGCTTACACCTTACAATCTCTGATACAGGTTGGGCAAAGGCCCTTTGGGGTAAGCTTTACGGTCAGTGGTTCTGCGAAGCAGCAACATTCGTTTATGACTTTGACAGATTCCATGCTGATGATATCTTGCCTCTCTTTGCCAAGTATCACATCACAACATTCTGTGCACCACCAACTATGTACCGTATGATGATTAAGGAAGACTTAACTAAGTACGATTTATCATCAGTTGAGCACGCAACACTTGCTGGTGAGGCACTTAACCCAGAAGTATTCAAGCAACTCAAGAAGCTTACAGGCCTCTCAGTAATGGAAGGCTTTGGCCAGTCAGAGGGTACACTTATGATTGGTAACCTTGTTGGTGCACCACACAAGATTGGTTCTATGGGTAAACCTATTCCAATCTATGATGTACACCTTCTCGATGCCGATGGCAACGAGGTTGAGCCAGGTGAATCCGGCGAGATTTGTGTTAGGGTTGCCGACGGTGCGCCATGCGGCCTCTTTATGTGCTACTATCGTGGCCCAGACAAATCGGCCGAATGCTGGCACGACGGCTACTACCACACAGGCGACCTCGCCTGGAAGGATGAGGATGGCTTCTTCTGGTACGTTGGTCGTGCAGATGACGTTATCAAGTCATCTGGTTACCGTATCGGACCATTCGAGATCGAGAACGTTATCATGGAACTTCCATACGTACTCGAGTGTGGCGTATCTGCTGCTCCTGACGACGTACGTGGTCAGGTAGTTAAGGCATCAATCGTACTTGTTAAGGGTACAGAGCCTACTGAGGAACTCAAGAAAGAGATTCAGCAGTACGTTAAGGCAAAGACTGCTCCTTACAAGTATCCACGTATTGTTGTATTCAAGGATGAACTTCCAAAGACAACATCGGGTAAAATAATTAGAGCACAACTTTAAAAACAAAACCGCTTCAACATTCGTTGAAGCGGTTCTTTTTATTCTTGTTAATTATTCGCCTTCGGCGAGCTTCTCATCCACCCACGCCTTGAGTGAATCTGCGGCGAGCGACATCTGCTCGAGCTGATCCTTGATTTTGAGGAAGTCGCCACGCTCGTCATCTGAAATCTTGCCGTCGGCAGAGATTTCGATAAGGCGGCTCTTCTCCTCCTCAAGCTTGTTGAGAAGTGCAAGGATCTCGAGCGTCACTGTTGGGAGGTCCTTGACCTCAACCCTTGGTACATATACCTGACCGATAGGGCAGTCGTTTGAACAGTAGTAATTGAGAAGTGATGGTTTTTTATAGGCATCAGCCATAACGAGAACGTCGTCAGGATGCACCTGACCGTTCTCAATTTTTTCTACTTTGCTTTCTGACATGTTGAGGAGTTCTGCGGCAGCAGCACGTGTGAGGCCCTGCTCCTCTCTTGCTAATTGGTATGCACTTTTATTTTCTTTAATAGAACGTTTTCCCATATTAACGCCTCCAATTTGAATCCATTATATCATATTCCTCCAAAATGTACCAATTAACCTTTTTAAGCTCCTGACCTTAAAGTTTAACTTAAGGTTGCGGCATTATAAAATGAAGGTGTCAGGAGGGGATGACAATGAAGATTTTAAAAGCTTTTCTTTCAGTCCTTTTAGTAGCATCACTTACATGCGTTTGTATATTTGGCATGTTCTTGCTTGGTGGCAAAGTTCTTATCAACACTTTCAAGAACGCCACTGGAACTTCCGAATATGTTGTGACACAAGCGGATCTTGATTACGCACTAGAACCACTTGATGAGATAGTCACAGTAAAGCGTACTTTCAAGAGTACAAATGGTGACAGGATAGACAATCCAGAAAAACATCTTGGTATCAACTTTTCACATACATTGACAATAAAGTATGAGGGAGAGGTTAAGGCTGGAATCAACGCCGGAGATATCAAAACAAAGATTGATGACAAGACAATCAAGGTTACTTTGCCAGAAGCCTATGTAATCTCAAGTGAAGTAAACGATGAGACAGTTAACTCAAGTGTTTCATACAGTCTTGGTAGCAAGTTTATCAACCCAGTATCAAGCGATGAAGTAACAAATTACTTAGTAAAAATCGAAGACCGTGAAGAGAAAAAGGCTGTTGAAGAGGGCATACTCGACGAGGCAACAGAGAATGCTAAGACAACTGTAAAAGCTCTCTTACAGGGATTTGAAAAACAAGGTTATACAGTAGAATTCGAGGTGGGATGATATGACACCTCGGCAGCGAATAGAAACCATTAAGCTCATAGAAAAACTTGAAAAAAACCCAGAGTTTTCTAAAAAGTTAAACATAAAAGACATTTCCGAGTTTAAAACAAAAAGGAGACAGAACAATGAATAACGATTATAAGACAAAGAAAAACCTCTTTGGAATTCTCGCACTTATCTCAGCAGCACTCTTTATTTCACCAGTCGATTTGATGACTGGCATTCAGGTTGATGATCTTGGTTACTTTATCACAACGATTGTAACTACAATTTTGAACATCAAGGCAATGCAGGCAAACAAGCCACAGCAAAAGCAAGAATACACTGAAGTGTAAATTAAAAAGCGCTTGTTTTTAGCCCCGAACAAGCGCTATAATGTTTCTTGTAATTAGGGGGGTGACAAACTTGAAAGATGACCTTAAGAAGTTACTAGTAACAATTGTCAAACTAAATCATGAACTATCAAAGGCTTTCTGGAAGTTTGTTGAACTCTATGCTCATGAGCGTGCAAATGGTAGGCGCTTTGATTGGAGCAAGTTGGCTCAGCCGCAGCAAACCTATTACAAGATTGGTATTGACCAGCGTCTCATAAGTTACCTTATGGATATCTCTGGTTACAACAACGATAACTAAGAAAAAGGGGGCACCGTGTTTGGTGCCCCCTTGTTTTATTCATAGTGACTTAGTACTTCCATGCATTCGGCTTTGTCCTTGCCGAAGACATCGATATTTACGACGTAACCTTGTGGAGCATCGCCATACAGCTGCATCTCTACTGAGCCAATGTTTATTCCATTGGCGCGAATGTAGCCGGTAAATGGACGGCCACATACGGTGACGTCAACGTATTCGAGGATCATATCATTTTGTTCATCCTTGATGAAGTTAATCCACGACTGGCATTCTTCCTTGGCGTCCTCGCCATACTCCCAAGAGTAGCTTACGAAGGTGCCTATGCGGTCTTCGTACCAAGCGGAGAATTCGATGTCACCCATGGTCTTTGTTTCGAACTCTATGTTACGCTTGCAGTCCCAATCTTTTGGACAGGTAAACTTGATGTCGAGAGTATCGTTTAAGTAGACTTGGTTGTCACCTTGAGTAAAGAGTTTGCCTGGCTCATAGAAGAGTTCCTTTTCAGCTTTTGCTTCACGGCCTGATGTGATGGCAACTGCAAGGCCGATGAGAGCAACAATGACAACGGTGACAATACCTGAGATTATCATTGTGCGTCGTTGCTTTTTCTTGTCCTCTTCACTCATTGTAGGTTGAATTTGAGGGACAACCAATTCACCGACATCATCAGGTACATTTGGTATTCCTTTTTCATAGAGGTTTTGGTAGTATTCGCCTGTGATACCATCCGCGTCAACTCTGAGCCCACAGTATGGACAGAAGTTGGCCTCATCGGGCATTTCGGTTCCACAGAAACTACACAGTTTCATCATTAACACCTCTTTTTAAAAAGCACTAAATATGGTATTATAGTAACATACTTTTTGTGAATTTGAAATATTAAAGAGGAATAATATGGCTATTGTAGGAATTGATCTTGGTACAACTAACTCTCTTGTCTGTGTATATCGAGGCGGCAAGAGCGAACTTATCCCAAACTCTTTCGGTGAGTTTTTGACACCATCATGTGTCGGACTTGATGACGATGGAGAGCAGGTACTTGTTGGTAAGATTGCAAAGGATAGACTTGTATCTCACCCAGACTTTACAGTATCTAGCTTCAAGAGATTTATGGGCACTGATAAAAAGTTAATAGTTGGTGAGAGAGTATTCACAGCACCAGAACTTTCCTCTTTTGTAATCCGTCAGCTCAAGGAGGACGCGGAGGCGTACCTTGGCGAGCCAGTAGAGGAAGCAGTAATTTCTGTTCCTGCATACTTTGATGACAACGGTCGTAATGCGACCAAGATGGCTGGCGAGCTTGCTGGCCTCCGCGTTGAGCGAATCATAAATGAGCCATCCGCAGCAGCCCTTGCGTATCGCAAGGATGATGACGAGGATGCAACATTCCTTGTATGCGACCTTGGCGGTGGCACATTCGATGTGTCTGTTGTCGATGCTTTCGACAACATAATCGAAATTGCCGCAGTCGCAGGCGACAACCACCTCGGTGGTGACGACTGGAATGCTGCAATCGCACAGTACTTCTGTGATGAAAATGGTATCAAGGTAGAGGACTTAAGCCCTGAAACCAAGGCTATCATTTTAAAGCAAGCTGAGATGTGCAAGATTGCGCTCAACAGCTCTGAACCGATAATTATGTCTGTGTCAATTGGACCAGATTCATATATGGCAAGCCTCACAAGTAAAAAGCTTGTTGAAATTAGTGCATCACTGTTTAAACGAATTGAGGAGCCAATTCGCCGTGCTCTCCATGACGCGTCTATGACTGTCATGGATATCGACTACGTTGTCATGGTCGGCGGCTCTTCCAAGATGCTTACAGTATCAAAATATATCGAGCAACTTGTTGGTCGTGAGATGAAGTCCGACATCGACCCTGACAAGGTAGTCGGCATTGGTGCCGGCGTGGTTGCGGGCATCAAGTCCCGTGATGAGGACATCAAGGACACCATCCTCACGGACGTTTGCCCGTTCACACTCGGCACAAACGTTATCAACTATGCGAAGCATGACGACCCTCTCTTCTCTCCAATTATTGAGAGAAACTCGGTTCTCCCTACTTCGCATATGGAACGCTACTACACTGTAAACGACAACCAGGACAAGATGGTCTTCAAGATTTATCAGGGTGAGAACATGTATTGTCGTGACAATACGCTCCTCGGTGATATCGAGATAAAGGTGCCAAAGAACAAGGCTGGTGAAGAGTGCTGTGAAGTACGTTTCACCTATGACATCAACGGTATCTTGGAAGTTGATGTTAAGTGCGTCTCAACAGGAGAGACCAAGAACAAGGTTATCCTTAATAAGAATATTAAACTCACTGATGAAGAGATTGCTCTAAAGCAAGCAGAACTTCAAAAGCTCAAGATTCTCCCAAGAGATGAGGAGGAGAACAAGGCAATAATTGCCAGGGCTGAGCGCCTTTATGAGGAGGCCTTTGGTGAGTTTAGAGATATCATTGGTGCAAACACAATGAACTTCCTTGAAATCCTTTCAAAGCAGGATAGCAAGAAGATAAGACGAGCTAAAACACAGTTTGTAAAATTCCTCGATATGGTAGAAGGCCAAGAGGCTGGTTTTGATGTGTTTATGAGAGACTTTGACTTTGATGACAGTGAGGACGATGATTGATGAATTGTTGGGACATACTTGGTATCAAGCCAACTGACAATTTAAGAGAGATTAAGCGTGCCTATGCTACAAAGTCACGTGAGGTTCATCCAGAGGAGCACCCAGAGGAGTTTTCAAAGCTCCATGAGGCGTACGAGCAGGCTACTAATTTTGCTAAGAGCAAACTAGTACCGCCAGTTGCTCCGCCTCAACCTCAACCAGATACCTCAGAGGTTGAAGTGGAGGAGGAAGATGACCTTGTCGAGCGGGTGGAAACTGCAACCGTAGAGGAGCAGGGCTACGCCGATAGCACAGACTGGCGTGCACCAGTAAATGAGGAAGACGAGGGCTATATCAACTTTGATGAGATCTTCCAAAAGTCTGATATAGAGAACAACCGTGAGGTTGTTAGATGTTCAAACTTGGTATTTGAGAAATTCCGTGAGTTTGTCGCAGCAGGCGAGAAGTCCGATAAGGCATGGACGTCAGTCTTTAAGAGTATGGAACTTGGCTTTGCTGCAAGTTCACCATATTTCCTCGCAAAGATGACTGACTTTGTAAGGGAGAATGAGAAACTTCCAAAGTGTTTCTATCGTGAACTCTCAGTTCTCTATAGGCTTGATGCTATCGCAACGCGTGAGCGTCAGGGCATCTTTGAGGAACTCATTGCAATAGTCGCAGAGCGCAAAATGGTTGTGACACCTGAGTCACAAGCCAAGGCTAACAAGGTTGAAGCATGGGCGTACCTTATTTTCGGTATTGTATTTATTGTACTTCAAATTGCAGCAAGGAATTATGAAGGCACACCTATGGTGGTTTATTACATATTCTTTGCACTGCTTGTTATTTTCTTTATTGTAAGGGCAGCCCTTAAAAAGCGCGATAAGAAGAAAAGGATGACAGAAGAGGAAGAACGCGTTGAGGAGATTGAGAAAAAGCAACACCGTGAAGCTCGCCTCAGCATGGGTCCAATTCATCATATAAAGAAGCCTATGTACTACTCCAGAGTTACATTGGCTGCTTGGGCGGTATTGTCCTCTCTTGGATTTTTACAGGTAATGCTCGAGTATGAGGATTTTGGAGCAGTTGTTGCCTTGCTTGCATGGGCAGGCGGTGGCACAATGCTTGCAATATGCCTTTTGACTAACTTGATAGCCTTCATAAGACACAAGGTGTCAAAAGTGCCTATCTACGTTCCTCCGCTTACTGAGGAGGAGAAAAAGCAGAAAAAGAATGCATTTATTGTGCTTATGTGTATAGTAGCTTTCTTTGTGGTTGGTGCAATAGTTGTTGCGTGAGTAAAGGCTTTATACTTTACAGGAGGATAGATTTCGATGAAATATGCTTTCAAAAATGGCTATGTATTGTCTGGAAACGCAGACATGAAGCCAGAATCCGGACTTTGTGTCCTAGTGTCGGATGACAAGATTGAGGCTGTTGTGCCTGAGTCTGACGCAAACCTTGATGGATATGAGGTGATTGATTTAGACGGCGGATATTTGATGCCAGGTCTTGTCAATCCACATGTCCATCTTGCAGTTGCTGGTAATGCGCCAAAGGCAAATGCAAAGCCAGTGGATTACAAAAAGGTATTTAAACTCCTCTCCATCCCAGGCGTTAAAGCTGTGATGAGAAAGATGGAAGAGGGATATGTTCGTGACGAAGTTTTCTCAGGTGTTACAACGCTCCGTGCTGTTGGTGGCATCTTGGACTTCGATGGCACTATCAGGGACAAGGTTAACGCTGGCAAGATTGCTGGTCCTCGTATCCTTGCTGCGAATACAGCGGTATCAGTGCCAGGTGGCCACTTCGCTGGTTCGCTTGCAACAGAGGCCGAGAGCCCAGAGATGGCTCGCGAGCACGTAAGGCAGATCCACGCCACCAATCCAGATTTGATTAAGCTTATGATTACAGGTGGTGTTATGGATGCTACTGAGGACGGCGAGCCAGGTATACTTCGTATGTCGCCAGACATTGTAGCTGCCGCTTGTGATG
Organism: Candidatus Limimonas egerieequi; assembly: GCA_018064455.1. GTDB lineage: Bacteria > Bacillota > Clostridia > Oscillospirales > Acutalibacteraceae > UBA1227. The sequence continues at coordinate 20,854 of JAGHVH010000005.1, read as the reverse complement.
AAGCTCACAAGCTTGGCTACCAAGTTGCCGCTCACGTCGAGAGCCCAGAGGGCGTTCGAGTAGCGCTTGAAAACGGTGTTGATACAATCGAGCATGGTGCAAAGCCGGATGAAGAGATAATCCGCCTCTTTAAGGAGCGTGGCGCTGCAGATATCTGTACTATCTCACCAGCTTTACCTTATTGCTTGTTTGATTTGGATGTAAGCCATACAGATGAGCTTGGCAAGCGCAATGGTACAATCGTTATGAATGGTATCATTGAATGTGCCAAGATGTGTATTAAAGAGGGTATACCAGTTGGTATCGGAACAGATACAGGTTGTCCATTCATCCGCCACTATGATATGTGGCGTGAACTTATCTACTTTGTAAAATACTGTGACGTCACACCAACATTTGCCCTCTACACAGCAACCAAGAGAAATGCCGAGATTATCGGACTTGGTGATGTAACAGGAACAATTGAGGCTGGAAAGTCAGCTGATATTATTGTTGCATCAGAGAACCCACTTGAAAACCTCAAGACACTCAAAGATCTTAAGATGGTTATGGCAAGTGGTAAACTCTATCGTGGCCAGAAAATAAAGAAGGACGAGTATATTGACAGCGTACTCGACCAATATTTATAATAAATTTGACTTTTGAAAAGGAGTTGTTTTAAATGATTGACGCTTTCAAAAAAATGATTGAAAACTGGAAGGATTTTAATGGTAAAACTTCTAGACCAGATTATTGGTGGGCTACACTTGCAGTAGCAATTGTAGAAACTATCGTTGGTATCCTTATTACAGTACTCTTCGCATTTGCAATTGGTAAGGAGAGCGTAGCTCTTGGAATAATTGGTGTAATTATTACAATTGCAATATCTATTCTTGCAGTATTCGTAGCAATCGCAGAAATTTCAATGATTGTTCGTCGTCTTCGTGACGCTGGCTTCCCATGGTGGTTTATCTTTGCAAACTTTATTCCATCAATAGGCCAGATTGCAGTTATTGTAATGCTTTGCTTCCCATCATCTGACACACCAATTATTGACTTCGGTGGTTCGTCAGCACCAACAGCACCAAAGGCTGAGGCTCCAAAGCCAGCACCAGCTCCTGTTGCACCAGTTGTTGATGTTGAACCAGAGGAGGCCCCTGTTGTTGCAGAGAACGGCTGGACATGTCCAAGTTGTGGAGCAACAGGCAATAGTGGCAAGTTCTGCGGAAGCTGTGGAACCGCTAAGCCAGAATAAAATTACCGTTCGTAGTTTAAAGGGTGACCGTTGGTCACCCTTTTTTTTAACAAAATTTTGTGTTTTGTGTTCCTATTATATACATTATGTGGTAGAATATGCGTACCAAAGGAAAGGAGTGATAATATGAGATTTAATCGTATTACTGCATTGGCTATTACGGCCATTGTTACTCTTGTCTTTGGGATTCTTGTTATGAATGTAAAATATGGGGATGGATATGCGACTCCAGTTGATGCCTCAACCACGTCAAAGTTTGTTGAGCCAGAGACTACGGCTCCGGCGTCGACCACGACGACTACCGAGGAGCCTACCGAAGCTGCTCCGCCAACAACCACAACAACTGTGGCTGTTACGGCAGCGCCAGTCGCAACAACTGCTCCCGCAGTGACGGCTCCACCTGTAGTTAACATACCACCTGCGACGACTCCTGTTTCACCTACACCGGTTCAGACCGCTGTTGTCACTTCAAGTGACCAAGCAATGCTTGCTGCGGTCAATGCCGAGCGTGCCAGGGTCGGCAAAAACGCGCTCACCATGAGCGCTGGCCTCTGTAATTGCGCGAGCATCCGTGCCAAGGAAATTGCCATTTCCTTTAGCCATACTCGCCCAAACGGCACTAGCTGTTTTTCCGTGCTCGGTGAAGTTGGTGTTAACTACACCGCTTGTGGCGAGAACCTTGCAAAAGGTCAAGCTAGTGTTACTGATGTTATGAATTCTTGGATGAATTCAAGTGGCCACCGTGAAAACATCTTGTCATCAAAGCATGACTATAACTGTTTTGGTTGTGCTTGCTATAGTGTTGGTGGTGTAAACTACTGGGTACAGGAGTTTGCTTATATTCCATAAAGGCAACAAAAAAGGACGCCGTTTGGCGTCCTTTAATTTTTGATTAAACTTTGTACCACTCACCACGGCAAGGTGTAATGAAGTGTGTCTGTGGGAAGTGATGCTTTGCAAGTGGTAAGAACTTATCAAGTTCCATTGTTGTTGTGATAGGTGGGAAAGCGTTGTCCCAGTGATCAAACAAGATTGTGTCAGCATAGTAGAAGCCCATGATTGTAAGTGAGTGAAGGAACATATTGTCAAGGCGAAGACCCTGGAATGGGTAAACGAGCATATCGATATGTTCTGGGCGAGTTGCTGGCTCGTAGATGTTTGATGAGCCCATCAAGAATACTGTCTTTTCACCGTCTGTGATTTCGAAGCAGAAGATGTCAAGTTCACCAATTGTGAATGTGAGCTTCTGCTCAATACCCATCTTTGCTGCACGATAAAGGTTAATTGGGTTTAAGAGTCTGTGTGCAAATGTGAAGAAGAGCTTCTTATCAAGGTCGCAGTGACGTCCCTGATGTACTCTTACTGTAAGGCTACCAACTTTGATTTCATCGCCAACGATGATCTCATACATTTCCTTTGTTCTGTAGTGGTGCTTCTTTGCAGTTTCGATGCCCTTTGCATTAACGTAGATAGGGCAGTAACCAGCCTGCTTAGAGAACTGATCGATCTTGGTGAAGTGATCAAGATGTGGGTGAGTGATGAAGATTGCCTTAACGCCCTTCATCTCTTCCTCAGAAATCTTTTTAAATCTCTTGTTGTATGGCTGATTGTATGGGTCAATTAAAATTACGTCGTTGCCATTACGAACTTCCATGGTAGCGGTGCCTATCCATTGAACTTCCACTTTAATTACCTCCAAAAATATTTTTCATTTCAAAAAGTCCGCTACCCATAATAGCACTTTAAAAAAACACTTGCAATGGTAATTTTTTTCTGTTATTATATTTGAGCGTTTGAACAGACGGTTCAAACAACTTCCCGGACGGTCCTCTGGCAGTCACTGTGTATGAACGTTCTGATTTTTTAATGGAGGATAAATAAAATGGATGCACTTAAAATCATCACAGAAGGCCAGATTAAAGAAGACCAGACTAAGTTTAACATCGGTGACACTGTAAAGGTTCACGTTAAAATTAAGGAAGGTAACAGAGAGAGAATCCAGGTTTTTGAAGGTACTGTAATCGCTAAGCGCGGTGGCGGAGTTTCAGAGACATTCACAGTTCGTCGTGTATCATACGGCGTAGGTGTTGAGAAGGTATTCCCACTCAACTCACCAAACGTTGAGAAGATTGAAGTTATCCGTAAGGGTAAGGTTCGTCGTAGCAAGCTCTACTATCTTCGTGATCGTGTTGGTAAGGCTGCAAAGGTTAAAGAACAGCTTTAATTTAATGGCAATCAAAGAGGACGACTTTTGTCGTCCTCTTTTTTTGCGTGTTTTTGCATAAAAAAATAAATTATTTTTCTATACACTTAAACTCTCTTTATTCTTTTTTTATACACACGTTTACTTTATAATAAAAAGGTGTTAAAAAATTCACAAAAAGGAGAGTAACTTAAAAATGAAAGATTTAAAGCACATTCATTTTTATGAGGATCTTCTTGAGCAGGCTAACAACGAACTCGTTCAGCAGGCAAAAAGTGAAGGCGGAGTAGCAGTAGGCTACACTTGCTTCTATGTTCCTGAGGTACTTCTTAACGTTGGAAACGCTTTCTCAGTAAGACTCAGAGCACCTAATACAGGCTCACTTGACATTTCACAGTATTACATGTCAAGTTTCATCTGCGGCTACAGCCGTGCTCTTGTAGAGCGCGCTTTCGAAGGCGGTTATAACTTCCTTGATATGTGGGCTGGAACAGACACATGTCAGCAGATGAACCGTGTTGTTGAGAACGTTGTTGAGTTTAGGCTCATCGACAACCCAACATTCACACATGGTTTCCTTGATGCTCCAATGAAAATTACAGAGCATGGTAACAAGCACTATGAGCATATGATTCAGGTTGAATTCCTTGATAAACTTAAGGACAACTTTGGCGTTGATATTTCTGACAAGGCTATTCGTAAGGCTGTTAAGGAACACAACGAAATGTGCAAGATTTTTGAGGCAATTTCAGAGCTTCGTAAGGCTGAGAATCCAGTTATCACTCCTCGCGAATTCCATATCCTTTGCCTTGTAAGTTATGCTTGCCCAACAAGCCTTATTCTCCCTTATCTTAAGGAAACTTACGCTGATTTAAAGAAGAGAAAGCCAGACGAGAAGTGCCCATGGAGAGCACGTTTCGTAGTCGTTGGATCGGAACTTGATGACTATACTTTCTCAGAGATTATGGAGTCATGCAATGCTTACGTTGTTGCTGACCGTTATTGCTTCGGTTCAATCCCTGGCAGAAAGCAGATTCCACTTACAACTGACAGACCAGCACTTGAGCAGGTTTGTGAATTCTATCTCGCAGAGAATCAGTGTCCTCGTTTCATGTCAAAGGACAAGATAGAGGAGCGTCACGCTATTGCTCGTAAACTTTACGAGGACTATGGTGCTGATGGTATCATCTATGAGCAGGCTAAGTTCTGCGACTTCTGGGGCTATGAAAGAATGCTCGAGAACGCTAAATTCCTTGACGATGGCGACGATATCCCAGTACTCCAAATTGACCGTGAATACGTAATCGCAGGCGCAGGCCAGCTTAGAACACGTATCCAGGCTTTTGTTGAGTCTGTTGAGATTAAAAAGATTCAAAAAGCAGGAGGTGCTAAATAATGGCAGATAAAGGACTTGCTAGTATCTACACTGATAAAACTGGTATTTATAAGCACCGTGAATGGCGTGGTCTTAAGGACACAGCTTATGACTATAAGATGTGGTGTGGACTTTGGGGTACACTCCTTAAGTGGGCACTTGGCCATCCTGTAACAAATGTTAAGGCACTTTTCCGCTATCGTTGGATGTTTGATTACCTCAAGGTTCCATCATTCTACGATAGGATTATGGAGGGCGCGCGTGGCGCAGCACTTAAGGCATCAAGAAATAACATGAACGCTCTCGCTGTTTCTGTTACTGACCTTCTTGATACACTCTTTGAGGCTGACCTTCACCTCCATCCAGGCGATGAGAAGGCTATCAAGGCTGGCGAAAAGATTCTCCCAGTAGATGAACTTATCCCAGCACTTATCTTTAAGGGATTCCCAGACCTCAAGCCAATCCTTTGGCAGGAGATTCCTGAATACCTTCCTTCTCTTATCAACTGTCACTCACCAGAGTACTACATCGCTCAGACAGAGTCTTATGGCCTCCCTGCTGATGTATGTCCTCTCCCTGTAACAGAGCTTGGTATCGCAATTGACGATGACTATCCAGTAGTTGCTGCAAAGGGCTTTGTTTCTTGTAACATGCCTTGCGATGGTTCAATCATGACATCTGCACTTCAGGATAGACGTTATCAGCTCCCAACTTACCCACTCAACATTCCACTTCGTTGGAAGCGTGACGACGTTCAGGAGTACGCTATTGCAGAGCTCCGTGAAATGATTAAATTTGTTGAGAAGCAGTATGATACAAAGTACGATTGGGATGCACTTCGTGCTGCAATCGCTATTTGGAACGAGCAGGTTGAACTCCGCCGTGAAAAGTGGGAACTCAACCGTACAGATATTCCACCACACACTGGTAGTACAATGTGGCTTTACAGTATCTTTGAGCACCAGGTAACAGGTGGTGAGACACCTTGTCTTGAAAACGACAGAAAGGTTAATGCATACCTTCGTGAGCAGGTTTCAAATCGTGAGTGTCCAAAGGTAATCAAGCACAGAGCTGTTATTTGGAACACACCTGCTAATATGTACGCAAACTTCAACGCATGGATCCTCAACTGCTGGGGTGTTGATGTTGTAGCTGATATGATTGATTTCATGGGCTTTGACACAATCGACACAACTTCTGAGGATACAATTCTAGAGGGCCTTGCAAAGCAGATTCAGGGCGCAACAATGCGTGTTCATACCAAGGGCGGTATCCACGTAATGTTCGATGACCTTTGGGCTAAGGTTGCTGAATACAATGCTGATATGGTTATTATGTTTGACCAGATTTCTTGTAAGGGCGTTGGCGCTATCAATGGTCTCTTCGAAGAAGAGGCAAGAAAGCGCGGAATCAACTTCGTATGGGTAAAACAGGACCTCTTTGAGTGTACATCAATCTCTCGCCGCGATATGCGTGAGGACATCAATGATTACATGTCACTTGTTATGCGCGAGGAACCACTTGACCCATCACTTGTTGATTTTGATGACAGCGAATGCTGGTAATAAACGGAGGAATTAATTATGAAATATTTTGGCGGATGTGACGTAGGTTCTACATACACAAAAGCAGTTATTTTAGATGAAAACGGCAAGATCGTTGCTGATACAACTCTTCGCAGCAAGATAAATTCTGAGCAGAGTGCTATCATGGCAATGGAAGAAGTAGTAGGTAAGGTTGCTGACCTTAAGTCATCAAAGGATCTTACATATCTCGTTGGTACAGGTTACGGCCGTAACAAGGTTCCATTTGCTGATGAAAACATCTCAGAGATCTCTTGCCACGCTATGGGCGTACACGTAACAAACCCTGATGTTAAAGCAATTATCGACATCGGTGGCCAGGATGTTAAGGGTATCGCTATCGACAAAGATGGTACAGTTAAGAACTTTGCTATGAACGATAAGTGTGCTGCTGGTACAGGTCGTTTCTACGAGGCTATGGCTCGTGCATTTGAGATGGACCTTCCAGAGTTCTCAAAGCTTTCACTTACAGCAAAGAACGTTATTCCAATCACAGCTCAGTGCACAGTATTTGCTGAGTCAGAGGTTATCACTCTCGTTGGTGAGGGTAAGCCAACTGATGAGATTGCTGCTGGTATCCAGATGGCTATTGCAAAGCGTTGCTTCGTAATGGCAAAGAAGGCTGGCGCTGTTGATAGCATCACACTTACAGGTGGTTGTGCAAAGAATGACGGCCTTAAGGCTGCTATTGAGCACGTATTAAAGCTCAATGTTGTTGAACTCAAGACAGACCCACAGCTTATGGGTGCTCTCGGCGCTGCCGAGTATGCTCGCCAGAAGGGTATGGCTAACTAAAAGGAGGATTAACGCAGATGTTAAAGATGCTTAAAACACTAATTATTACTGCAGTTAGTCTCTTCCTTGCAACAGTTGGAATCTATTGGTTCAACCTCGATACAAAGCTCGTAGCTTTGCTTCAGCCATTTATGACTAAGCACTATGACTCAATCGAGAGAGACAAGAGACTATAAGCAAAAAGAGAGGGTGTCCGTTTGGACACCCTCTTTTTATATATATTGCTTTTGTGACCTATTCATAGTATAATTTTTGTTCAAGAAAAATTACGGGAGGTGACTTTTTAGATGACAGAGCATTATGAAGTGACGTTCAAGGACGTGCGCATATTTGGCAAGCGCGGTTATAGGCGCCTTTCAACGACCTACGACATCATTTCGTCGGTTATGTCAGCAGTAATTGCTGTTGCGATAATGTTGCTCTTCTTCTTTAGAGTCGCGACCGTTGATGGTAGGTCGATGGTGCCTACACTTGATGATGAGGACCGCCTCATCATCACCAACATAAGCAAGAATTATAAATACGGTGACATTGTGGTAATTCACCGTGAGGACGAGGAGTCGCTGATTAAGCGAGTAATCGCTGTAGGTGGCGACACGATAGACATAGACTTTGAAAAGGGAATTGTCTATGTAAATGGTGAGGCGCTAGATGAGGATTACATCGCCGAGCCAACGTATGTAAGTTTTATGGATGGACCGAATTTCCCATTTGAGGTGCCAGAGGGCTACCTCTTCTGTATGGGAGACAACCGTAATGATTCGCTTGATTCACGCTCGGGTTCAATTGGACTGATAAACGAGCAGTATATAGTAGGCAAAATGGTCATAGATTTTGATAAACCGGAGGCGTCATAAATGAAGGAGAAACTTTTAACACTTTGCTATGAGGGCGTAAGCGTCCTTGTCATGGCATCAGCTATCATAGCAATTATCTTTACATTCGTTACACGCTTTGTCGGTGTAATCGGTGGTTCTATGAATCCAACACTTGTGTCAGGTGACTGGGTAATGGTTGACCAGTCATATGCCAATTACAAGCCTGGCTATGGTGATGTAGTAGTAATCGCACAGCCAAATGAGCTCAATGAAAACATCATCAAGCGTGTAATTGCAACAGAGGGACAGGAGATTGATATCAACTTTGAAACAGGCGCTGTTTATATCAACGGCAACGAGATTTACGAGAAGTATATCAATAACGCAACAACCAATAGCTATGATGTAGAGTTCCCACTTACCGTACCAGAAGGAAAGTGCTTTGTAATGGGCGATAATAGACAGGGCTCTATTGACTCACGTTCAACAATTATTGGACTTATCGATAACCGCTATGTGCTTGGCAAGGCTAACATTGCCATCACTGAAAACGGTTTTACAAGTCTTGACCTTAGAAAGAGTAACTGAAATGGCTGACATTCAAAAGCAGACGGTTCAGTGGTTCCCTGGCCATATGGCCAAGACACGCCGCAAGATCAAAGAGAATCTACCACTTGTGGACGCAGTGGTTGAGCTCGTTGATGCGAGGATACCAGTGTCCTCGCGCAACCCAGAGCTCGACGAGCTCACAAGTTCAAAGCCTCGTATCATCCTACTCAATAAGTGCGACGTTGCTGACAGCAACGCCACTGCCTTGTGGATTCGTCATTTCGAGGCTTTGGGAGCGTATGCTCTTCCAGTGGATTGCAAGAGCGGCAAGGGACTTAATAAATTTGACGATTTGGTAAAAGCAGCACTCGCTGATAAGATACAGTCCAACATCGATAAGGGCATGCCAGGTAAGGCATTGCGTTTTATGGTTGTTGGCATTCCAAATACCGGTAAATCAATATTTATCAACAAGATGAGCGGGCGCAATCGATTAAAGACTGCGGACAGACCAGGCGTTACAAGGACAAGTCAATGGGTTGCCTGTGGCAACGGCATTGAGCTCCTTGACACCCCAGGTGTGCTCTGGCCAAAGTTTGATGATCCAGCAGTAGGCGATAAGCTTGCATTCATCGGCTCGGTTAAGGATGAGATACTCGACTCAGAAACAATAGCTGTAAGGCTTCTTGATGTGCTCAAGGTTGACTATGCTGATCGCCTTATCGAGAGATATAAAATTAGCGCAGAGGATTGTGAGCAGGAGTCCTATGAACTCCTTGAGAGTATAGGCGCAGCTCGTGGCATGAAGGCACGCGGTGGATGTATTGACACCGAGCGTGCTGCCGCAACACTGCTCGATGAGTATAGGGGCGGCAAACTTGGTCGATTGACCTTTGAGCGTCCAGGGAGGGACTAATTATGGCAGAAAAAACCTCCCCAACATATGATTTTGAACGACAGGCCATCGCTGATGGCTACCCTGTCGTATGTGGAATAGATGAGGCTGGACGCGGTCCGCTCGCTGGACCAGTTCTTGCAGCAGCAGTGGTACTTCCACTGGACTGCGAGATTCCTGGTCTTAACGATTCCAAGAAACTCACAGAAAAAAAGAGAGAGGAACTTTTCGACATCATTGTTGAAAAGGCAATCAGTTATAGCGTTGCTTCCTCCTCTGAAAAAGAAATAGATGACATCAACATTTTAAAAGCAACATTCCTTGCAATGAACAGGGCCTATGACGGCCTTGCGGTGAAACCTGATAAGGCATTGATAGATGGCAATAAAAAGCCAGGTCTCCCATGTGAGGAGGAGACTGTTGTCAAGGGAGACGCCAAGTCAATGAGTATTGCGGCAGCATCGATACTTGCCAAAGTATCAAGGGACCGCTATATGCTTGAAATGGCAAAACTCTATCCACAGTACCAGTTTGAAAAGCACAAGGGCTATGGCACAGCATTGCACTATCAAATGATTAGGGAAAATGGTCCATCCGAGATTCATCGAATGACCTTCCTCAAAAAGATGCACTGATGAAGACATCTGGTCTTGGTGTAGATGGCGAGCGCCTCGCAAAGGAGTATTTGGAGGCGACAGGGTACAGGATACTAGAGCAAAACTTTATCAGCCGTTTCGGCGAGATAGATATTATCGCAACGTCTGAGCGTTTCCTCTGCTTTGTTGAGGTAAAAACACGTAGTTCTAGTAATAATCTTGCAACTGGATTTGAGTCAATCTCACCACAAAAACAACAGCGGATAATCAAATCCGCAGAGTATTATCTAGCGACTCATGCGCGACAGGTTGAGAAAGCTGGCCTTCAGCCACGCTTTGACTGCATGGAAATTAATGTTGATGAAAATGATGTAAATATTCGCATGATTGAAAATGCGTTTTGCTTAGAATGAAGGAGTAGGTATATGTATTACACAAGCACAAGAAACAAGGACCTTAGGGTAACTGCATCAGAAGCTATCACTAAGGGTATCTCGGACGAAGGTGGGCTTTTTGTTCCTTGCGAGATACCAAAACTCACTCGTGATGACATTGATGCACTCATTCCACTTTCATACAAGGAGAGGGCAAAGAAGATTCTCTCACTCTACCTCACAGACTTTACTGGGGAAGAGATTGATTACTGCGTAGAAGGTGCTTATCGTGACGGTAAGTTCGAGTCGGGTAACCCTGCACCAGTAGTAAACCTCTGCGACCACACCAATATTTTGCAACTTTTCTGGGGCCCAACTTGTGCTTTCAAAGATATGGCATTACAGCTCCTTCCATATCTCCTTACAACAGCTTCTAAGAAGGCGGCACCAGACAAGGAGATAGTAATCCTTGTTGCAACATCTGGTGACACAGGTAAGGCTGCTCTTGAGGGCTTTAAAGATGTTCCAGGCACACGTATTTTGGTATTCTATCCAAACCAGGGTGTCAGCGCTATGCAGAAGCTTCAGATGCAGACACAAGAGGGTAAAAACGTTGGCGTTTGTGCAATCGAAGGTAACTTCGACGACGCTCAGACAGGCGTTAAAAAGATCTTTACTGACAAGAGAATTGCTGACAAGCTTGCCGAGAATGGCATGATGTTCTCATCAGCAAACTCAATCAACTGGGGTCGTCTTGTACCACAGGTTGTTTACTATTGCAGCGCATACTGCGATATGGTTTCACAGGGTGAAATCTTCCTTGGTGAGACTATGGATGTAGTTGTACCAACAGGTAACTTTGGTAACATCCTCGCTGCTTACTATGCAAAGCAGATGGGTATTCCAATTAGAAGACTTGTTTGCGCATCTAACCAAAACAACGTACTTACAGACTTCTTGACAACTGGTACATACGACAGAAACAGAGATTTCTATCTCACAACTTCACCATCAATGGACATCCTTATTTCATCTAACCTTGAGAGGCTCCTATTCCATCTCTCAGGCGAGAATGATGAGGAAATCCGTGGATATATGAGCGCATTGACAGACTGTGGCAAGTACACAGTATCAGATGCAATCCTCACTGCAATCAAAGAGGACTTCATTGCAGGTTATGCAACAGAGGAAGAGGACGCACAGACAATAAAGTCAACATTTGACAAGGGTTATCTTACAGATACTCATACAGCAATTGCACTCGCAGTTCATGAGAAGACAACAGATGGCACACCAACTGTTGTAGCGTCAACTGCTTCTGCTTACAAGTTCCCAAAGGCTGTACTTACAGCAATCAACGGCGTAACACCAGAGATGGACGAGCTCGATATGGCAGACGAACTTTGCAACCTTACTGCAACACATATTCCTATTCCACTCCGTGGACTTCGTGACAGAGAGATTCGTTTTAGCTCTGTATCAAAAGTTGCTGATATGGAACAGTGTGTTTACGACATGCTTGGCATCTAATTAATTTATTGAGGTTTTATTTATGGCCCTTTTCGCAATAGGCGATACACACCTGTGTCTTGGTGCCGACAAGCCAATGGATATATTTGGCGGTTGGCAGGACTACATGGAACGCCTTGAGAAAAATTGGATAAAAATAGTCGACCCGGATGACACTGTTGTCATTCCGGGCGACATTTCATGGGCCTTAAAACTTACTGATGCTGCGCGTGATTTGGCGTTCCTTGACTCCCTGCCAGGCACCAAGATAATTGGCAAAGGCAACCACGACTATTGGTGGGAGACATTGACCAAAATGAATGCCTTTTTGGAGGGAAATGACTTTAAGACAATCAAGTTCCTCTTTAACAATGCATACCGTGTGGGAGACATCGCTATCTGTGGCTCGAGAGGCTGGTTTTACGACGATGATAGTGAGCTTGGCGAGAAGGTTATTAACCGCGAATGCGGTCGAATTAAGACATCGACAGATGCCGCAAAAGAGCTTGGTGGTGAGCCGATTTTGTTCCTTCATTATCCGCCAATTACACAGGACAGAGTCTGTGACCAGATAATGGATGCGATAGTTCAGTCGGGTGTCAAAAAATGCTACTACGCACACCTTCACGGCAACGCTATAAACTACGCTTTTCGCGGAACATATGAGGGCATAAAGTTTGACCTTGTTTCTGCTGATTCACTTGAGTTTATTCCGAAACTTATCGGTAAATAAAAAAGTAGTGGAAAATTAAAATATGTTCTGTTATAATATACGAGTTTAAATGATACAATTATAATTGTTCTAGAAGGAGAGTCTTTAAAATGGCTTTAAAATCATCAAACAAGATTGAAACTAACGTTTACGAGCTTGAGGTTTCTGTAGACGGTCAGGCTTGGGCTGACGCTAAGGACAAGGCTTATAACAAACTTAAGAAGGAAGTTAACATTCCTGGCTTTAGAAAGGGTAAGGCTCCAAAGGCAGTTATCTTAAAGTTCTTCGGTGGCGAAGAAGTTTTGTATAACGATGCTATCGATGCTGTTTTCCCAGATGCAGTTGATGCTGCTATTAAAGAGGCAGGTCTTGAAATAGTTGATTCACCATTTGACGGTGACGTTAAGGAGATTAACGCTGACAGCGTTACTTTCACATTCAAAGTAACAGTGAAACCTGAAATCGAACTTGGCAAGTACAAGGGCCTCAAGGTAGCTAAGGAATCAGTTGCTGTTTCTGCAGCAGATGTTAATGCAGAACTCAACAACATGCTCGAGCGTTCAGCTCGTTTCGTTGAGGTTGACCGCAAGGTTAAGAAGGGTGATATGACAACTATCGACTTTAGCGGTTCAGTTGACGGCGTTAAGTTTGACGGCGGCGAAGCAGAGGACTATGAACTTGAAATTGGTTCTGGTTCATTCATCCCAGGCTTTGAGGATCAGATCATCGGCCACAAGGTTGGCGATGAGTTCGACATCAACGTTAAGTTCCCAGAGGAGTATGCTGAGGAACTCGCTGGTAAGGACGCTGTATTCGCAATCAAGCTTCGTTCAGTTAAGGAAAAGGAACTCCCAGCACTCGATGATGAGTTTGCAAAGGACGTTTCAGAATATGACACATTGAAGGAACTCAAGGCTGACATCAAGAAGGACCTTGAGGACAAGAAGGCTCAGCAGGTTGAGGCTGACTTTGAGCAGGCTATCGCTGAGGAACTTGCTAAACTCGTTAAGGGTGAAATCCCAGAGTGCATGTATGAGCGTGCAACAGATGAGGCAGTTCAGAACTTCGCATACCAGATTCAGCAGGCTGGTATGGACCCAGATATGTATCTCCAGTACACAGGTACAACAATTGATGATTTGAAGAAGCAGTTCAGAGAGCGTTCAGAGACACAGGTTAAGTGCCAGCTTGCACTCGACAAGATCGCTGAGCTTGAGAAGGTAGAAGTTTCTGATGAGGACATCAAGGCTCGCTATGAAGAGATGGCTAAGATGTACGAAGTAGAACTTAGCGTAGTTGAGAATGCTTTCCCAGCAGAAGATATGAAGAAGGATATGAGAGGCGCTAAGGCTCTTGATATCGTTAAGGCTGCTGCAAAGGCTGACGCAAAGCCAGCTGCTAAGAAGGCTGACGCTGAAGAGAAGAAGCCAGCAGCAAAGAAGGCTCCAGCAAAGAAGGCTGATGATGCTGAGAAGAAACCAGCTGCTAAGAAAGCTCCTGCAAAAAAAGCCCCAGCAAAGAAAGCAGATAAATAATTGAAGTTTAAGGCGATGGGGGCTCCGCCTCCGTCGCCCATTTTTATAAGGAGGTCTATTATGGCACTCGTACCATACGTTATCGAACAGACAAATCGTGGTGAACGTCAGTATGACATTTTCTCACGTTTACTTGAAGACAGAATTATCGTTTTATCAGATCAGGTTAATGACCAGACAGCTAGCCTTGTAGTAGCACAGCTCCTCTATCTTGAGGGCCAGGATGCTGAGAAGGACATCAGCCTCTATATCAACAGCCCAGGTGGATCAATCTCATCTGGTTTCGCTATTTACGACACAATGAATTACATCAAGTGTGATGTATCAACAATCTGCGTAGGTATGGCAGCATCTATGGGTGCTTTCCTCCTCTCAGCAGGTGCAAAGGGCAAGCGTTTTGCTCTCCCTAATTCAGAAATCCTTATTCACCAGCCACTTATCGGCGGTGAGCACGGTGTAACAGGTCAGGCAACAGAGATTAAAATCGTTGCTGACAATATCATCAAGACTCGCGAAAAGCTCAACCGTATCCTTGCTGAGAACACAGGCAAGACACTTGAGCAGATTGCTCTTGATACAGAGCGTGATAACTACATGACAGCTGAAGAGGCTCTTGAATACGGCCTCATCGACAAGGTTATTTCAAAGAGATAAGAGGTGCCAAAATGGCAAAGATCAATGACCCAAAGCAGGTACATTGCGCGTTCTGTGGTAGGACACAGGACGAGGTATATAAACTAATTGCTGGTCCTGGCGTATTCATCTGTGATGAGTGCGTTGAACTCTGTGCTGATGCACTCCTCGAGGATGACGGACCAAAGCATAAGGCACATATGCCAAACAGTGGTAAACCACTTCCAAAGCCACAGGAGATTAAGAAGGTTTTGGATGAATATGTAATCGGCCAGGACGCAGCAAAGATTGCGCTTTCTGTTGCAGTTTACAACCATTATAAACGCATCTTCTACGGCGACTCAGTAGGCGTAGAACTCCAAAAGAGCAACGTCTTGCTCCTTGGACCTACTGGTGTAGGCAAGACTATGCTTGCTCAGACACTTGCCCGTATGCTTGATGTACCATTCGCTATTGCTGACGCAACAACTCTTACTGAGGCAGGCTATGTTGGTGAGGATGTTGAGAACATCCTTCTTCGCCTTATCCAGGCTGCTGACTTTGATGTTGAAAAGGCAGAGCGCGGTATCATCTATGTTGACGAGATTGACAAGATAGGCCGTAAGTCTGAAAACCCATCTATCACACGTGATGTATCAGGTGAGGGTGTTCAGCAAGCGCTTCTTAAGATTCTCGAAGGTACTGTATCAAACGTACCTCCACAGGGTGGCCGTAAGCATCCACAGCAGGAGTTCATCCAGGTTGATACTAAGGACATCCTCTTTATCTGTGGTGGCGCATTTGATGGCATTGAAAAGATAGTTGAAAAGCGTGAGAGCCAGGGTTCACTTGGCTTCGGCGCAGATATAAAGAGCAAGAAGGAAATGGATCTCTCCGAGGCTATGGCCAAGGTAATTCCTCAGGACCTTGTAAAGTATGGTCTTATTCCTGAAATCGTTGGTCGTATTCCTGTAATTACAGCACTTACAGACCTTGATGAAGAAGCTCTTGTTAAAATCCTCAAGGAACCAAAGAACTCACTCTTAAAGCAGTACGTTGAACTCTTTAAGATGGACGGTGTTGAGCTTGAGATAGATGATGAGGCGCTCACTGCTATCGCTAAGGAAACACTCGAGAAGAAGACGGGCGCTCGTGGCCTTCGTGGCGTTATGGAGCGCGTGCTTCAGCCAGTAATGTTCGAGTCTCCATCTGATTTCAAGATTGAGAAGATTGTTATTACAAAGGCTGCAGTTCTTGGTGAAGAGGAACCAAAGATTGTTCGTAACGCAAATAAAAAACCACCTGAGCCACTCCTCATAGATGGCACGGCGGATAGTAAAAAACGCGCATAGGGATTGTTATGGAAGATAATATGATTTTAGTCCCAACAGTCGCACTTCGTGGACTTGTTGTATTCCCAGGAATGATGCTTCATTTTGACGCGGCAAGAGAGCGTTCAATTGCCGCTGTTAAGGAAGCTATGGACAGAGGTGACGAGTTGTTCCTCGTCACTCAAAAGGATAGCGCAATTGAAGAACCGACATTTAAGGACGTCTATAAAATGGGCGTCCTTGTTCGTGTACGCCAAATTATCGGTTTACCTGAGACAAACCATATAAGGGTAATTGTTGAGGGCGACTGCCGCGCAACGCTCAAGCGTGGCGTAGAGGATGACACATGCCTCTATGCACTTGTAGAGCGCAAGCCAGAAAAGGGTTACGCTAAGAACCGACAGGAGTACGTAGATGCGCTTATCCGCAAGGCACGTGAGATATTTGATGAATACTCACGCTTCACTCCAAAGATGTCACCTGATGTGATGCTTCGCGTAATTGCCGATGAAAATCCAGGCGCAATTGCGGACTACATCGCATCAGTAATCTCTATTCCTTTTGCTGAAAAGCAAAAGATACTTGATGAACAGCATCCAATCACACGTCTTGAAAAGATGTGTGAGGTTTTGTCATCAGAGATCCAGATGATGGAACTTGAGGATAAGATTGCCGCAAAGGTAGAGCGCGCAGTTGATGACAATCAACGTGAATACTACCTTCGCGAACAGATAAGGGCACTCTCTGAGGAACTCGATGGAGAGGGCTCTGCTGACGAGATAGATATATATCGTCAAAAGATTAATTCAATAGAGCACATCAGTTCTAAGTCACGTGAGAAACTCCTTCGTGAGTGCAGCAGGCTTCAAAAGATGGGCAATGGCTCACCTGCGGAAGCAACAGTCTCAAGGAACTATCTTGATACAGTGCTCGGCCTCCCATGGGATGTTGAGACACGTGACAAGCTTGACCTTGTTCACGCAAGGAGAGTGCTCGATGCGGACCACTATGGCCTTGATGAGGTCAAGGACCGCATCATAGAACTCCTTGCTGTAAGACAGCTCAAGCCTGATGTCAAGGGACAGATTATCTGTCTTGCAGGCCCTCCGGGCGTTGGCAAGACATCTATTGCTCAGTCCCTTGCAAAGGCTATGGGACGAAACTACGCCAGGGTTTCCCTTGGCGGTATTCATGATGAGGCCGAGATACGCGGCCACAGGCGAACCTATATCGGTTCCATGCCTGGCCGTGTAATAAACGCCATCTCTGATGCGGGTTCCCGCAACCCTCTCATCCTCTTTGATGAGATTGACAAGATGGCTGCTGATATCAAAGGCGACCCAGCTTCCGCTATGCTCGAGGTCTTGGACCCAGAGCAAAACAAGGCTTTTGTCGACCATTTTGTAGAGATTCCATTTGATTTATCAAATGTCCTGTTTATCACCACCGCAAACGACAAAAACAACATACCTAAGGCACTTCTTGACAGGATGGAAGTAATAGACCTTTACAGCTACACTGCAGAGGAGAAATTCCAGATAGCAAAGAAGCATTTAGTGCCTAAATCAATGGCTCGTCACGGCATTGAAAAAGATGCCTTGAAAGTACGTGATTCCGCTATAAAAGAGATAATTGCGTCATATACAAGAGAGGCTGGAGTTCGTGAACTTGAGCGTAAGATTGACAAGATTTCAAGGAATGCTGCGTACAATATCGTTACCAAGAAAGCAACAAGCAACTATGTCGGTGCAAAGGAACTTGAAGCAATACTTGGCGCACCAAAGTTTAAAGACAAAGTTAAACTTAAAAATGAGGTTGGCGTAGTAAACGGACTTGCTTGGACTGAGGTCGGTGGCGAGATGCTCAAAGTTGAGGCATCTCTAATGCAGGGCAAGGGCAACCTTGAACTTACTGGTTCCCTTGGTGATGTAATGAAGGAGTCTGCTCACATAGCACTCAGCTTCATCCGTACAAATGCCAAGAAGTATAAAATTGATGAATCCTTCTATGAGACACTCGATATCCATATCCATGTCCCAGAGGGTGCAACACCAAAGGATGGTCCATCTGCCGGTGTCACAATGACAACTGCACTCCTCTCTGCGCTTACAAAGCGCCCAGTAAGAGGAGATGTTGCTATGACAGGTGAGGTGTCACTCACTGGCAAGGTGCTCCCAATTGGTGGACTTCGTGAAAAGACAATGGCAGCCTACAAGGCTGGTATCAAGACGGTCCTGATACCAAAGGACAATGTCCCTGATTTGAAGGATGTCATTGATGTAGTAAAAGAAAACATAGAATTCATTCCAGTCTCAACTTTAGAGGAAGTATTTAAGGTGGCGCTACTATGAATTTCAACAAAGTAGATTATGAGTTGTCCGCTGGCACATTTGCACAGCTCCCAGCTTGCACAATGCCAGAGATAGTTTTTTCAGGAAGATCAAACGTTGGCAAGTCATCACTCATCAACAAAATCTTAAATAGAAAAAATCTTGCCAGAGTGAGTTCTCAACCTGGCAAGACTATTACAATTAATTTTTATAAATCTGACACGGCAAGACTTGTTGACTTGCCTGGTTATGGCTATGCAAAGCACAGCTTTGATGAGCGCAACCGTTGGGGTCAGATGATTGAGCAGTACTTCCAGTCAGACAGAGATATCCGTCTTGTAGTACAGCTTATCGATATGAGGCACAAGCCAACAGAGGATGATATGCAGATGCTTGATTTCCTCTCACAGGTTGGTATGCCATACATCGTAGCTCTTACTAAATCGGATAAACTCAACAAGACTGAGTACAGCGAGTGCCTTAAAATGCACCACGAAATCATAGACGAGTTTAATCCTATCGCAATTGTACCTTTCTCATCCGTTAAGGGTGAGGGTGCGGAGGACGTTAGAAACTACATCCAAAAGGCTGAGGCTGGCAAACTTGAAGCACCGGTTAAAGCACCACTCAAAGTAAAAATTGTAGTAAAGAAATAAAAAAGTTGTATTAAACTTGTTTACTTTAACACTTTAACACGTGATAAGTTAGTGGTATAATTTTCATACTTTAAAACTACGAAGTATTAAAGTGAGGTATAATTATGGCTTTAAAGGGATTAAATGATGAAAGCATAGAGTTCTTGTATGACGCTGTACTTGAACTCAAGGATAAAGAAGAAGCTGCAAAGTTCTTTGAGGATTTATGCACAGTAAATGAGCTTAAATCACTCTCACAGAGGATTGTTGTTGCAAAGATGCTCACACAGCACTGTGTATACTCTGACATCGTTGCAAAGACAGGTGCCTCTACTGCAACTATTTCTCGTGTAAACCGCTCACTCTCTTATGGCGCAGGCGGTTATGACGATATTTTTGAAAGACTCGAAAAGAAGGAACAAAAATGAGCAAGGTTGTACGACTGATATCAACTGAGGGTGACCTTACCGTCATCGCTACAGATTCAACTGATATAGTTCGTGAGGCTCACAGAATTCATAACACAACCAATGTTTGCTCAGCAGCACTAGGACGCCTCCTTACAGGTGCGTCACTTATGGGCTCTACACTCAAGGGCGAGAATAATTCAATTACTCTTCGCCTCAATGGTGACGGCCCTGCCGGTGCGATTATTGCTGTTTCAGATTATAACGGAAACGTGCGTGGGTATATTAGTGACCCACGCGTTTCTTTACCTCTTAATAATCTTGGCAAACTCGATGTGGCAGCTGCCGTTGGACACGATGGCTCGCTCACAGTTATGAAGGATTTGGGACTCAAGGAACCATACATTGGCCAGGTGCCAATTATCTCTGGTGAGATAGCAGAGGATTTGACAAATTACTTTGCCAAGTCTGAGCAACTTCCATCTGTTGTTGCACTTGGCGTGCTCTGCGCTCCAAAGTCAGAGGAGATTATCACAGCTGGTGGATTTATCATCCAGCTCCTTCCAACTGCAACAGATGATACTATTGATAAAGTAGAGGCAGGACTTTCTGATATTCCTGCAGTAACCAAGATGCTTGTTGATGGTTTGACTCCAGAGGAGATCTGTCGCAAGGTACTCCCAGAGTTTGAACTTGACCTCCTTGATGAGAGCGAGACGGAATATAAATGTAATTGTTCCAAGTCTCGTGTAGAGAAGGCTTTGATAAGTATGGGAGAAGAGGAGCTACGTAATCTTTTAGAGGATGAGACAACAGAAGTATGCTGTCATTTCTGTGATAAGAAATACACTTTTACAAGGGCGGATATAACACACATTTTGAACTCATCGAAAGCTTGATTTTTTTATAAAAAATCGCTTGACATATTTCTTTATGTGTTGTATATTATAACACGTCGCGAATACGCGATATCGGTGTGGGAGCATAGCTCAGCTGGGAGAGCACCTGCCTTACAAGCAGGGGGTCACAGGTTCGAGCCCTGTTGTTCCCACCACCCTTATTAAATGGCGAGGGGAAATGGCCCGGTAGTTCAGCTGGTTAGAACGCTAGCCTGTCACGCTAGAGGTCGACGGTTCGAGCCCGTTCCGGGTCGCCATTTTTTTTATGCTTCTGTAGCTCAGTTGGTAGAGCAGAGGACTGAAAATCCTCGTGTCGTTGGTTCGATTCCGACCGGAAGCACCATAAATGCGGATTTAGCTCATCTGGTAGAGCGCCACCTTGCCAAGGTGGAGGTAGCGGGTTCGAGCCCCGTAATCCGCTCCATTTTTTTATATGGCACCATAGCCAAGTGGTAAGGCAGA
>JAGHVH010000044.1 GCA_018064455.1 Candidatus Limimonas egerieequi | reverse complement strand
CCACAACTCTCAATGGCGAGATGACCATCGCCATCTGCGAGCGTGGCAACGATGTGGACCGCGCGATTATCGAGACCTTCATCTCCCTCATCGCCATGCATGTCGATGAGATAATCGACCTCACCAATCGCGCTGCCGCTTAGTTTGTTTTAAATATATTAATAACATAATTGCACCCCTTCTATTTATTGTGATATAATTATCACGTAACTTAATAAAAGGGGTGCATTTTTATGCAAAAAAAACTTAGTTTGCCTGTACTCATCGTAAACGGCATACTTATTGTTGCAGCATTTGCAGCATCAATGTATGTAATCTTTATGGAGTCAGCTCCAATGTTCCAGAGAATTTACAGTGCAATCGACTTGCTCATTCTCGGATTTGGATTTTTCTATTTCATCAACGGATACAAAAAGGATGCCGCTAGTTTCTATAAATACTACACTCTCCTTTTCGCATTCCGCATTTTCTTATCAGTCATTTCAGTAGACGCACTGTTTGATGTAAACGGAATCGGTGGATTCCCACTTAAAATTTTGATGGCACTTCTTCCATACACACCAGTACTTATCCTTGCACTTGTTAAGGATTTGGGTAAGAAGAAATCCTTTACGCTCAGTGGTATAGTATTTGCTTGGTACTTCCTTTGCCTTGTAGCAACTATCGTTATTTCTGCAAGTGGCAGCCTTAACGTACTGGCTATGCTCAACACAATGAACCTTATCAAGAGTGGCACAATGGTAGTCTTCTCTGCGCTCCTTGTCGTAATGACAATCGCAAAATACCAAGACAAGGATGCCCGTGGCACAAAATAAATTTTAAAATAAAAGGGAGCAACTCATTCGAGTTGCTCCCTTATTTTTATTTAGTCATTTGGAATTGAAATCATTACTGTTGTGCCAACATCCTGGCTTGAGACGATGTTGAGGTCGCCGTTCACCATACGCTGAAGGCGGTCAGTAACATTGGCAATGCCAAAGCGTGAACCCTGGTTTTCGGAGTTCATAGCCTCCTCTGTTGCAAAGCCACGTCCATTGTCCTGGATGATTACGGTGTGACCGGAATCAGAGCCAAAGGACTTGATTACAATTGTGCCCTTGTCATTGTTGTCCATACCATGACGGATACAGTTTTCAACCATCTGCTGAACTGTGAGGGCAGGGATTAGGAAATCTGTGTCCTCTATCTCAAACTTTACTCTAAGGTGTGGCAAGCGAGCTTGCTCAATCTTTAAGTACTTCTGAGTCCTGTCAAGTTCATCT
Organism: Candidatus Limimonas egerieequi; assembly: GCA_018064455.1. Classification (GTDB taxonomy): domain Bacteria; phylum Bacillota; class Clostridia; order Oscillospirales; family Acutalibacteraceae; genus UBA1227. The sequence continues at coordinate 8,850 of JAGHVH010000044.1, read as the reverse complement.
ATAAATGGAACCGGATGAACGAAGTCAGTTGACTCCATATTCATCTCAAGGTATGTAAGAAGGTCGTTTATTGCACCCTCTGCCCTTGCTGGATCCTTAGTTGGAAGGCCCTTTAGGTTACCGAGCACATCATAGATGAAGCGAGGCTTGAGCTCGGACACTGTCATTGCAGCGCGCTGGTCGGAAAGGAGAAGTTCCTTCTCCATTGTCTCTGCGCGCGTAACCTGCGTATGCAGGAAGAGATAGTAAAAGATACAGCCGATGATGATAGTGGTAGCCAAGTATCCTGTGCGAGTTGTGAGTGTCTCGATTGCCATAGCAAATACACACGCGAGTGCACAGAAGAATACAGCAAACGTATCATTATGCTTGCGGTCCTTGAACCACGTAAGTAATACACCAAAGAGCACTGCTATCAAAATGAGGCAGACAATGTGGGACGCAAATCCAAGTGGTCCACGTGTAAAATCATTTTCTGCATCAAAGTAAAATGCCAACCATTTAACTGGTTCAACAAATGTTGTCGCATAGACAAGACCATTGACACCAATCAACAAATAAAGCCACGCAGTGTTGCGTTTGATATGCGTTGTCATTCGAATGAAGAACATGATGATGAGCGGAAGTATCGTGTAGCAAGCCCACGAAAGTATAGTACGCTCAATGTTCCACGTCGGAAGTGTCGCATAGACTGTCTCTGCATAGTCCATCAGTGAGTATGCAAGCGTGAAATATATTATGAGTTTTATGAATCTTGATGCTTCCTTACCAATTGCTGTATCACGCGTCAGGATAAGGCGCATGCCGATAAGCAAGATTAAGAAGAAAAACTGTTGCTCACAGTAATCGAGAGCATATAGCAAAATGGTTTTCATAATGCCTCCAAGGTTTTAAGTCATCTTTTCCTGTTTAACCTTTTTGTCTATTACGTGACGACTAGCGAGTTCGCTATTGATGTCGTCGAGAGAGATTCCCATCTCAATCATTAATACCATTATATGATAGCAAAGGTCAGCGATTTCGTAAATAGTTTCCTTTTTATCGTCAGTCGCTGCTGCAATAATTACCTCTGTGCTCTCTTCGCCAACCTTCTTGAGGATTTTGTCTACGCCCTTCTCAAAAAGGTAGGTTGTGTATGAGCCCTCTTGCTTGTTAATCTTGCGGCCTTCGATGAGTTTCATAAGTGCCTCAAGTGAAAATACTGCTTCCTCAGGGTTCTCATAGAGGTCGTTATAAAAACAACTTGTTTCCCCTGTGTGGCATGCAGGACCATCTGGATTTACCTCAACTACCAAAGCATCCTTGTCACAGTCAGCTGTGATGCTGACAATATGCTGGTAGTTGCCAGATGTCTCACCCTTGAGCCAGAGTTCCTGGCGACTTCTGCTAAAGAAACAGGTGAGATTCTTCTCCATTGAGATTTTGAGGCTCTCCTCATTCATATAGGCAAGAGTTAAAACCTTTTTTGTGCTAGCGTCAACAACGATAGCTGGGATTAAACCCTTGTCATCAAATTTAAGTTCTTCTATCTTTATCATAATTAAATCCTCACTGGAATATCGTTTGCTTTAAGTTCTTGTTTGAGTTCGGCAATATTAACTTCACCAAAGTGGAAAATTGAAGCAGCAAGTCCTGCGTCAACCTTTGGAAGGGTTTTGAAAAGAGTGATGAAATCCTCTATCTTGCCCGCTCCACCAGAAGCAATTACTGGAACATCAACAAGGTTTGATACAGCCTCAAGCATCTCAAGGTCAAATCCACCTTTGACACCGTCTGTATCTATTGAGTTGAGTACTACCTCACCCGCTCCGCGGTCCACGCAGGATTTTATCCAGGAGAGGGCTTCAAGGCCTGTGTCCTCACGTCCGCCTTTGGCGAAGACGCGGAACTGTCCGTCAACTCTTTTAACATCCGCAGAAATTACGACGCACTGATCGCCATAGAGGCGAGCGGCGTCTGTGATGAGCTGCGGATTTTTTATTGCGCCAGAGTTGACTGATACTTTATCAGCGCCACATCCGAGGACACGTGCGAAGTCCTCTACAGTGTTTATTCCACCGCCAACGGTGAGAGGAATAAACACCTCGTGGGCCGCTTCTTTAAGCGTATCAATAAAGAGGGATCTGCCCTCAGCCGATGCAGTTATGTCATAGAAGACAAGTTCATCAGCGCCACATGCGCTGTAGTACTTTGCAAGTTCTACTGGAGAATCAACATCGCGAAGTCCCTCAAAGTTAGTACCCTTAACTACTCTGCCGTTCTTGACATCGAGGCAAGGAATTATTCTTTTTGTAAGCATTACTTTGCCACCTCGATTGCTTCCTTAAGATTAATGGCACCTGTGTAATATGCCTTGCCGATGATGCAACCATAGAGGTTCTTCTCACGAAGACGTTTTACATCATCGATAGTTGATACACCGCCACTTGCTGTAATATCAATGCTAAGGTTTTTCTGGAGTCTCTCATAGAGTTCATGATTTGTACCCATCATTGCGCCATCCTTTGAGATGTCTGTGCAAATGATTGTTTTAACTCCAAGGTCCTGCATTGATTTGCAGAATTCTTCACCATCAAGCTCTGACTTTTCAGTCCAGCCTTTGATTGCGACTTTGCCATCCTTGATATCAACGCCAACAGCAATCTTATCACCAAATTCCTTAAGTGCCTCCTTAAGGAATTCTGGATCCTTTACTGCCGCTGTACCAAGGATAACTCTGTCTACACCTGCATCAATATATTTACGTACAGTCTCCATCGAGCGGATGCCTCCGCCAATTTCTGTAAAGAGACTTGTACCATTTACTATCGCTTTTACAACTTCGATGTTTGGTGTCTCACCAGTTTTTGCGCCTTCCAAATCAACAAGGTGCAAGAACTTTGCACCGCACGCCTCAAAGTCACGGCAAAACTCTGGTGGATTATCACTGTACACTGTCATCTCGTTGTAGTCACCCTTTAAGAGGCGAACAGCTTTTCCATCATAGAGGTCTATTGCCGGGAAGATGTTCATACATTACCCTCCTCGCAAAAGGCCTTGAGTATTTTGAGACCTACGTCTCCACTCTTCTCTGGGTGGAACTGACAGCCAAAGATGTTGCCCTTTGATACTGCTGCAGTTACCTCCACACCATACTCTGTTGTTGCAATGACACTGTCATCTGTTGCATGAGCATAGTATGAGTGTACGAAGTAAACGTAGTCATCATTCTTGATGTATTTAAAGATTGGGTTGTCCTTTTTGATTATCAACTTGTTCCAACCCATCTGTGGAATCTTGAGTCCATCTGGTACGAATCCCTTGAGTGGCTCGATTGAGCCCTTCAAGAGACCAAGTCCCTTGTATGAGCCATACTCGTGGCTCTCCTCAAAGAGCATCTGCATTCCAAGGCAGATGCCAAGGAGAGGCTTGCCAGAGTTGGCCTCATCTATTACGACTTGGTCGAGACCGGACTCGTGAAGTTTGCGCGCTGCATCCTCAAAGGCGCCAACGCCTGGGAGGATAATCTTGTCTGCGCGCCTTATCTCGTCCGGATCATTTGTAACCTTAGAGTCAGCACCGATTGCCTCAAGTGAACAGCAAAGAGAGAAAAGGTTACCTACACCGTAGTCTATAACCGCTACCATCAAAGAACCCCTTTCGTAGATGGAACTTCATCCTTAAAGTTCTCATCAATTCTTACTGCTTGCTTAAATGTCCTACCTGCTGACTTGAACGCACCCTCAATGATGTGATGTGTGTTCTTGCCATCAAGTTGTTTAATGTGAAGTGTGCACTCTGCATTTCGTACTACTGCAAGCCAAAACTCCTCAACAAGTTCTGTATCAAAAGTACCTACTGACTTCTGAGGAATCTTGAGACCATAACCTAAATATGGTCTGCCTGAAAAATCAAGTGCTGTTAAAATAAGTGACTCATCCATTGGAAGGATTGTGCTACCGTAGCGCTCAATACCCTTCTTGTCGCCAAGTGCTTCCTTGAAAGCAAGGCCAAGGCAGATGCCTATGTCCTCTGTTGTGTGGTGGTAGTCGACATCGACGTCACCGACACAGGAGACTTCAAGGTCAAAGCGGCCGTGCTTTGCAAAGAGAGTAAGCATGTGATCAAGGAAACCACTGCCTGTATCAATTATTGATTTGCCACGACCGTCAAGGTCGAGTTTAAGCTCAATATCTGTCTCTGCAGTTTTACGATTTATGGTCGCTGTTCTGCTCATAACACTTCCTCCTCTATCGCTTTGATGAGTGCTTTCATTTGGTCTAATGACCCTATTGTAATACGATTATAATCAAATAGTCTATCCTTTTCAAAGTGACGGATTAGAATTCCTTTTTCTTTGAGGTTTAAATAGAGCTCCTTACCACCAATTTTGTTGCTCTTTGCAAAGACAAAATTGCTGCTACTTGGAAGCACCTCAAAACCAAGACGTTCAAGTTCCATTACTGTATATACGCGATTTGCCATCACCGTCTTACAGTTCTCTTTCATATACTTGTCATCTTCGAGTGCACCAACACCAGCCATCATTGAAACTGTGTTTACATTATATGGGTTGGTTGAATACTTAATTGTATTGAGGTCCTGAATTAGGGCTTTGCAGCCGATACCGAAGCCAAGGCGAGCGCCGGCCAATGAGCGTGACTTGGAAAAAGTCTGAGTAACAAGGAGGTTATCATACTTTTTCGTGAGTTCCACTACGCTCTCAGCACCAAAGTCGACATAGGCTTCGTCAATTACAATGACGCTGTCGTTGCTTTTAACAATCTCCTCAATCTGGCCTTTAGAAAGGGCAATACCAGTTGGTGCATTTGGATTTGCAATAAATATTGTTTTATTGATTCCCTTGTACTTTTCAATGTCGATTGAAAAGTCATCCTCAAGTGGGATCTCCTCATATGGGATACCATTCATTTCAGCGAATACTGGATAGAAACCATATGTAATATCAGGGAATACTGCTGGGTGATCCTTGTCACAGAATGCCATGAAAGCAAAGTTTAAGATTTCATCCGAGCCATTCGTGAAAAGGATTTCATCCTTCTCAATTCCAAAGTATTCACATGCTGTATTTACGAGTCTCGTACAATCTGGATCTGAATAGAGTTGCAAGTTCTTTGCAGCCTCATTCATATACTCAATTGCCTTTGGGCTTGGTGTGAATGGTGATTCATTTGTGTTGAGTTTATTGTACTTTTGATCCTTTGGCTGCTCGCCTGGGGTGTATGGTACAAGGCTCTGATATTTATTTGAGAAATACTTACTCATCGTTATCCTCTGTTCTAATTACTACTGATTTTGCGTGGCCTGTAAGGCCTTCTTTTTTTGCAAATGTTGCAATTTTTTCTGCAACCTCTTCGAGTGCAGGACGTGTGTAATAGATGTACTGTGTCTTTTTGATAAAGTCATCTACTGAGAGTGCACTCGAGAACCTAGCCGTGCCAGATGTTGGCAGTGTGTGGTTCGCACCAGCGAAATAGTCGCCAACTGCCTCTGGACAGTCACGACCCAAAAATACAGAACCCGCATGCTTGATGCTATCAAGATACTTGAATGGATCATCAACACAGAGTTCAAGGTGTTCTGGTGCGATTTCATTTGCTATGTCTATTACCTTATCAATAGTATCAGCAACAATAATCTTGCCATTGTTATCAATAGATGCACGTGCGATCTCCTCACGAAGGAGCATTGGAATCTGTGCCTCAAGTTCTGCTGACACAGCGTTTGCAAGTTCAATTGAATCAGTAACAAGTACTGCACTTGCCATCTTGTCGTGCTCTGCTTGTGAAAGCAAATCTGCTGCCACATACTTTGGATTTGATTTGCCATCGGCAACTACCAAAATCTCTGATGGGCCAGCAATCATATCAATTGATACTTTACCAAATACCTGTTTCTTGGCCTCTGCAACGAAAGCGTTGCCTGGGCCAACAATCTTGTCTACCTTTGGAATTGATTCTGTGCCGTATGCGAGCGCTGCAATTGCCTGCGCACCGCCTACCTTAAAGATTCTATCAATTCCAGCGACAGACGCTGCTGCCAAAATTACAGGATTTATCTTACCATCTGCTGATGGTGGAGTTACCATTACAACCTCATTGACACCTGCAATTTTCGCTGGAATAGAATCCATCAAAACGGTGCTTGGGTATGCAGCGGTTCCTCCCGGCACATAGAGGCCAGCCTTTTCAACTGGAGTGATTCTCTGTCCCAAAACTGCGCCGCTTGCGCGCTTTATCTCAAAGCCTTCTCGGCGCTGTGCCTCGTGGTACTCTCTAATATTTGCTGCGGCTTCCCTTAGTATCTCGATGAACTCATCATCTACGATACTAAGCGCCTCATCAATTTCTTCCTTTGAAACTTCAAGAGCAGTAAGGTCCGCTTTATCAAATTTCTTTTCATATGCAAAAAGTGCCTTATCGCCATTGAGCTTAACATCCTCAACTATTTCAGTTACAACGTCCTCTACATTTGAGAGTGGCTCAAAGCGAGCAAAGATTTCACTATTTGGGACTTCGCCATACTTATATATTTTAATCATTTAAGATTCCTCACAATGTTTTCTATCTCTTCTGTTTTAAACTTAAAGCTTGTCTTGTTAGCGATGAGACGTGCGCTTATTGGAACTACATCCTCAATTACTTCAAGGTTGTTTTCCTTGAGTGTTGTACCTGTCTCAACGATATCAACGATAACGTCTGAAAGCTTAAGTATTGGTGCGATTTCGATTGAACCGTTTAGGTGTATGATATCGATATCGCGGCCCTTTGAGTCATAGTAGGCTTTCGCAATATTTGAAAACTTGGTTGCCACGCGCAATGTCTTTTGCGTGTTGTCCCTAAAACCTACTGGCGCTGCAACTGCCATCTTGCACTTGCCAATATCAAGGTCCAAAAGTTCATAGATATCTGGCTCGTATTCAAGAAGTATGTCCTTGCCGGCAACGCCGATATCGGCAGCGCCACGCTCAACATATATTGCAACATCGGATGGTTTAACCCAGAAGTATCTAACTCCTGCCTCCTCATTTTCAAAAATAAGTTTGCGATTTTCCTCATAGATAGAAGGGCAAGGATAACCAGCAGCCTCAAACATTGCATAAACTTTTTCACCAAGTCTGCCTTTTGGCAATGCAACATTAAGCATCTTCAATTATCCCCTTTCCCTTAAATTTCATAACGCGTTTTGCACGGATTGCTTTTGGAAGCGCCGTCTCGACAAGTACTGTCTGACCGTCGGCGCGAAGAGCATTTGCGGCGTCGCAGAGTGCTGACAAGTCAGCGTCCTCGTCATAGAGGAGTGCGACATCAACATCATACTCGCTTGACTCAAAGAGCAAGTCCTCAAGCATGCTGACATAGAGTGCAAAACCTACAGCTTTGGACTTGCGCTTTAAGCGAGTCATCATGTTGTCGTACTGACCGCCCGAGAGGACACTGTCAGCGACGCCATTTACAAAGCCATTGAATGTTATACCGTTGTAGTAGTGAACATCGTTTACTACTGAAAAATCAATTTGAACATTGTTGTCATCAAGTGCGAAGAGAAGCTTTCTAAGCTGAGCCACACCCTCGTTACCAGGAAGAAGTGCCTCAAGTTTTGGAATTACTGTTTCCTTGTCACCATAAGTCTTAGTAAGTTCCAAAAGAATCTCTGCCTTTTTAGGCTCAACATTCTCTTTAGTAAGCACTGCTTCAAGTTCGTGAATGTTCTTCTGGCCCATGAGGCGAAGTATTTCATTTCTTACCTTGGTTGAAACATCACACTCATCAAGGATGTCAGAGATTATTGTAAGGTTTGAAACGTCAAGTTTGTAATCATCACTGATAGCCCCCAGCGTTTTAGTTGCAAGTGCCAATACTTCTAAGAGGCAATAGTCATCAACCTTGCCAAAACACTCAAGACCAATCTGACGAATTTCCTTAAATCCCTGTGAGCCCTTAGTGACACGATATACGTTCTCATCATAATAAACCTTGCTAACAGAGTTCGCATCATCGTCACTGTTTTTTATAATAGAAAGAGTAACGTCTGGTTTAAGCGCCATGAGCTTACCAGACAAGTCTGTAAAAGTAATGATATTATCAGAGATTAGGAAATCCTTATTTTTAACATAGAGATCATACTCTTCGAATTTACTCATTTTATACTGAGTATATCCATACTCCTGATACTTCTTTAATATGTTATTCATCGTTTCCCTCCACTGCGGCAATAGCCTTCTGATATCCGCCTGTACCATAGTTGAGGCACTTGGCAACTCTGCCTATCGTTGCAGAGCTAACGCCAACTTCGGCGCCTATCGTCTGATAGCTCTTGCCCTCCTTGAGTTTAATTGCAGTTTCAAAACGCTGAGCCATATCCTGTACTTCCTTGATAGTACATAAATCATCAAAGAAGTCGTAGCAGTCGTCAACGGACTCAAGACTCAATATTGCACGAAAGAGTTTTTCTGTTGAATCGTTTCTAATTGGTGACATAAAAAGCTTCCTTTCACTTTACTGTGCTAGTATGTTATCACGTTAGCGCGCTAAAGTAAAGCGCTTTTTTATAAAATATGGTATAATATATAAAGTTTTTAATAAAAGGACATTAAAAAGAATAAAAACCAATGAAAAAAAGCTCCCGTATTGGGAGCTTTTTAGATTTATCTTGTTCTTAACTAATCAGGCCACTACAGTCATACTGCTCAGGACCAACTTCTGCACCCCATCCCAACAAAGTCTTACCACTACCAGGCTCTCCCTGTTGAGTTGTATCATCAACGCCGCCGTTTACCTGTTCAAGTTCCTGTTCACTGATGTTTTTGTTATCCATTTTATTAACCTCCATTAGTTTTTTCACTTATGT
>JAGHVH010000027.1 GCA_018064455.1 Candidatus Limimonas egerieequi | reverse complement strand
ACCATTTTAATACTTATAATACTCCCCTGCATGTAAAATAGCAAAAAAGGGAATTAATTTTGATAATACCACTATTTGGTACCCGAGGAGCGCGTTTGCGCCCCATTGTATATCATATAAAACGAAGTGATATTCAAAAACCGTTTTATAAAGTGTTATGTATCGGAACAATGCATGATAAAGGTAGAAAAGCGAAAAGGTGGTTTAGGAGAGGTATGGAGTGAGCGTGAGATTTAACATTTTTAATATTTTTTAAGTACAAAATGATACTAAGGATGGAGCTTTTGTTATAAAATAAAGAGTAATATAGACTTGGCATGCTTTACTTTTGAACTTGCAATTAGCAACTTCTTATTTCAAAAAGGGTAGTTTTATAAAAAAAGTTTAATTATCGAGTAAAAACGCAGAAAAATTTGCGTGAGTTAAAACAAAACATTACCTTTGTGTCGTAATTTAACAGCCCCCACGCAAATATTTATGTAATTATGACAGTTAGCGGCTTTGTTATAGAAGGTATATCCAATATCAGCAGTTTAAGGCTTGACGTTGGAAGTTTGAATGCTCTCATTGCGCCCAATGGTTATGGCAAGAGCAATGTCCTTAGAGCTATAGGGTTCGGTATGGATTTCCTTTCTGCTACTGAACAGGAGAAAATTCAGATGATGCGTAGTCGTTTTGTTCCTATAAATAATAATATGTATAGGAAGGACTTCAGATTTGAGATTCTGGGTTCTACTGTGATGGATGAACAAGAAATGGAATATCACTATGGATACACCTTCTCATGGTGGGCTGAGGATAAGGAAGGACGCATCACTTCAGAATGGTTGAAGGTTAAGCGAAGTACGGATCAGCGTTTTCGCCAGATAATAAACAGACCATCCACAGACGAATGCATGATTCTGCCTTCTCCAACGGGCAGATGCACGAAATCATTTGAAGTGACTTCTTCACAATTGGCACTGTCTGCCATAGCCGTGCGTTCGGACATGTATTTGAACGGCATTGCCTCTAAGCTATGTGCCATGACGATACCAAACCTTGAAACATTGGACAATCCTGAGTCCTATTTTTCTGTCGATGGAGATAAAGGCATTCGCATGTTAGATGGAGAAACTTTAAGTGCCTATCTATATAAGCTGAGAACTACCGACGAGGATAACTACTCCATTCTTATTGATGGGCTACTACAGCTATTACCAGGAATAGACGAGTTTTCGCCTGAGGTGATAACGCTTGCTGATGGTCAGAGCAAGATATACGACATAAGAGTGAAGGAGAAGTTCAACTCACAACCCACAAGCATTCGCCAGTTGTCGAGTGGTAGCAAGCGCATTATCTTCCTCTTTACTCTTTGTGTGGCTGCCCAGAAGAAAAACATACCAATGATTATGCTTGAAGAGCCTGAAAACTCCGTTCATCCACGCCTGATGGAGAACCTTCTGCTTGCTATGCAGAACTATGCATCAAAGACTAAAATTCTCATTACGAGTCATTCTCCATATCTAATGCGCTACCTCCAGCCACAGCAGATGTATTTCGGTCTACCAAAAGCAGATGGCATAGCTCATTTTGCTCAGGTCAATCCGTCAAAAATGAAGTTCCTCTATCGCTATGCTGGTGACATGGAGCTGACATTCGGTGAGTTCATGTTCGACTTCATGCTCGACATAGAAGATGACGCAGAAAAAGTATCAACCTTCTTCAAGGCAAATTGAATATGAAGAGACAGAAAGGCAACAAATCTCAACGCATAGTTATCTTCGTAGAGGGCGATACGGATGAAGTATTCTTCAAAGCATTGTTGGAATACTATAAGAGAGTGAGTCGGACAGAGCTTGTGACATGCGATGTGTGTAATCTGAAGGGAGTGACTCGCTATACCAGCAAACTGTTGGCAAAACTCAAAAATGATATACTGCCAGAGGCTAAAAGCAAGAACATTAGTATCCGCACTGTGTGCTGCAGTTATGATACAGATGTATTTGAAGTGCGCAATCCGCTGATAGTAAACTGGGACTCCATCCGCAAGAGTGTAAAGAGGATGGGGGTGGAAAACTTTATCCGTATTGGTGTTTGCAGTTCCATCGAAGATTGGATTCTGGACGACATGGATGGGCTTTGTGCTTACCTCAAACTGAAACAGATTCCGAATGTTTTGAAAGGAACTGACGGTAATGCCAAACTCAGTGACCTGTACTCCAAGGTTCGAAGAACCTATAGCAAGGGGTACGCAACACGCGAGATGATCAAAGCTTTGGACATGAGTAAGATCAGAGTAAAGCGCCAATCTACCTTGGATGAATTTGAAGAAGTTTTAGGCATTGTATTGTAGTTTTTGAGGAGACGCATTGAAAAAATTTAAAAAAAAGTTAGTTTCCGTTTGTAGCACATATTGATAATCAGCAAGTTGTATGTAATACGATAGAAAAGTCCTATCAAGGATATTTTGAGAATGTAAAGTCGTGCAGATTTAACTTTTTTAACTTTATTTAAGGCGGAATGTATGGTAGAAAATTACAAAACAGCGAAAATGTAATGCACAAGTGAAATTGCCTCGGGATCAATCCTGAACTGCTGATGAATATGCAGAACAAATATAATATGGAGGCAGCCAAACAAAGGTCGTCATTATTGGATCGACTAAAAAACATCAAGCCGGTATCCGCGATGTACTGATGATATTTGATGTTTTTTAGTTAATCAAACAAAAATTATACCCGATACCTAATATTTTTAATTCAAAAGCACAAAAAAATACCTAATTTGATATAGAGTGGATTTTTTTTTGTAATTTTGCCCCCGTAAAGGTATAATACAATGACAAACGAATTATCATCAACAGTAAAGGCACTGCGTAAGCAGTATCATATGACCCAAGAAGACCTTTCGCTTAAATCGGGGGTTGGTCTTCGATTCATCCGTGATCTGGAACAAGGCAAGAGGTCAATGCGTCTGGACAAGCTGAACCAGATGCTTGACTTCTTCAACTATGAAATGGTACCAAGACCAAAGGAACAGTAATATGAGGCAGGCGAACATTTATTATAAGACCAAGCTGGCAGGCGTATTGTCAGAAGTGGATGAAGGTTACGAGTTCATGTATCTCCCCGAGTATTTATCAGAGGAGGGAGCAAAAAGCGTAAGCTTGACATTGCCACTTCAGGCAGAACCATTCAAAAGTCCGGTACTTTTCCCGTTTTTTGACGGCCTGATACCTGAAGGATGGTTGCTTGACGTGGCTATCAGGAATACCGATATAAGCATACTTGACAGGATGTCCCTTCTTCTCCTATGCTGTAAGGACTGCATAGGAGCAGTCAGTGCCGTGCCATTAGTAAATAAGGAGGAGTGATATGTGTAATTGTCTATACTGCTATAAGCCGTTGAAGGAGGGTGAGAAGGATATGCATCCCTCATGTGCGAGGAAAATCTTTGGAACATCAACTGTACCGAGCCTTGACTATACATTGTCCCAGCTTGATGAACTGGCAGAGCAGGTCATTCGTGAACAGACCTCACTGACAGGTGTCCAGCCCAAGCTGTCCCTTCATATCAATGAACATGAAGGAACCAGTCGCCTAACAATAGTCGGGTTGTGGGGTGGATATATCTGCAAGCCTCAGTCGTCATTGTATCCTGAAATGCCGGAAATAGAAGATCTTACTATGCATTTGGCAGAACTGTCACGAATAGACGTAGTGCCTCATACACTCATGAAGATGGCTGACGGGACATTATGCTACCTGACACGTAGGGTTGACCGCACTTCTACTGGAGATAAGATTGCGATGGAGGATATGTGCCAGCTTACAGGCCGCCAGACAGAATACAAGTACAAGAGCAGCTATGAGCGTATCGGTAAAGCGATACAGCAGTACTCTTCAGTTCCGAAGATGGATGTGACCAATTATTTTGAGGTAGTCCTGTTCTCTTGGCTGACAGGCAATAATGACATGCATCTTAAGAACTTCTCTTTATATGAACCGACAGAGGGCATGATCCGCCTGACTCCGGCATACGATCTTCTCAATGCATCAGTCATCAACCCGAAGGATGACGAAGAACTGGCACTCACCCTCAACGGTAGGAAGAAGAATCTGAATAAGTCCGACTTTGTCAAGACTGCAGAAATACTTGGTATAGAATCGAAAACAGTGGACAAATTAATCAACAAGTACGTCAAGTTGCTTCCGATGTTAAAGAAGGGGGTAGAGGATTCGTTCCTCAGCCTAGAGATGAAGACAAAATATACCGCTCTCCTTGAAGATAGAATACGACGCTTAGCAGGATCCTCCATTAATACAGATGTGGTGTCTGACTGAAGGATTTAAGTCGTGATGTATAGAGGTAAATAATATAATCATTTGATTCTAAATTATGAAACCAAAAACAGAAGAATTTATTAAATACAAGAAACATCTTGAGTCTGCATTGATTCCACTTTATTATATGATTAACCGTGAAGTAGAGCATTTATCGGACATCACTGATTTGATAAAAGATAGCGAGAGTGCCGCAAAATTGGCTGTAGGTCTATCATATAATAATGTTCTTGGAGGTCTGCTGGAGTCATTGAATAGATTCTACTTTGTTATATTACGTGAGGGTAGAACAATTGAATTCTTTGAAAAGTGCATCATAGAAGGTTTAATTCACAGAAATAGGCCATACACTCCGAAGGAATTATATGATATACTGATAACACTCAGTTCTGATAATAGAGCATATGTGTTAGGAAAGTTTACAGGTAATGCAAACGTATTTGTTCCACTATTAACAGCACTCGAAAAACAGGACAAGGATGAGTTTGTAACTGCCATGATGCATAGTAATTGTGATGTACGTTCTATTACAGATTTATGTTACCTTATTAGTGCGTATGATGCTCTGTTGATGGATGCTGCTCCTAAAGATTATGATTATGTACAATCTGATTTCATAGAAACAGTCACACTTTACATGAAAGCGAATTGGCCAGATCAATTGTTAAGAGAGTACTCATCCCAGTTGGATTCACAAATAGATTCAATAGTGCAACTTGCTAATGCAGAAGATTCTGCTAAGCAGATTCACTTTTTGAACAAGTTGATCAGTGACGCTAATATGGCAATTAGACATAGATTTTTCGCATTACTTGATATTGAGCCATATACATATGCCAACGAGTTAGGCATATTATGGGATGGTATTGCGCCTTGTTCTTTCATTGAACAACTATTGCATGAATTGAAGAGAGTGCATGATAACAACGATAAATTAACAACAAATGGCAGTCTGAACAGACTTCATTTTATGATGCCCCAAAATGTTAACCCCAGCAAATATCCAAATATGTGCAAGGAACTATATGAAAAGTTAATTGAACATAAGTGCATTGATAAATCCACAGACCTAAATCATTTCATGTATGTATTAGGAGCACAGGAGTCATGCCCTGTTGACTTTAAACCTATAGTAGTCACATACCGTACAAAAAACAAGCCTAACAACCCTAATAAAGTTCAGCCATTGAGATTGTTGCATAAATTAGGAATTTTGAGAGTCGACATAAATGATAATAAAACCATTAGTCAGGCAATAGAAATCCTAAATGCCTGTGTTACTAATGGAAAGCCCTATGCCACCAATAATTTCAAAGGTAATGGAGTTGACTTAAATGATAAATCAAAATATCAAGAGGTAAATAAGTTTATTAAGGAGTTATCCTCATGGCAATAACTCAACCAACAACACCTAATTTACTAAAGGTTGCATGCAGATTTGCATGCAACCTTTTTTGATACACTCGGCATGAGCATTATCTAACGGGCGCAAGTCCCCAAGCCGCCTGCAATGGGAAGGCAACTGACCATAATTTTTGGAAAAACATTCATAACTAGCATCTATTTGCAAACTATAGTATGCAAAACATATTTTTTTTGAGCTCTATCCCGACGTAGTTATTGCTTAACCCGACGCATCCCGATTTAATCCGATTCTAAAAAACTACGGGTTATACAATTGATAATTAGTCTCATAGATATCATTTTACGTTGCTAATAATCCTTAACTTTGCACTGTCTTAACAAGGAAACGGCACTCCTCTAACCCCAAACCGTAAAACTATGTCAAAAACAAAAAAGGCCGCTGACCTTATCAGCAACACATGCATCAACGCATTCGGAGAATTCGACAAGCAACTCATTACAGCATCCAAGACAATCGGCTGTTCTTACCACTCAATGGTAGTTTTCAGTAGTACACCAGAGTCAATGCCTATGCCACTCCGTCTCTCAATGGCATTCAGCGAAGGCCTCACCAAGTACATAATCAAGACACACTACAAAGATCAGCCAAAGGTACTCATCGATGAGACACTTGAGATTTGCCGCTCGCTTGCATCCGTTCTGGGAGACAAGGCTAGCCTCTCCCGCATCGAGCGTTTTGGCAAGCTCCTTGATGAGCTGATCATGTCTAAGAGCGCTCGTGCTGCCAAGAAGATTGCAGACGATTTCAGCTACTTTATGAAGCAGACTGACGGCGAATACCGTCACTTCTTCGCAGTCATCAGTAGTGCATACGAGGTTGAGGTAAAAAAGCTCTTAGGCCTCTGTGCGTAACGTTTACTACAGCAAAACCAATACAATTTAATTAACATTTTTATCAATAAATTAAAAAAATTATACACATGAACACTTTAAAAGTAAAAACTCTCGACGTTCAGAACGTCTTCGCTAATCAGATGACAAGCAAGTACAGTGCAAAGACTTCACATGCAGCAGTAGCTCCTACAGTAGAAGCAACAGAGGCTACAGCAACAGAGGATCCAACAACTGAGGTTCTGGCAGTAGAACCTACAGAAGTTCCAGCATCTGAGGCCACACAGAAGCCTAAGAAGGCAAAGAAGCAGCAGGCGATCACTGAGAACCAGTTCAACGCACAGACTGACAGTTTCAAGTCTGCTGCAGACTTTGTCGGTGCAGCGTGCACAGCCGACTACGACGGCAAGTCCCTTGAAGAAGACAAGGTGTATCACATCCAGAAGATGAAAGGTTTGCGTCTCTACGCCATCAAGGCAAACCGCCGAACTTACCGTCGAGCACTCAAGATGCTTGACGCATGCACCAGCAACGGCATGACAACTCCTGCCATCGTCGTCGATGCCAAGGTCGTCCGTGACTGGGGTTTGCGTATCGTCGATCCCCTGACCCTTGAGGAAGTGAATGACAATGACCTCGACGGAGCCTACTGCCTCATGGAGGGCCACGGACGCTTCCACGCTTACTTGTTGTCTGTAGCATTGGCCAAGACTAAAGGCGGAGAGCCATTTGACTTCCACTTTGTCTACAAACACTACGACACACCTGAGGCGTTCGGTAACGCATATGTGTCCACTAATGCAGATATGACTCGTACCACCCACAAGGATCGTCTTGGCATTGCAGGTGAAAGATCAAACAACCCGCTTGTAAAGGCTTTCATTAAGAAGAACCAGGAAGATCATGTGCTTGCTAAGGCAGCATACTTTTGGACCTATGGTCGTGAGCTCAGCAAGACTGAAGTGACTGCCATTACTTACGACGCACAAGACGCACCTACATTTGATGAGGATATAACCGTGGCAATGGAGGGTATCTACGAGGCATTCAAGGCGAAGTTCGCTGAACCAGGTGCCGCTAAGATCTATCGCGGAACATTCGCAGCCAAGTGGTGTGCTCAGCGTATCAAGGATGCTGATAACAAGTTGGAAGAGGCAGACAAGATTTGCAAACGCGTTACTGAGATCGACATTTCAGTATACACAGCAATCGTGACCGCATCTTCAAACAGCAAAAAGCACTTGCGTCGCGAGGATTTGATAGTAGCAGCCCTTGAGAAAATGATGGAATAAGCAACCAAACGGCCTGACGTGACAGGTCAGGCCTTAAAAAACACTACTCATGTACACTCAATACAACCTCAAGCATCATCAGCTAACTGAGATCGACGGTAATCCGCGTCTCACAAGAATTAAATCTTATGAAAATTATAATTAAAAATCCAGGCAAGCCGATGGCAGTCTGGTGGAGCAGTACGCTGCTCTTAGTGTTATCAAAATCAAGTTTAACCATTTAAAAAACAGGTAATTATGGAATTTAGCAAAGAACTAAACGAAGGAATCCTTATCGGTGGTTTAACCGTTGGTGCCATCGCAATGTATTTCGGATACAAACTCGGGTACAACAAGTGTGAGTCGCAGTACCATGATCTTGTCCATGACATTTTACGTCGTGTGAAGTACTTGGAAGCCTCTAGTATTAACAACGCATCCCTGGTAGAAAACCAGGGATGTAAAAACATGTCGAGCGATGAATAAAGACAAATTTAAGAACGCAGCAATCAAGGGAGCAATCGAACTTGCAGTCGAGTACGGCAAGCAGAAGATTCGCAGTAGCTTCCGAGAGAGATCCAAGCGACGCCAAATTATTGAAATCACTGATGAGATTGACAACCGCATCACTCAGCTCATGCGTCGTAAAGGTCTGCAAACTAAGTCTGGGCATGTGGAACCTACGCCAGCAGAATCCGTCCAGCCTGAGATGTCGACGTACTTTCAAGTTGCCCATGAAGCTCTGAACCTGCCAGAACCGGGATGGGTGTTGCCTGGTTTCATTCCACAGGGTGCAATCTGCAACATACAGAGCCAGGAGAAGGCGGGGAAGACGATCCTCTGTTACCAGATAGGCCACGAATGTGCAATCATTGGTTTTAGCGAACTTACATCAAGCAAGGAAAATTTACCGGCTGAGAACGTTGTAGTCGTCGATTCTGAGATGAATCCATTGGACATCCTGAGGCGAGGATACGATGACTTTATCATGGAACGAATCTCGAACATCCCGTCCGATGTAAACCAGTTTGCTGACACCATCGAAAAGGCATTCGAAAAAGCCAAGGTTTCCGGACTGCTCATCGTGGATACTGTCACGTCAACATTTCCGAACATACATCAGACACATGTCAGTACACTCATTAACAGACTGAGAAAGCTCCAGAGGA
>JAGHVH010000004.1 GCA_018064455.1 Candidatus Limimonas egerieequi | reverse complement strand
TTATTACACTATATATTGCGTAAAGTGCTTGCTTTTGGTATAATATCTAGTGTATTTCTAGAATTATGCCACAAAGGAGACAGACAATGGAGTATTTACAGGCAATCATTTTAGGCGCTGTTCAGGGACTCACTGAATTTTTACCAATATCAAGCAGTGGTCACCTTACAATCTTTCAGCATCTATTGAACATAAACGGAGAGGGTTCCCTTGCTCTTGAGGTATTCCTTCACATAGGTACGTTGATTGCGGTTATCGCAGTTTACTACAAGACCTTCCTCGATATGATCAAGGAAATGGGTCGTTTCATCAGGGATTTGTTTACTGGTAAGCTCAAAGGACAAAAGCCAACAGAGGACAGACATATGCTCTATATGTTTGTAATAACTTGCTTGCCACTTCTTGTAATCATTTGCCCAATTGGAAATGATATGAAAGTTAAGGATGTAGCAGAAGCTCTTGCTGCTAGCAATGCGTCACTCCTTATCGTTGGTATTGCTTTACTCATAACAAGTGTACTTCTTTTCTATGGCACTTATGTGTCCAGACATAGGGACAACATCCGTGATAGAGTAGAGACAAAGGATGCAATTGTAATCGGTTTAACACAGCTTGTTTCAGCAATGCTTCCAGGACTTTCACGTTCTGGTTCAACAATCTCAGCTGGTATGATTAGTGGTGTTGAGAAGAACTACATGGTTCGTTACTCTTTTGTACTTGGTACACCTGCTGTAATTGCGGCTACTCTTTTGGAATTCAAGGGACTTCTTGATGAGGGCACTGAATTAGCAATTGGCACAGGTCCAATTATTGTAGGTATCATCGTTGCTGCAATAGTTGGTGTGCTCAGCATCAAACTTCTTGAAAGACTTGTTAAAACAGATAAATTTATCGTATTTGGATACTACTGCGCAATTGTTGGTGCAATCGCAACTGTATTCGGCATCATTGAATTAGTATAAGAGGTGACAAGATATGGCTAACGCTCCAAAGAAGGGCACAGGCAAGGCGCCAGCAAAGCGCCCAGCAAGCAGTGCTCAGAAAAAGCCAGCACCAAAAAAGAATACTCAAAATGGCAAGATGTACATTGAGAAGGAGAGGTCCAAGGAGGCTGCGCGTCAGCGCAATGCGATTATCCTTTTCGCGATATCTGCCTTTATTCTCTGTGTAACACTAATACCTGGCGGTAACGTCTGGGCTGCACTTCAAGGCGTAATATTTGGCCTCTTTGGTGTATGCTCATTCGTATGGCCTTTCGTACTTATGTACTTGGCTGTTATGCTCTCACTCGATAAGCCAATAGGTAACTTGAGGTTCACTGTAACTGTTGCCTCAATCCTTGTTGTACTCATCAGTGGTGCAGTATATATCTTCTCTGCACAGGATGACATCACATGCTGGGCTGATTTCTGGGATGGAATTAAGTACTCATATGAACTTGGCAAGGCATCATCAAACGGTGGTGCGATTGGTGCAATCGTAGGTGGCATTCTTCTTTGGCTCTTTGGCTCTAAGGTACCATCAGCTATCACAATTATCATCCTTTGCTTCGTATTCTTGATGCTTGTTACAGGCACAACTTTAGTAGGTTTCTTCAAGTCAATGTGGAAGCCTGTTGAGGTAGGAGGCAAGGCCGCTGCTGACGGTTATGAGAACACTCGTCGTGTAATCGAGGAACACCGTGAGCAGAAGAAGTTTAATCCAAATGTTGACCTTGGTCCTGAGTATGTTGGACCTGATGCTGAATATGACGATGTTGAGGCCAAGACCAAGCCAAAACGCACACAGCAGAAAAAGAAACTCAAGGAAGAACCAGTCATTCCAGATGACCAGCTTGACCTTGAGCCAATCAAACCAATTGACCTTACAACTACT
Organism: Candidatus Limimonas egerieequi; assembly: GCA_018064455.1. Taxonomy (GTDB): domain Bacteria; phylum Bacillota; class Clostridia; order Oscillospirales; family Acutalibacteraceae; genus UBA1227. Next base: position 17,618 of record JAGHVH010000004.1, on the reverse strand, counting down.
GAGGAGAAACCATCAGTTCTCCTTGATGACATAATCAAAAAGGCTGCCGCTCAAAACCAGCCAAAGGTGGAGGAAAAGGTAGTAGAGGAGCCTACTCTTGCAGAGTATGACGAGACTGAAACTAACCCATATAAGTTCCCACCAATCAGCTGTCTTTCAGCTCCAAAACTCAATATGTCAGGTGACTCTGAATCAGAGATGAAGGAAAACGCAGAAAAGCTTATCTCTGTACTCAAGAGCTTTGGTGTTGAGACAACACTCGTTGATATCTGTCGTGGACCTTCTGTTACAAGGTACGAGCTTGCACCAGCACAGGGTGTTCGTATCAGCAAGATTACAGGCCTTGCTGATGACATTGCGCTCAGCCTTGCTGCAACAAGCATCCGTATTGAGGCTCCAATACCAGGCAAGGCTGCCGTTGGTATCGAGATTCCAAACCAGGGACGCGATGCTATCAATCTCCGTGAAATTCTTGAGTCCAAGGAATATCAGGAGAGAGTGAAAAAGAGCAAACTCACAGTTGCTCTTGGCCGTGGTATCACAGGTGAGGTTCAGACAATGGATATTGCCAAGATGCCTCACATCCTTGTTGCAGGTACAACTGGTTCAGGTAAATCAGTATGTATGAATGGCATGATTCTTTCCATTCTCTACAACGCAAATCCTGACGAAGTTAAGTTTGTAATGATAGACCCTAAATCCGTTGAACTTACAGGATATAACGGTCTTCCACATATGCTTATTCCAGTAGTAACTGACCCTAAAAAGGCATCTGGTGCACTTGCTTGGGCAGTTAAGGAAATGCTCAATCGATACAAGGCATTCTCTGAGAATAATGTACGTGACATCGCTGGATACAATGAACTTTCACTCATGGATCCAGACAAGAAACCAATGCCACAGATTGTCATCTTCATCGATGAGTTTGCAGACCTTATGATGGCTGCAGCAAAGGATGTTGAGGACTCTGTATGTCGTCTTGCACAGATGGCTCGTGCAGCAGGTATGCACCTTGTAATCGCAACACAGTCACCACGTGTTGACGTAATCACCGGCCTTATCAAGGCCAACATTCCAAGCCGTCTTGCACTCAAGGTTTCAAATGGTACAGACTCACGTATCATCCTTGATATGATGGGCGCAGAGAAGCTTCTCGGTAACGGTGATATGCTCTTTAACCCAGTTGGTGCTTCAAACCCAATCCGTATTCAGGGTTGCTATGTACCAGACAACGAGATTAAGAGTGTAATTGATTTCATCAAAGAACAGAACGCTGAAACAACATACAGCGAGAGTGTTATGGAGGAAATCGAGCGTCATGCAACTGCTGCAGAGGGCTCCAAGAAAGCCGCTATCGATGGTCCTGGTGGAGAGGATGACGGAGACGCACTCCTTCCACAGGCAATAGAGGCAGTAGTAACTGCTGGACAGGCATCCACTACACTTATCCAGCGCAAGCTCAAGGTTGGCTATGCACGCGCTGCGCGCATTGTCGATGAGCTTGAGGAACGTGGCATTGTAGGCCCATTTGAGGGCTCCAAGCCACGTCAGGTGCTCATCACCAAGAACCAGTGGCTTGAGATGAACGCTATGGCAGCTGACTCTGCTCCAACTCAGCAGGAAACTATAGTTGAAGAATAAGAGTGAAGGCAACCTTGCGGTTGCCTTCTTTTTTCGGTTTCTGCCGGTCAAACGTAGTGCGAACATGCGGAACATCGCAGTTCGCTGTTTTTGTTTATTTTGTACACCGTACCCCTCAAAAATGGGTACGAGCGGTAGCGTTTTCAGGACGAACGGTAGGTCATGTAGAAAATGCTTTAAAAGTATTGAATGTAGAGATGTAAGCGATATAATTTACCTATGATTTTATATATTGATGAAACGGAAAATGATTACTATTTTGTAGTCGCTGGCTTATTAGCTAAAAATGAGAATGATGTAATAGAATCTTATAAGTCGTTCAAGAAAAGGGCAAACAACTGCAACTTGAATATTAAGAGTAAACAAATCGTATTTACGGAGTTTAAATCAATTTTGTTAGATAAATCTTACCAAAGAATTAAGCGCATCATGTTAGAAGAACTCTCTACAGGTGACTTTCTTGTACCATATTGCGTTTATAAAAAGCCAAATAAACGAATGAATCAAAAAGAAAAAGAATGTGTTTATATTCAATTACTATTAAATATTGCCAATGCAATAGGAAGTGACCTTACAATATATTTTGATAGATTTGGTAAAAAAGATTTTGAGGATGCCATCGTTGAAAAGATGATTGCATTAGATAAAGTTCTGTCAGTTATACCGGTTGATTCATTGGATACTCCAGGTGTTCAATTTGCAGATAATTTGTGCGGCGTTGTTCGATTATCCGTTCTTGATTGTAAGAATGATTTTGCGGAAATTATAGTTGATAAATTAATGGAGTGCTAGTTTTTGTTGATTATTAGCTCTTGTAGTGATAAAATATAAGCAGAAAGAGGAACTTGGGGTTCCGCCCGCTTGTGAGGGGGATGTGCAGATTGATGCAGGCCCAAGTTCTCTTTTTTGTTAGTGCTTTGAAGTAGAGATTGTGCTGCTATTACACCCTTGTGGTTATAAAGAGATGTGGGAAGGGGCACACCCACCAAAGCACTTGCAATAAAAAGTATTTTGAAGTAGAGATTGTGCTGCTACGCACCCTTTGGGTCAAAAGAAATGTGGGAAGGGGCACACCCACCAAAGTGCTTGCAAAAATTAGGATTTGGGTCTTGTGCTCACATCCTTATTTTTTTATCAGTTAGTAGAGGAGGGTCAACAGTGTTCTTGCCAGTGAGCAAAAAGGATTTAGAAGAGCGAGGATGGGCGGATGTAGACTTCGTCTATGTAAATGGTGATGCCTACGTTGACCATCCGAGCTTTGGTGCGGCGATAATAAGCCGAGTGCTTGAGCACGAGGGCTTTAGAGTCGCTATACTTGCGCAACCAAACTGGAAATCAATTGATGATTTCATGCGCTTTGGGAAGCCACGTCTTGGCTTCCTTGTAAGCGCAGGAAACATCGATTCAATGGTTGCGCACTATACCGCTGCCAAGAAGCCTCGCTCCAATGACGAGTACTCGCCAGGAGGCAAGGCTGGCAAGCGCCCTGACAGGGCAGTAATTACATACTGCCAACAAATCAGGAAAGCGTACCCAGACACAGCAATAATCATAGGTGGCGTTGAGGCGTCCCTTCGCCGTTTTGCCCACTATGATTACTGGGATGACAGGGTACGCCCATCAATCCTCTATGAGTCAGGCGCTGACCTTCTCAGCTATGGTATGGGAGAAAAGAGTATATCCCAAATAGCCCATAAGCTTGACAAAGGTATCCCAATTAACCAAATAACAGATATCAAAGGCACCTGTTACCTAACAGAGCCTAAAAATACACCACTGATGGGTGCTGAGTGCCCAAGTCTTGAAAACTGCAAAAACAGCAAGAAGGAATATGCGATTTCTTGCCGTATAGAGCAGGATGAACAGGACCACATAAGAGGCAAACTCATCAAGCAGCGTCACGGCGACAAGATGCTAATTCAAAATCCTCCAATGGAACCGCTAACCACAGAGGAGTTTGATGCAGTATATGACCTCCCATATGAGTACACATATCATCCGATGTATGAGTCCCTTGGTGGTGTCCCAGCAATAGAGGAAGTGAAGTTTTCGATAACTCACAACCGTGGCTGCTTTGGTGGATGCAACTTCTGTGCAATCCAGCTTCATCAAGGTCGTTTTATGAGCAAACGCTCAAAGGAATCAATCCTTAGGGAAGCAAAGCTCATGACACAACAAGAGGGCTTTAAAGGATACATTCATGACGTTGGTGGTCCAACAGCAAACTTTAGAAACCCTAGTTGTGAAAAGCAGAAAACTGAGGGCCTCTGCAAAGGCAAGAAGTGTCTCGCACCGACACCTTGCAAAAACCTTGTTGCAGACCACAGTGAATATGATGAAATACTCACTGAACTCAGACAATTACCAAAGGTAAAGAAGGTCTTTATCCGCTCGGGCATTCGCTATGATTACCTACTCCAGGATAAAAACAACGAGTTCATGAGAGACATGGTAAAATACCATGTCAGCGGTCAGCTCCGTGTCGCACCAGAGCACTGTAGCGAGTCTGTTCTTGACCTTATGGGCAAGCAACACATTGACTCATACGACCGCTTCTCTAAAAAGTATTTTGAACTCAGTGATGACGCAAACAAGGAACAGTATTTGGTTCCATATTTGATGTCCAGTCATCCAGGCTCAACTCTTGATGATGCGATAGAATTGGCACTCTTCCTCAAGAAAAGGAGGATAAGGCCAGAACAGGTTCAAGATTTCTATCCAACACCTGGAACAATCTCGACCTGTATGTTCTATACAGAACTCGATCCATACACGATGCAGAACGTGTATGTTGCAAAGAATTCACATGATAAGGCACTTCAGCGTGCTCTTCTTCAGTACTACAATCCAAAAAATAAGGACCTTGTCACCGAAGCCCTTAAAAAGGCTGGAAGACATGACCTCATTGGTAATGGTACAAATTGCCTCGTAAATAGCAACCGCCCAACTACAAATAAGAGGGCGGACAGCTATGGCAAAAAAGCAAACACAAAAAAGAAGAAACATTAAAATAACAAAACGAACAGCAGCCGCTATATTTATCATCCTAACTTTGGCAATAACGTATCTACCATTGCCAATCACATGGGATGACATATATGCGGCTGCTGGTTTTAAATTGCCAAAAGGCAATTTGAACCTCCTTGACCTATCAATCATCTTCATTGATGTAGGTCAAGGGGACAGTATCCTAATCCATACAGACAGTACTAACATCCTCATAGATACTGGACCAGAGGGCAATGCACAGAACATCAAGAGCGTATTAAATCAACTAGAAATCAACAAACTAAACTACTTAATAATTACACACCAACATGATGACCACATGGGCTCCCTAGAACAGTTGAGAAGACTCATCCCAATAGACAATGAAATCATTCCAACAGAGAACACAAAAATGTCAGGGATGACTCAAACTTTCAACGACATTACACTTGAATTTCTAGGTCCAATTTACCTCAGCGACAATCTCAACAACATGTCGCTTGTCATCAAACTTACTTACAAAAACAAAACGTTTCTCTTCATGGCCGATGCCGAATCAGAGGAGGAGGCAAATCTCATTCGGCAGTACAACGAGAACTTGAAAGCAGATGTGATAAAGGTCGGCCATCACGGCTCTGACAGTTCGTCGAGCCTTGACTTTCTCACACTTGTGCAGCCAGAGTACGCCGTCATTTCGGTCGGCAAGGATAACGACTATGGCCACCCACATCAAGCAACGCTGAACGCATTGCAGCAGGTGGGTGCCAAGGTCTATCGCACCGACCGCGACGGCACCATCGTCTGCACAACAGATGGCGAGAAAATAGTGTTTCACCGACTTGAATAGCTGAAAACAAAATGATATAATTATGTCATAATAATGTACAAAACGAGGTGCTACTTATGGCTAAAAATATCATTCCAATCACAGATCTTAGAAATACAACAGAGATTTCAAAACTTTGCCATGACGCAAAGGAACCAATTTATGTTACGAAAAATGGATATGGAGATTTAGTTATTATGAGTACAGAAACTCTTGAGATTTATGAAACCAAAATAAATGAATTAGAAGAAGCAGTACGCATTCTTCAATCAGAACTTGAATATGCTAAAACTGGTGTAGCTCACAATGCTAGGGAACTCCTTCCAAAATTGAAGGAGGAGGCATTTAATGAAGTATACGGTGCTAATTCAAGAAGTAGCAAGTAAGAGAATTAAGGAACTGTTTTTAAAGATTCTTTACGACTACAAAGACCCAATAAATGCAAGCAATTATATTGATGGATTGATTGAAGCTATTTATTCGCTGGAGATACTTCCTAACAGATGTGCTCTAGTGAAGAACGGAATATATAGCGACAATGTTTTGAGTTATAAATATTTGCTTTACAAAAATAGCAAAATTGTGTTTAGGGTTGAGGAAGATAGAGTAATAGTTGTTGATGTGGCATTTGCAGGAGAATAGGGCTCTGGCGAGCATCAATCCGCCACTAACACAGTTACATGGATCGTGGCGTACTGTAGTGGCGCACTTGACAAAGAAAAATTTCAAAGGTGGCAAGTAGTTGCCGAAAACGGAACTCGGAAACAGGGTAAACCTTTTCCGAGTTCTTTTCGTGATAAAGATTGTACTTTGAAATTTTCCATGTCAAGTGTAAACGGCAAAGCCGCACCACAGATGAGCCTCGACGGAATCTGGAAACAGGGAAAAACAGTCTATCGGCAAAAATTTTACAAAATTTGGGGTAAAAATCGTTGAAAAATTGCCGATAAAATGGTAATATGTATGTGGTGATTTTATGGAAATTAAGTATTTGTCAACTGCTGAAATAGCGCAGCTATGGGGAATTTCGGAACGAAGCGTTCGAAATTACTGTAGCGAAGGAAGGGTAGAAGGCGCAATTCTTATCGGCAAAAATTGGAAAATACCGGAAACAGCAAAAAAACCTATTCGAGTAGGAAAAAGGACTTTGATAAATGTCCTATCTGAGGAAAAGAATTCTAGGGTTAAAGGCGGTATTTACCACAAACTTCAAATTGAACTTACGTACAACTCAAACCATATTGAAGGAAGTAAACTTACACACGATCAAACGAGACATATTTTTGAAACTAATACGATAGGTGTTGAAAATGCGACAGTCAATGTTGATGATTTGATTGAAACAGTTAATCACTTTACTTGCATTGATATGGTTATTGATTCGGCGAATAACAAGTTGTCCGAAAAGTTTATAAAGGAACTGCATGGACAATTGAAATCAGGCACAGCTGATTCAAGAAAAGATTGGTTCAATGTAGGAGAGTATAAGAAACTACCTAATGAAGTTGGTGGACGTGATACAACGCCACCTGAAAAGGTACATGAAGAGCTCGAAAAGCTGTTAGCAAGTTACAATGCTAAAAAGAATATAAGCTTTGAGGACATAATTGAATTTCACGTCGAATTTGAACGGATTCATCCGTTCCAAGACGGTAACGGTCGTGTCGGACGCCTAATAGCCCTCAAGGAATGTTTGAAGTTCGGCATCACTCCATTTATCATTGATGACGAACTCAAACTGTTCTATTACAGAGGGCTCAAGGAATGGTCCGACGAGCGTGGCTACCTTCTTGAGACTTGCGCTGCTGCGCAAGACAAATTCGACGCCTATCTAAAGTATTTTGAAATTGACAAAATCAAATAATTAATTATTGCATTATATATATGCGCGTGGTATAATTGTCGAGCAATTCGCACGCGAGACGTGAGCGCGACTGTTCAACGTCGTGGAAGCAATCGGCGTTGTTACGCACTCTGTAACCCCGTACTCGCGGAGGAAAAAACATATTTTTTTAGGAGGACATATCATGTCAGTAATTTCAATGAAACAATTGCTTGAAGCTGGTGTTCATTTCGGACATCAAACAAGAAGATGGAACCCTAAGATGGCTGAGTACATCTTCACAGAGAGAAATGGTATCTATATCATCGATCTCCAGAAGACAGTTAAGAAGCTCGAAGAAGCTTACAACGTAGTACGTGACATCTCTGCTGAAGGTGGCGACATTCTTTTCGTTGGTACAAAGAAGCAGGCTGCGGATTCTGTTAAGGAAGAAGCTATCCGTTGCGGTATGCCATTCGTAAACGCTCGTTGGCTCGGCGGTATGCTCACAAACTTTAAGACAATTCAGAGAAGAATTAAGAGACTTGAACAGCTTCGCGCTATGAGAGAAGACGGTACATTCGATCTTCTTCCAAAGAAGGAAGTAGCAAAGCTTGAACTTGAAATTGAAAAGCTCGAGAAGTTCATGGGTGGTATCACAGAGATGAAGAAGCAGCCAGCTGCTATGTTCATCGTTGACCCACGCAAGGAAAGAATTGCTGTTGCAGAAGCTCACAAGCTTGGTATTCCAATCATTGCTATAGTTGATACAAACTGTGACCCAGATGAGGTTGACTATGTAATCCCTGGTAACGATGACGCTATCCGCGCTGTACGCCTTATCGCTGGCGCTATGGCTGACGCAGTTATCGAAGGTCGTCAGGGCACAGACGCAGTTGCTGAAGCTCCAGCAGCTGAAGAAGCACCTGCAGAAGATGCAGAATAATTAGGAGGGTATTTAGTTATGGCATTCACAGCTCAAGACGTTAAGGCTCTTCGTGAGCAGACAGGCGTTGGTATGATGGAGTGCAAAAAGGCACTCGTTGAATCTGACGGAGACATGGAAAAGGCTATCGAATATCTTCGTGAAAGAGGACTTGCTGCAGCAACAAAGAAGGCTGGTAGAACAGCTGCTGATGGTGTTGTACTTGCATACACAGATGACGCTAAGAAAGTTAGCGTTCTCGTTGAAGTTAACTCAGAGACAGACTTCGTTGGTAAGAACGAGAAGTTCCAGGGTTTCGTACTTGACGTTGCTAAGACAATCGTTGAGAAGAACCCAGAAGACGTTGAGGATCTCTTAAATGTTAACCTCCTTGGTTCTGACAGAACAGTACAGGAGAACCTTCAGGATCTCATCCTTTCAATTGGTGAGAACATGAAGATTCGTCGTTTCGAAAGAGTAGAGGGTAACATCTGCACATACATCCACGCTGGTGGTTCTGTTGGTGTTATGGTTCGCTTTGATGCTGATGACGCAACTGCTGCAAAGCCAGAGTTCGCTGAGATGGGTAAGAACGTAGCAATGCAGATCGCAGCTATGAGCCCAGAGTATCTTGCAAAGGAAGACATCTCTGATGCTGAACTTGCAAAGATGAAGTCAATCATCATTGAGAGCTCTCTCAATAAGCCTGACACACTTCCAAAGCCAATCCTTACAGACGTTGTTGCAAAGACAATCGCTGCTGGTGCTTGGGATGACGCTACAAAGGCTACATACGAAGAGCAGAAGAACAACAAGTTCCTCTTCAACTTCCTCTCAGAAGAGGCAGTTGCAGCTCTTGCAACAACAGCTGTTGCTAACAAGGAAGAGTATGTTGCTAACCCAATCTTCTCAAAGGCTTCAGAAGGCCGTATTGCTAAGCAGCTTAAGGAAATCTGCCTTCTCGAGCAGGCATTCGTACGTTCAGACCTCTTTGAAGGTAGCGTAAAGGGTTACGTTGATTCAGTTGCTAAGTCACTTGGCGCTGACATCAAGGTTGCTGCTTTCACACGCTACGTAAAGGGCGAAGGCATCGAGAAGAAGGAAGAAAACTTTGCTGATGAAATCGCAAAGCTTGTTAAGTAATTAATGAAGATTTTTAAACAAAAGGACTGCTTTCCAAAGCAGTCCTTTTTTGTTATAATATCAAAGGTTTAAAAATCTTAATAGGAGAGATAGAGATGGATTTTAAAAACGTATTATCAGACAAGAGAATTCCAGTTCCAACACCAAATGACATCTGCGATGAAAACGGCAAATGCTATTTTGGTACATTCGACAAAGAGTTCTCTCAGATGAACTTTATGAACGTTCACAGACAGTCAAGAGTTCTTCCTGATTTTATGAACAGGTTTAGATATACTTGCTGGGAAGCAGTAGAGATTACTCTTAAGGATGTAGTCGTACTCACAGCAGTATGTAACATGGGCTTTTTCGGCACCAGCCTTACAATTGTCTATGACAAGAAGACCAAGAAGAAAATTGCTTGCCAGGAAATGATGCTTCCACAACAGGCAGTAATGGCACCAACAATCATCAATGGTGACGTCTGCTACAGCAACAGCATCATCAACAGAGTTAACATCAAGAATAACTTTGAAAACGGCAAAGCATACGTGAGCGGAAGAGTAATAAATCCAGGTAAGATGTTCAAATACAACTTTGAACTCACACGTGTTTCAAAGCCATCTGTTGTAATGATTCCATTTGGCAAGAACAAGCCGCTCTACAGCCAGAAGGACCTCTTCCATGCTGAGGGATACATCAAAGTCAACGGCAAGAAGTACAAGACTGACAAGGATTCAACAGCAATTATTGATGACCACAGAGGTTACTACCCATACAAGATGCACTATGACTGGGTAACAACAATGGGTACAAACACAGTTAATGGTAAGAAGGAATTCTTTGGTTTCAACCTTACAAGAAACCAGTCAATCAACCAGGATGATTACAACGAGAACCTTATCTGGTTCCAGGGTGAAACATCACGTGTTACACCAGTATATTTCCACTATGATAAGCCTGACCTCTGCCATGTATATGATGATCACGGTATGGTTGACCTCTACTATGAAATCGGTGACAAGCACGTAATGGAGATGCATCTCGGTATCATTGATGAGGACTACACAATCACATTCGGTGAGCTCCGTGGCTTTATCAAAGATGAGGATGGCAATGAATACTGCCTTGATGGTATGGTTGGTATTGGTGAAGATAAGTCACTTAGAATTTAAGCACCTTTACAAAAGTAGAAACATCAACTATAATTGAGAACAAGGACATTTGAGGTGGTAAATTTCGTTGCAACCACGCGCCCTAGTGGCCAAAAGAGATGCAGGAGCGGCGACGCCTGCCAAGTGTCTTTGCAAATAAACAGCAAAATGAGGCTTCTTTATGAAGCCTCATTTTTTTATAAATCAAACTATGAAATACACACCAACAAGCATCAGAAGCAACGCTACATTGCTCACTGTAAACACAAACAAGAATTTGCCTTTCTTGTTATTAAACTCATGTGCAAAAATCTTGTATGAAATAAGGTTTGCCATTGATGCGATAAGTGTTCCAAGGCCACCAATGTTAACACCAATAATGATGTCCTTAAAGTTATCACTAAAGCCAGTCATCATCATACCACCAGGTACGTTAGAGATAATTTGGCAGGCGAGTATAGAGCAAAGCAACTCACGTCCATGGACGATTGATTCAAAGAAGTTTGAAACCTCTGGAATATGCTGTAAGTTGCCGATCAAAATGTAAAACGCAACAAACGTCAAAAGTAAGAAGTAGTCTACATTCTTGAAAGTCTTACCTAAAACAGACCTTTTATCAACCTCAACTGCAGCCAGTGCAATTGATTTATCAATCTGTTCAGAAGGTAACAGCAAACAAGCTACAAATATAACTACAAGTGACACAATCCAATAAGGAATAAGCATCATTACAAATGACTTAATAGAAACACATGATGCAGTATATACAAGTATATTATGTGGGCTACCAAATGGATTAATCATTGATCCCATATTTGCTGCAATGGTTTGCAATGTAACAACAGGGATGACCAACCCAGTTTTATTAATCTTCCGTAATGCAGCAATTGCAAAAGGAACGAAAGTCAACAAACTAATATCATTGGTGATAAGTATTGATCCAAAGAAGCATGCGAATACTAAGACAAATACAAGTCCTCTAACAGTGTTAACAGAACCAACAAGCCTGCCAACTAGCGTATCAAATACACCAATAGCTTTAAGGAACTGTACAACTACCATCATAACGAAGAGTATTGCCAGTGTCTTGAAATTAATATATGAAATTGAAGGTATGGCAAAGAAACAGGATACAACAGCCAATAATGTTGCTATGCAAAACACTGTTTCTTTCTTAAAAAACTTAATCATAAATACTCCTAAATAAATATTGCTTTAATTATACATCAATGCGTGGAAAAAATAACATTTTTTTACCGTTTGTAGCAAATATCTGACCGTTCGTAGAAAATATGCTTAAATTCCTTTATTTTATCGTAGTTTTGTGATAAAAGATGATAAAGGCATGTTGACTTTTTAGTTGTTGATGATATACTGTAGTTAGCAAAACGAGAAATCGTTTTGAGACGTTGAAACAGTTGGCTGTGCCAGTAAGCAGTTTGCTGTGGAGTCTAACCATGGGTTATGCGGATTAACCACTAACTGGCTAGATTTATCATTGATAAATTGAACGAAAACGCTTTCAATAGGCCTTGCTTTTGCAAGGCCTATTATTTTTTTGTACGAGGTCAAAAAATGTGTGTTGAAAATAATGATTTGTTATTAAAGGCAGCACTTGCGTGGCAAGAATTATTGAATAGAAAGTGTGTGGTAAAATATAGTAAACGAGAATCAATCAAGGAGATTATAATTAAGTTTTCAGAAGAAGATTTTTATCATCTTGCAGGGTTTCAATACTTGGAAGACATCCGACTCCCTAGATATTCGCATAAAAAGGTTTTAAACAGAATAATAGCCGGTGATATCACTCAAGATATGATATCAAAGGGCTGTAAATATGACTCTTTTGTAAAACCGCGTTTGATGGTCTTGATAGAAGTAAAAGAACTATTAGAAAAAGAGTTTGAATTATTCAGTTTTAATCAATTTAGATGCTCTTTTTATACGCAATTAAAAGCCGACTATATAATCAGTAATAACGATGACTATGTGTTTGTTGTTAAAGAGAATGGAAGTGAATTTGAGTGTCGTTGTTGTTCAGCGTTCAAAATTGCACAACGAAACTATACTAATAATCAGAAAAAATTGAAAATCGTTAGTAAAGAGATACAGCCAGCATAGATTTACAATACTGGTTGTATTACATTCTTTGTGGTATAATGCAAGAAATAGGGGGGAATACCAATGAAGAAGTTACTTTCAATTTTATTTGTACTTATTTTCCTTTTTGCATTTACATCATGCAAGAAAGAAGTAGAACCTGAATCAAATACAGAAACACCTACTAAACAAGAGATCACAGAAAAAGAAACAACTACTGAAGAACCAACAGTAGTTGAACCAACTGAAAAGGAAACAACATCAGAGACGACACCTATGAAAACATATGCTATTCAATCAATAACAGTAAACTGTACATCTAAAACTGCTGATGGTAAGCTCCTTACGAAATGCTCCGCAGCATCCAATGGTCAAAACATCGTACCAGGCATCACCTGGACTAAAGTTGACGGTGCAACTTGCTACGCACTCTATATCCTTGACACATCAGCAAGTAACTGGATGCATATGAAAGCTACCACAACAGCTACTGAAATCAAAGAAGGTTCTAGCATCCAAGGCCAATACAAGGGTCCATACCCACCATCAGGTAACCATACCTATGTTATCTATGTCCTTGCCCTTGACAAGGCTCCTTCAAGCCTTCCAGGCAACTTTGATTCAACCAACCAAAGCATTGACACCTTAAAGTCTCAGATCAACGAAAACATCTTTGGCTATGGTCAAACCCAGGTTACATATGCTAATGGGGATAACAACGTATAAGGAGGATCACCAATGAAGAGAACAGTTAAAATCGTAGTTATCGTTTTAGCAATTATTCTCCTCGCATATATTGGTTTTAAATTTAGCGTAATTATTAGTGTAAATTCTAGAACAGCAGATCTTCCAGACTTCAAGGTTCAAGAGGCTAAAGTAACCGAAACAGAATTTGAAAATCCAGAAACGGTTAATGGCATTACGTTTGATTTGAAATATGGATTAAAGCCTCAAGAGAGTGATACGTTTATCACATATAAGAATGATGATGAAACAGTATCGCTATTCATAGCAAACACTACGGATAATGATGTGAATGTTAATTCTGGCAAAGAATACGTTACTGACTTTTCATACATAAGTAGTTTGTTTATCAATGCCAAAGCATATGACAAGTATATTGCAAAACAAGGCATAAAATCGTTTGGTGAACTTTCTGTTTCAACTGTTAAGGATACCAAGGATTTATCTTTGATAACAGCCCTTTATCCGCTCCCACTTTACAAGCAGGAGCTCACAAGGGTCATCCTCAAGAATACCCTAGTACCTGTCACTGTTGACACTGTATATGTTGCCAATTCCGATGACTATGATATAGTCATCTTCAAATGTGACAACACATACTACTACAATGCCTACGCCAAGGACGACACTAACAGTTACGCCTTGAACTTTGGCAATAAAGCCAACGTTCTATCTGACCAAGAAGCAATCAACTACCTTGCATCGATAGAGCTTGGATGAAAATGTATCATATTAGGAAACAATATATTAATTGACTATTAACAACCGAGAGTTTATAATCTACGTATAGTATTTAATGAAAGGGAGCCACAATATGTTGAAAAATAAAAAGGGTTTCACTTTAGTTGAAATAGTAATCGTTATTGTAATCATTGCTATTCTTGCTGCAATACTTGTTCCAAATCTTACACGTTGGATTGATAAGGCAAAGATTGCTAGCCTTAAGTCAGAAGCTGATACAGTTCGCAACGCTGTGGCTGCTCAGGTGCTTTCAGAAGTAAAAGATGGTTCTGACGTTGCGGGTGCAACAGAGGCGGATTTTGGAGATGAATTCTGGACTGAATTGAGAAAAGAGGTAAACAAGGATGTTCAGTGTACTGATCCAGAGAAGGATTGTTATACAACATTTACCATAAGTAATGGTGGGCTGATCGAGTTCACATATTCAACTGATGGTCATACGGCTACTTTCGATGGAAAAGATTGGACTTACGAATAATATTGTTAATTAAATTATTCCGCAAACTTTTTGTTTGCGGAATTTTTTAAAGGAGCTGTTTAGATGAATTCGGATTCAAATCTGTTGAATTTTATCCTCAATGTAGGAAAAGATAGATTGCAGAATATAGCTAAATGGTCTTTGGGTATGTGGATAGTATACCCATTAATCATTATGTTATTAAATGCGTTAGGTGTTGAAGGTATATACATCTATTTAATGTGGATGTACGTATTATACTTTGTTGGTGCGATCGGCTTGGTCGTCGGATTGATAAGGCTTTTTCAAGTCGTATATAATGATGATTTTGAAATAAAGCGTTATGCAATCAATTATCTACCGTTATTGTTTTTGATTTTATTTCTGATTTGGTCTTTTGTGTCATGCGCGCTTTCAACTAATAAACATATGGCATTTTATGGAATGATGCCAATGACAACGAGCTGGTTTACTTTTTTGTTTTTTGGCGGTTTCCTTGTTCTGTCAATGGTTTTATCGGAAAATAGGCAGTTGCTACTAAAGACAGCTAAATTATTTGTTTGGGTTTCTTTCGTTTTGGCAATCGTGACGCTACTGGATAATGGATTTTCTGATATGTTGACAATTGTAGAGCCATACACGAATTGTTTTCATTATCAGTCAGTATTCTATAACACCAACCACTATGCATATTATTTGCTGGTTTCAATATTGACTTCTTTTTTTGTGGCACTATATTCTGATGATTACAAAGTGAAAATCGTATATATACTCCCATATGTAATTGGCATCGTTGTTCTAATATACAATAATACATTAGGTGCTTTCTTGAGTTTAGCAATAACAATGTTGTTTATCTTGTTGTGGTTTATCATCAATAAAGAAGAAAGATTGTCGATGGTTGTCAGCTTAATTATCATATTTTGTATTACAATTATCGTTACATCGTTTTTTAATGATAATTTAAAAGTTAGTTTATTTGGTGTGACATCTGATTTCAGCACTATAATAGGCGATGATGACGTATCGATGGTTGGATCAGGTAGAGGTGAATTGTGGTCTAACGCAATTGATTGTATAAAATCACAACCGATATTTGGATGTGGCTTTGAAAATCATGGAACTTATTCAATTGGAGAAGATGGAACAGGTTTATTTGTTACAGCGCCACATAATTATTTCTTGTTTTTAGGAAAGCATACTGGCGTTCCAGGATTGTGCTTTGTTTTGATTACTTTTTTAATTGGAATAATTCGCCTTTTAAAAGAAAAGAATAAGATTGATGGCTACTCTAAATCTGCTGCATTTATCATTGTTGCTTTTTTAATGTCGGCATTTTTTGGAGTAGTAAAGTTTTATACTGAACCATACTTTGTCATAGCGATGGGTGTTTGTATGGAAGAATGCACTAAATTTAAAAACAATATATAGAAAAACAGCGATTTTGTTGATTTTGGCTAAAATTAGCGTTATTTTTTAAAAAAATTAGTAAAAAGTACTTGAATTTTGGCCGCATATAATATATTATATGTTTGTGCCAAATATGAATTTGGACAAAACAAGGACTTTAGCTTGTGGGGCACAGCGCAAGCTCAAAATAAAAGGCATTGTTTAAATTCGTTAAATATTTTTTATTTTGAAGGGAGTACACACTCTTATGAAGAAGTTAAACAACAAAGGTTTCACACTCGTTGAAATCGTAATCGTAATCGTTATCATTGCTATTCTTGCAGCAATGCTCGTTCCATCACTTACACAGTGGATTGATAAGTCAAAGACTAAGACATTCACATCTGCTTGCGGTACAATTAAGACAGCTGTATGGGCTGAAGAAGCTGAAGCTTATGCAACAGGTGGTACAGAAGGCGCAGCTGGTTTGTTCGGAGCAGATGGTACAGTTTCAAAGGCTGTTGGCCAGACAGTTACAAAGGTTGATAGTGCTACTCATCCAAATTCTGGTTATGCTGTAATGTATACTTATAGCACAGATTCAATCACAGTTCTTGATAAGAACTTCAAGGGTGTTTGGGATCATGCGAACAACACTTGGAAAGTTTCTAAGGCATCATAACTGTTAATTACAGACATCTTTAGTTTTTTTAGATTGTATTTTAAGTCTTATGCTATTGTGCCAACAACATAAGGCTGTTTAGAAGAAAAGGGCGGACCTTTTGGCCCGCCCAATTCGACTAATTAAGAGAGGAATTTACAATGCCGGAAAAAGTCGCTTTGATCTTATTTTTGTTCTTGATTTTTATGATGGGCGCTTGCATAGGTAGTTTTTATAATGTTATCACAATGCGTGTCCCTATCAAGGAATCATTTACAAAAGGTAGATCACATTGCCCTAAGTGTAAGCATGATTTAAGTGCATTAGACTTAGTGCCATTTTTTAGTTGGATATTTTTACGTGGAAAATGTCGATATTGTAAAGAGAAGATTTCCTTTAGGTATCCTTTGATGGAACTTGTGGGAGGCTTAACCGCACTGTTTAGTGTGTGGAAACTAGGTGTTACACCTAATGCTTTGCTTCTCTTTTATATTATTTCTGTTCTTGTAACCTTATCGATAATTGATCAGGAGACAATGGAAATACCTAATGGATTCCACCTTGCAATCTTTATTGCTGCAATATTTAGCATTTGGTTTGGCCCAACTTTTGGATTGATTGAAGTATCATTGCTTGATCGTGCAATCGGTTTTTTGGTAGTTAGCTTACCAATGTACATACTTGCAGTTATAACTGGTGGTTTTGGCGGAGGCGACATTAAGCTTATGGCTGCTGCTGGGCTCCTTCTTGGATGGAAAGCAACTGTTTGTGCGTTTTTTGTTGGCGTATTTTCAGCTGCGTTTTATTGCATTTACATCCTTGTATATGCATTGATTGCTGTTGTTAAGAAAACGGCGCCTTCTTTCAAAGAGGGTATGGCTAATGCAATGAAAATGCCATTTGCCTTTGGTCCTTACCTTAGTTTTGGCATTGTCGTATCGTATCTCTATTCAACACAAATTATTTCGTTTTATTTAGGGATGTTTCTGAAGTAGGCAAACATTTCAGAATGTCTCAACACATTCACTATGCTTTGTTTCCGGGGCAT
>JAGHVH010000038.1 GCA_018064455.1 Candidatus Limimonas egerieequi | reverse complement strand
GGAGGACTTGAACCTCCGACCTCCGGGTTATGAGCCCGACGAGCTACCAACTGCTCTACCCCGCGATATTTGAAGTGCTTGATTATTATAGACAAGATGTCCTAAAAATGCAAGCACTTTTTTTAATTAATAAATCTTGATGAATGGGCTGATGTAGCTAAGTGGTGCCTTCTCAAATGCCTCTGGATAGTTGCGCTTGAAAATAGCTGGTACGTTAAATGGGTTAATAGCCCAAACAATATAGCCTACAAGTGGTGTTGCAACAGCAAGTACGCCTGCAAGTGCAATCAATAAAAACTTTTTAATCATAAAATTAAATCTCCCTTTTAATTTATAATCACGGTCTATAAATGTATCACAAGTAATGTCTGATGTCAAAGAAATTAGAAACTAATGCCCTTGAACATGCTAGCAGATTCAGAGTAATCAGGCTCAGAACCATCATCAGTTGGTGCGTTATCAACTGGAGCGCCAAGTTTAATCTTCTCCTGCTTTTCCATTACTATTGGTGCTGATTTCTTAGACTTCTTTTCCTTCTTTGGTTTTGAAGCCTTTTTCTCGTCAAACTCATACTTACCAGCGTCAGCGAATGCCTTGTCTGCCTCGCTCTTAAGAAGTGGCATTGAAGCCTCATAGCCATTTGCTACGCGCTCCTCATAAATCTTCTTAGCCTGAGCTTTGCGAGCGTTCTTTTTCTTAGCCTCTAAAGCCTTTTTGTCCTTATCAAGCTGCTTCTGCTGCTTTTTAAGTTCATCAAGTTCAGCCTTCTTAGCCTTTGCAGCAGGAATTCCATCACTATGCTTCTGCATTGCCTTGCCGACTACTTCAGAGCCTTTTGTATATACGAAAGGTGTAACAGCAGTGATGCCTATAATTGCACCAGTGACAGTTGCACCAACAATTGCAGCGGCAGCTGTAATTATTGTCTGCTTTCTTGAGTCGCGTCCTTTCATTTTGTATCCCCTCTCAAATGTGTATATAACTAAATACTAAAATATAATACCTTGTTTTAGTCCACGTGTCAATTTGCTTTTTATATATACAAAGAAGTAAAAATATGATAAAATTCTCGAGTACAAAAGAAAAGGAGGGCTGCATATGGCTAACATACTAGAATGTAAGCACCTAAAGAAGCAGTATGGCAGCTTTACTGCGCTCAAGAGTATCAATCTTGAGCTCCCTGAAGGCAAGGTAATTGGCCTACTTGGACCAAATGGTAGTGGTAAGACCACTCTCATCAAACTTGCCAGTGGACTTCTTCTCCCAACAGCCGGCGAAATCACTATCAACGGCAACAAACCAGGAGTTGAATCCAAGAAAATTGTTGCATATCTTCCAGAGAGAAATTATCTTGATTTGTCTCGCAAGATTTCAAAACAGATTGACTTCATGTCAGATTTCTACAAGGACTTTAATGCGGAGCGCGCGTATGAGATGCTTGACCGTCTCGAGATAGATCCTAAGCGTCCGCTTAAGGATCTCTCAAAAGGTAACCGAGAAAAGGTTCAACTCATCCTTGTCATGAGCCGCGACGCAAAACTTTACTTGCTCGACGAGCCAATAGGTGGCGTTGACCCAGCAGCTCGTGACTACATCCTTGAAACTATCATCGACAACCATCCAGCAGATTCCACCGTACTCATCTCAACACACCTTATTGCTGATGTCGAGCCAGTACTTGATGAATTTGTATTCATCCGCGAAGGTGAAATACTTCAGCACTCAAGCGTTGCTGAAGTTAAGGAAAGCGGCAAGACTGTCGATGGTCTCTTTAGGGAGGTGTTCAGATGCTAGGCAAACTTACAAAGCACGAATTCCTCACAGTAGGAAGAATGGCACTTCCAACATACATCGGTGTACTTCTCATTGCCGTTGTTGGTCGATTCCTCACATGGCTTACATCCCGTAAGTACTTAATCGACAACGTTCCAAAGACATTTGTTAAAATCATTCAGATTTTATCTTCCTTGCTTTCAACAATCTATGTCATCGCATTTATTGCACTCATCGTTATGACCATCTTCCTTATGGTCTATCGTTTCTACAAGAACTTCTTCACTGACGAAGGCTACCTCATGAACACACTTCCTGTTCGTCCAGCAAGCCTTGTCACATCCAAGCTCTTTAACTCTTGGATTTGGATCATCTTCAGCCTTATCATTGCTTTTGGTTCACTTTACATAACACTTGGTCACTACGACCAGCTCATTGATATGTTCAAGAACTTGGGCACTGCGATAAGCGATGTACTTGATCGTGAAGGCGACTTCATCCGTGATGAACTTGGTGTACCAATTTGGGTGTTTGTTGTTGAGCTTGTATTCCTTGCTCTTTCATACGTTACACGTTACATCCTCACATGGTACTCATCAGTAGGTTTCGGTATGCTTCTCTCCAAGAAGCACAAGGTTCTTGGAACCCTTATCGCATACCTCATCCTTGAAATCGTAAGTTACATCCTTGTTGGTATCTATCTTGCTGTTGCAGCAGAGGTTGTTCCAAACTACTATGACATAATCAACACAAGTGGCGGTAAGGCACTTCAGCTTGTTGTTGTAGGCTCACTTGTCCTCAACACAATCATGTCAGGCCTTCTCTTCTGGTTCGACTGCTTCATCATGAAGCACCGCCTCAACATCGACTAAAACAAAAAGCCCCGTGATTCCTGAAGTTGTCAACAAAAAGTAGACACTAAAAAAGTCCTAGTACCCCAGTTCAGTTCGATACTGAACTGGGGCTTTTCCTTTGCACTTGGTTGAGTAACGCTCATTGTTGAAATATTGCACATATTCATCAATGAGTTTTGGAACGTCTTCGCATTTGTATAATCCAAAGTCAATATACAGTTCTTCTTTAACCCATCCATTAATTGATTCAATGATTGGATTGTCAGTTGGAGTTCCAACTCTTGACATTGATCTCTTCAAATTGGTACAATCAGCATGAGCTTGTTCGAAAGCTCGGGAT
>JAGHVH010000013.1 GCA_018064455.1 Candidatus Limimonas egerieequi | reverse complement strand
AGATTTTAATGCTTTAAAGTGTTGACTTAAACGCTTTAAAGTGCTAAAATCTCTAATTGTATTATTAGTATATTTATATTTGGAGTGATATTTATGCCAATTTTTGAATATCTTGAGAGGAATGCTAGGGAGTATGGCTCAGATGTAGCATTGGTTGAAATCAATCCTAAGTATGAGCCATCAGCTCGTATGACATGGAAGAACTATGCTCTTGTAGAGCCACAGCCAGGTGAACCTTTCCGTCGTGAACTTACATGGAAAGAGTTCGATGACAAAGCAAATATGTTTGCAAATTTACTCTTTACTCGTGGTATCCAGAAGGGTGAGAAGGTAGCTATCCTTTTGATGAATAGTATTGAGTGGTTACCTATTTATTTTGGTATATTAAAAGCAGGAGCAGTAGCTGTTCCTTTGAATTATCGTTATGATGCTTCTGAGATTAAGTATTGTCTTGAGAAGTCTGATAGCTCTATGCTCGTATTCGGTCCAGAGTTTACTGGCCGTATTGAAGAGATAGTTGACAGAATTCCTGATGTAAGGGAACTTTTCTATGTTGGTGAGGACTGTCCATCATTTGCGGACTCGTATGAGAAGATGATTAAGTTCTGTTCACATAAAAAGCCAGAGGTAAATATTACTGATTCAGATGATGGTGTTATTTACTTCTCGTCAGGTACAACTGGTTTCCCAAAGGCTATTCTTCATGCACATCAGTCTTTGATGCACTCTTGTGCAACGGAACAGGCACATCATGGTCAGACAAGGGATGACTGTTTTTTGTGCATTCCACCTTTGTATCACACAGGTGCCAAGATGCACTGGTTTGGTTCCTTGATTTCTGGTTCTAAGGCAGTACTACTTAAGGGTACAACACCAGAGCTTATTATCAAGACAATGAGCGATGAGCACTGTACAATTATCTGGCTCCTTGTTCCTTGGATGCAGGATGTGCTTGATACAATTGACAGAGGCGAGATTGATCTTTCCAAGTATGAACTCTCACAGTGGAGAATGACTCACTCTGGTGCACAGCCAATTCCACCAGCACTTATTAAGCGTTGGCTTACTATATTCCCAACACATCAGTACGATACAAACTATGGACTTTCAGAGTCTATTGGTCCTGGTTGTATTCACCTCGGCGTTGAGAACGTTGAGCACGTCGGCGCACTGGGTGTGCCGGGTTACGGCTGGGAGATCAAACTCTGCGACGAGGATGGCGCTGAGGTAGCGCAGGGCGAAGTCGGAGAGATTTGGATCAAGGGCCCAGGCGTTATGAAGTGCTACTACAACGACGAGAAAGCATCAGCCGAGACTTTGAAGGACGGCTGGCTTTTGTCAGGTGATATGGGTATGAAGGACGCCGAAGGCTTTATCCATATCGTTGATAGAAAGAAGGACGTTATCATCTCTGGTGGTGAAAACTTGTACCCAGTACAGATTGAGAACTTCCTTCGCAAGAACATTGCAATTAAGGATGCTGCTGTTATCGGTACACCAGACGAACGTCTTGGTGAGAAAGCAACAGCAGTAATTGAGATTAAAGAGGGATACACATTGACAGAGGATGAGGTCAATGAGTTCTGCCTTGATTTACCACGTTACAAACGTCCACGTGAGATAATCTTCGCTGATATCCCAAGAAATCCTACTGGCAAGATTGAAAAGCCAGTACTCAGACAGAGATACTGCGGTACTTCTGTTGTTGCTCATCAAGTAGAGGAGGACAAATAAATGGCAAAATTAATGCTAGGAAACGCGGCAGTGGCACTTGGTCTTCGTGACGCAGGTTGCCGTCTCGTGTCCTCATATCCTGGTACTCCAAGTACCGAGATAACGGAAAATGCTGTTAAATATGATTCAGTTTATTGTGAGTGGGCACCTAATGAAAAGGTTGCACTGGAGACGGCTGCTGGTGCGTCACTTGCTGGCGCTCGTGCATTTGCCGCTCAAAAGCACGTTGGTTTAAACGTTGCTGCTGACCCACTTTATACAATGTCATACATCGGTGTTAATGGTGGTCTTGTTGTCGCTGTTGCTGATGACCCAGGAATGCATAGTTCACAGAACGAGCAGGACTCACGTCATCATGCAGAGGGCTCCAAGATTATGATGCTTGAGCCTTCTAATTCACAGGAATGCTATGACTTTACTAAACTTGCTTTCTCTTTGTCAGAGGACTTTGATACACCGGTATTACTTCGCTTGACAACACGTGTTGCTCATTCAACATCACTTGTTGAATCAGTGGATGACGGTGAGGTTCCACTTAAGGACTATGTCAAGAATCCTCAGAAGAACGTAATGATGCCAGCTATGGCCAAGGTTCGCCACGTGTTTGTTGAGGAGAGAATTCAGAAGCAAATCGCGTGGGCAGAGAACTGTCCAATCAACACTATTGAGTGGAACTCAAAGAAGATTGGCGTTATTGCTGCTGGTATTACATATCAGTATGCTAAGGAAGCTCTTGGAGATCAGGCTTCTTACTTAAAACTTGGTTGTGTATATCCATTACCAGTTGAACTTATCAAAACTTTTGTTGCTTCATGTGATGAGGTTTATGTCCTTGAACAGCTTGATCCTGTAATTGAGAGACATTGCAAGTCCCTTGGCCTTAATGTTATTGGCAAAGAGAAGTTCACTATGTGTGGTGAGTACTCTCAGTCAATGATTAAGAAGGTTATATTAGGTGAGGAAACTTCAAATCTTAGTGTGGACTTAACTGTTCCTGGCAGACCACCTGTACTTTGCGCTGGATGCCCTCACAGAGGCCTTTTTAATGCTCTTAAAGAGATTGATGCCAATATCTTCGTATCAGGTGATATTGGCTGTTATACACTTGGTTCTCTTGCTCCTATTGGTATGATTGATACATGCATCTGTATGGGTGCATCAGTATCATCACTTCATGGTAGGAACAAGGTAAG
This sequence comes from Candidatus Limimonas egerieequi, assembly GCA_018064455.1. Classification (GTDB taxonomy): domain Bacteria; phylum Bacillota; class Clostridia; order Oscillospirales; family Acutalibacteraceae; genus UBA1227. The sequence goes on along the minus strand of JAGHVH010000013.1, from coordinate 13,803 downwards.
ACCAGAGGATGCAAAGCGCTCTGTTGCAGTACTTGGTGACTCAACATTTATTCACTCTGGTATCACTGGCCTTATCAATATTGCATACAATGATACAAACTCAAAGGTAATTGTACTTGATAACTCAATTACTGGTATGACAGGTCACCAGCAGAACCCAACAACTGGCAAGCGCATCAACGGCGACCCAGCAACTGCCGTTGATTTGGAAGCACTTGCCAAGGCATGTGGTATCTCGCGTGTACTTGTTGTTGACCCATATGACATTCCAGCAACAAAGGCTGCTATTGCAGCTGAGCTTGATGTTGAAGCACCATCGCTTATCATTTCAAGACGTCCATGTGCTTTGTTGAAAGAAGTTAAGCATGCACCAGCATTCAAGGTTGATGCAGAGGCGTGCGTTGGCTGTAAAGCATGTATGAAGATTGGTTGCCCAGCAATTTCAATTAAGGATAAGAAGTCAGTAATCGACTTCACACAGTGTGTTGGTTGCGGTATGTGTAAACCATATTGTCCTGTAGATGCTATTAAGGAGGGTGAATAATGACTAAGTCTATTATGATTGTCGGCGTTGGCGGACAGGGAACACTCCTTGCATCAAGACTTCTTGGTAATGCGCTTTTAGCACAGGGCCTTGATGTTAAAATTTCAGAGGTACACGGAATGTCACAACGTGGCGGTTCTGTTGTAACTTACGTTAAATACGGTGAATCTGTTGATTCACCTATTATTGAGGAAGGAGAGGCTGATATCATTCTCTCATTCGAGCAGCTTGAGGCCGCTCGTTGGCTTCCATTTTTAAAGACTACTGGTAAGATGATTGTTAACACACAGTGCATCGATCCAATGCCAGTTATCACTGGCGCTGCAACATACCCTACGGGTATCATAGACAGCCTTGTTGCTGCCGGCGCCAATGTAGTCGCAGTTGATGCGTTGTCACTTGCTCTTGAGGCAGGCAACCCTAAGGCTGTCAATGTGGCACTTATCGGCGTTATGGCCAAAGCTACGGACATCCCAGAGTCCGTATGGCTTGACACCATCCGCGCAACCGTGCCAGAGAAGTTCCTTGATCTCAACCTCAAGGCCTTCGCCCTTGGTTACAATCAATGATTTTGAAGCGCTCCATCCGGAGCGCTTTTTTCTTGGTATCTGCCGATTCAAAGGTTACTGGCTTCTTCCGAAGCCAAGGATTGTATCACGACGAAAAGAGTCTCCACAGGAGACTCTTTTCTGTGACAATCCGCGCTCACACAAATAACTGCATCGCCGCGTATTTGGTAGCACTGCCTTTTCGCCACCTCAAGGCACACTGCGTTCTAAAGACCTTGACCTGACTTCAAGCCAGTGCTACTTGCCGATCAACGCCAGCAAGGATTTTTATGCTGGCGCCTTTTATATTTTGAACACTATTTTAGTCACCGCTTAAGGTTAATTTGCTGACCGTTCGTCGTAAGATACATGATCGTTCGTAGTGCTAAAAACAACGTAGTTATAGGAAAAATCGCTTGACATTCAAACAAATGTTTGATATAATAATATCGACAAATAAATACATAAGTGTGCATTGTAGTTTGGTTATTAGGATAGAACGTTAGCGAATGATTAGGAACTGTTAGTAGGGTCCTCCTGCCATAAGACATTGTACTTATGGTTTGTTTGCAAAATAACTAAAGGAGGTCCTAGTGTGGACAAAAAGTCAAGAGCTCAAGCAATTAAGGATTTTACAATTTTCGATGATGCTTACATGCAAGCATTCTTTAACAACGACATTCCAAATACGGAATTAGTTTTGAGAATCATTCTTGATAAGCCAGATTTAAAAGTTGAAACTGTAGGGATTCAGCAACGCCTTATCAATTCACAAGGTCATGATGGTGTTGTAGATGTTCTGGCAACTGACAAAATTGGAAAGATCTATAACATTGAAATTCAAAATGATATGAGAGAGGCAACTCCTAGGCGCGCTAGGTATTACAGTTCATTGCTTGATACCAATCACCTTGAAGAAGGGGAAGACTATAGCAAACTTCCAGAAACGTATATTATATTTATTACGAAGGGTGATTACTTTAAATTAGATGAACCTATCCATAATATAGAAATGGCAATAAAGAAGCATTTAGATATAGATGTTAACTATGGGGTTCACCTCATTTATGTTAATGGCAACTATCGTGGAGATGATCCACTAGGTCTTTTGATGAAAGATTTTTCTTGCAAAAATCCGGCTGACATGTATTATAATAGCATTAGAGAGAAAACTGATAAGTTAAAAGCTGATGGAGGTGTTCTAATGCACGGACCAGTAATGGATAAATTGATCTTGCAAGAAAATACAGAAATGTTGATTCGCCTTTATAAGAAAGGCAAAATAACAAAAGAGGCAATAGCGGAGGAATTAAAAATATCGCTTGATGATGTAGAAAAGCTTTTGTCAAAGTGAGTTTATGGGGCGCTCTTTTGAGTGCCCTTATTTGTTGATGTGAAGCGGGTTTGGTTTTGTTCCAAGACCCTAAGCTAAATGAGTACGCGGCCCTTTACAATAGGGGCAGTGGACGTATAATTGGAGAACTAGGAGGGGCTCAGGAACGTTTTTGTTCCTGAGCCCCTCGCTAATAACACTGGTGCGGCCACTGACACTATTGTCAAGGGTTCGGATTGATGCTCGGCAGAGACCTTATTCTTTCTCTTGTTATCGGTGATATGCACAAATATTGACCGCTCGTCGGAGGACGAACGGTCGTTGATTGTGCAGATATACAAAGTTGTTTTACTTGTGTTGACTTGTGCATGGGTGGCTTTTAAACTCATTGATATATTAGATGAGGAGGATACTTATGGTTTACTATACAGGTGACATTCACGGTGATATATCTAGAGTGATTAGCTTTATTGAGAATAAAAAACTGACATCTGAAGATACAATAGTTTTGCTTGGCGATGTAGGGCTAAACTATTATGGTGATAAAGGGGAAAAGTTAAAGAAAAAGATTTTGAATAAAATGGGTGTCAACATCCTGTGCGTTCATGGCAACCATGAAATGAGACCATATAGTTTGCCTCGCTACCATGAGGCGAATTGGGGTGGTGGAGTTGTGTATGTTGAAGAAGACTTTCCAAATATCCGATTTGCAAAAGATGGTGAGATATATAATCTGGAAGGAAAAGAAGCAATAGTTATTGGTGGAGCTTATTCGGTTGATAAATATTATAGGCTTTCTCGTGGCTATAATTGGTTTTCTGATGAACAGCCGTCATTCGAAATAAAGGAAAGGGTAGAGAGAAAACTTGAAAGCGTCAACTGGAAAGTTGATTATGTTTTAACTCATACTTGCCCTAAAAGGTATATTCCTTTCGAAGCGTTCTTGCCGGGGCTTGATCAGAGCACTGTTGATAACAGTACGGAAGAATGGCTGGATTCAATAGAGGATAGACTTGAATATAAAAGGTGGCTGTGTGGCCATTGGCATATTGATAAAAGGATAGATAAAATGGAATTTCTAATGCATTTAGTTGTGACTTGAAATTTTGTTCATAATTTTGTTCACAATTTGAGTAAAATGTGGTTTAATAGTTGCGTTAAGAATTATTTAAGGTATTATGTTTAATATTTATTTTAGTTGGAGGTCATTATGAGCATAGGAAAGATTTTGGTAGTTGATGACGACACAAATATCTGCGAATTACTCAGACTTTATATGGAAAAGGATGGCTATTCAGTAGCTATCGCAAATGACGGAGAGAACGCTGTTAAGGCATTTAACGAGGTTAAGCCTGACATCGTTTTGCTTGACGTTATGCTTCCAAAGATGGATGGCTGGCAGGTATGCCGTGAGATCCGTAAGGTAGCAGATACACCAATTATTATGGTAACTGCAAAGGGCGAAACATTTGATAAAGTACTTGGTCTTGAGCTTGGTGCTGATGACTATGTTGTTAAGCCATTTGATACTAAGGAGATTATGGCAAGAATCAAGGCTGTTCTCCGCCGTACTGCTACAACACAAGAGGAAGAGACCAAGCAGGTTGATTATGAGGACCTCTCAATCAACTTGACAAATTATGAGATGAAGGTAAAGGGTGAGGTTATCTCAACTCCTCCAAAAGAGCTTGAACTCATCTATCACCTCGCATCAAATCCAAACCGCGTATTCACTCGTGACCAGCTTCTTGATGAGGTTTGGGGCTTTGATTACTACGGTGATAGTCGTACAGTTGACGTACACGTTAAACGTCTTCGTGAGAAGCTTGAGAACATCTCTGAGAAGTGGGCTCTCAAGACAGTTTGGGGTGTAGGATACAAATTCGAAACAAAGGAATAGTTTCATATGCGCAAAGGGAATGTTAAAAATCGCCCTAGGCGCACAACGTTATTCCTAAAGTACTTTAGGGTAACTTTTTCGATTATTCTTGTTACAACAATCGCTATGTGTGCGGTGTTTATCGTTTTCATGGTTAACTATTGGACAACGTCCAGCGCTGACCAGCTGAAACGAAACGTTGCATCGCTGGTCGAGACTGTTCAGAAGCTTGACTCAAAGGGAACCTTTGACGACAACCCTGAAGAGGCTTACCTGACACTGTATATTGACTTCCATACAGTGTCAGAAGCGCTGGGCGGAGACTTCTTTATGACCGACCTTGATGGCAATGTTGTGATCTGTAAAGAGCTTATTAATAATGACATGGAGGTCATCCACAAAAATGCTGACCAGTGTGTTATGCATAAGGATGCCAAGGTTGCAAAAGAGATTCTCGATAAGACAACATCCAACGGTTATTACACGATGGAGAATATGAGAGGACTCGGCGACCAGCTCTATATCATTGTTGGACAAAAGGTCCTTTACAAGGACGGCTCGCCAGTGGGTTATATATACGGCACATTGCCGTTTACGGCAACGCTTAGCCTCTATGTTGAGAACATGTTAAAACTCTTCGCTGGCGCCGCTGTTATTTCGCTCGTGTTCGCTGTTATCTTGGTATACCTCTTTAGTTACAAGACAACAGTACCACTTCGCGAAATGTCTAGAATAACGAAACTTTATGCGCATGGGGACTTTACACAACGTATAGATGTTAAGGGTAACGATGAGCTCTCTGATTTGGGCGAAAAGCTGAATCAGATGGCGGCCTCCCTAGAGGTCCTTGATGACTCAAGGAGCGCTTTTGTAGCCAACGTTTCCCATGAACTTAAGACACCGATGACATCCATTGGTGGCTTTATTGATGGTATTCTTGATGGTACCATCCCTCAATCAGAAGAGAAAAAGTATTTGAAAATAGTTAGTGACGAGGTAAAGCGTCTGTCGACGCTTGTACAGACTATGCTGACGTTGTCCAAAATCGAAGCAGGCGAGGAAAAACTTAAGCCTTCTGAGACGGACTTAAAGAACCTCTTGTTCACTGCACTCCTAAACTTTGAAAAGCCTATAGAGGCGGCAAATATTGAAGTTGTTGGCTTTGAGGATATGGATGCTGTCAAGGTAATCGCTGATGAAAAGATGCTTTACCAAGTAGTATACAACCTCTATGACAACGCCGTTAAATTCACCAATGAAGGTGGCACGATTTACGTTGAAATCATTGTCGAATCTGACAAGGTTACAGTCACAATCGCCAACACCGGTGAGGGCGTTAAGGACGAGGAACTCCTTCATATATTTGAGCGTTTCTACAAGGTGGACAAGTCACGTAGTGAGCATGTCAAGGGTGTTGGCCTTGGACTCAACCTTGCAAAGAATATTATTGAGCTCCACGGCGGTGAAATCTCCGCCGCATCGACACCGGGTGAACTTACAAGCTTCAGCTTCTGGATCCCAAAAAAACAATAACTGGAAGTGATCTTTGTGGAAAAATCGAATAAGGCAGGTCGTACGTTTTTCATAATAATGTTGGTAGCGATTTTGCTTATCGCCGGCATCGCAGCGATTGCCATTGTACTTGATGGCAAGAGCGTGGATAAAGAGGCGAAAAAGGCAAAGGCTGCCGACTCAACAGCCTCTTTGATTCAGGGTGAATCAAAGGAGTATAACGTAAAATCAGATGGCAAGATTTTGACATCGGTTGAGATAGCTGAGAAGGTAAAACCATCAGTTATGGCGGTTGTAACCTACAGAGGAAACGATGTCTATGGTGAGGGCTCTGGCATCTTTATGAGTGAGGATGAGAGTGGCACTTACACATATATCTTAACCTGCGCACATATCGTAGATATGGGAAAAATTGACATCAAGATTGAGCTCGAGGACGAGAAACAATATGACGCTGATGTGGTCGGTTACGACTCAAGAACTGACATCGCCGTGCTTCGTGTAAAGGCAACTGGCTTTACACTTGCAGAATTTGGCGATTCATCAGTTTTGAAGGTTGGCGAACCAATCTATGCAATAGGTAATCCAGGTGGCACAGCTTTCTTTGGCTCATTCACTGGCGGATATGTTTCGGCAATAGACAGACCAACTTCAACATCGGCTAGCGCATACACAATGGAGTGCATCCAACACGATGCAGCAATCAACCCAGGTAACTCTGGCGGTGCTCTTGTAAACAGCTTTGGTCAGGTAATCGGAATGAACTCTTCAAAGATTGCTGACGAGGAGTATGAGGGCATGGGATTTGCAATCCCAATCAACGTAATCAAGGACGTTGTTGGTGACATACTTGATGCTGGTTACGTTCAGGATCGTGCAAAACTTGGTATCTCATACGTTCAGGTTAGCCAGAATCAAACTTACAGTATGATTTGCAAGGCAAACAAATTGCCAAGTGGTTCAATCATTATTGCCAAGATTGATGAGGAGTCATCACTCGCTGGTACAGACGTAGTTGAGGGCGATATCATCATTGCCGCAAACGGCAAAGAGATGGAGTCGGCCGATGTTTTGCTTGATATCATTGAGAATGCAAAACCAGGCGACAAGGTTGAACTCAAGATTGCACATGTTAACCAGGATTACACAGTTGAAAAGTTCAATGTAACTGTTGCTCTTTTAGAGGACACAGGCACAACTGAAGAAGTAACTGAAAAGTCAAACGGCTCAGAATTCGAGAATCCATTTGCAGAATAAATTGTAAAGGGCAATGCATTTTTATGCATTGCCCTTTTTGTACAATTATGGTATTATATTTAATTGTCAATGTACATATAGTACATTTTTATTATATAGGAGGTGTATTTTTTGAATACTACACTTGCAATTGTTCTTATAATTGTAGCTGCTGTTGTATGTGGTGTTATCGGTTTCATCGCTGGTGGTGCTCATCGCAAAAAGGTAGCAGAGGCCGCAATTGGCTCAGCGAAGGAAGAAGCTACTAGAATTATAAATCAGGCTATGACAAAAGCCGAACAAGCAAAAAAAGAAGCTATTTTAGAAGCTAAAGACGAAATCCACAAACAGCGTTCAGAGACTGAAAAGGATTTACGTGAACGCCGCGCTGAGGTTCAGCGCCAAGAGCACAGACTCATCCAAAAGGAAGAGAACATCGACAAGAAAACAGACGCTATTGAGAAAAAAGAAGAAATTCTTGCCGACAAGATTCAGAAGGCCGATGAAAAGATGGCCGAAATCGAGACCTTGAAAAAGAGCCAACTTGAAATGCTCGAAAAGATTTCTGGTTACTCAAAGGAACAGGCCAAGGCATTCCTTCTCCAGCAACTCGAGGAGACACTCGAACACGAAAAGGCAGTTCGAGTTCTCGACTATCAAGAGAAGATGAAGGACGAGGCCGACAACATTGCTCGTGAGTACATCACAACAGCAATCCAGCGTTGTGCTGCTGACCACGCAGCAGAGGCAACAGTATCAGTTGTTGCTTTACCAAATGACGAGATGAAGGGCCGCATCATCGGCCGTGAAGGTAGAAACATCCGCGCTATTGAAACTATCACAGGCGTTGACCTCATCATCGATGACACACCTGAGGCAATCACAGTTTCATGCTTTGATCCAGTTCGTCGTGAGATTGCAAGACTTACTCTTGAAAAACTCATCGCTGATGGACGTATCCATCCAGCACGCATCGAGGAAACTGTTGAGAAGTGCAAGCGCGAGGTTGAGGCTACAATCAAGCAGACAGGTGAGCGCGCAGTAGTTGATGCTGGCGTTGGTAATGTTCATCCAGAACTTATCAAACTCCTTGGCCGCCTCAAGTACAGAACAAGTTACGGCCAGAACGTACTCAACCACTCACTTGAGGTTTCATACATCGCAGGTCTCCTCGCTGAGGAACTTGGAGCAGACGTTAAGCTCGCTAAGCGCGCTGGTCTTCTCCACGATATCGGTAAGTCAATCGACCACGAGTATGAGGGTACTCACGTTCAACTTGGTGTTGAGTTTGCCAAGAAGTACAAAGAGAACGATAAGGTTCTCCATGCTATCCAGGCTCACCACGGTGACGTAGAACCAAAGACAGTAGTTGCTTACATCGTACAAGCAGCCGATGCTATCTCTGCAGCACGCCCAGGCGCTCGCCGCGAGAACATCGAGAACTACATCAAGCGTCTTGAAAAGCTTGAGGAGATTGCAACATCATTCGATGGTGTTGATACATCCTTTGCTATTCAGGCTGGTCGTGAGGTTCGTATCCTTGTAAAGCCAGAGCAGGTATCAGATGACAAGATGGTACTCCTTGCTCATGACATCGCAGCAAAGATTGAATCTGAGCTTGAATATCCAGGCCAGATCAAAGTAAATGTAGTACGTGAATCACGTGCAACAGATTATGCAAAATAATTAAATGGGGGCAGTATTACTGCCCCTTGTTTGCCCTTAGAAAGGAGGCCTTGGCCTTGAATATTTTGATGGTAGGCGACGTAGTCGGCACCAGTGGCCTTGACTTCCTACGTCGCAAGTTGCCTGGTTTAAAGAGGGAACTTGCAGTTGACGTCTGCATCGTCAATGGTGAAAACTCTGCGGACGGCAACGGCATTACTGCCGTGTCCGCTGAGAGCATTTTCACGTCTGGAGCAGACGTCGTTACGACGGGCAACCACGCTTTCCGTCGTCGAGAGGCATATCATTACTTCGACGACACGGAATGCTTGCTTCGCCCGGCGAACTTCTCGCCGTCGGTCCCTGGCCACGGCGTGTGCGTCCTTGACAAGGGACGTGTCAAGGTTGGCGTTATCAATTTGATGGGCACCATGTATTTGGACCCAATTGATAATCCATTTCTTTGTGCTGATGAGTTGGTATCATCATTGTCTGATTGCAAAATCATTTTGGTTGACTTCCATGCGGAGGCAACATCAGAGAAGAAGGCAATGGGCTTTTACCTTGATGGTAGGGTATCAGCTGTCGCTGGCACCCACACTCATGTCCAGACAGCGGATGAGAGTATTCTCACCGGTGGCACAGGTTACATCACCGACCTTGGTATGACTGGACCACTTGAATCAGTTTTAGGTGTTGTACCGTCAATTGTCATTGACAAGTTTAAGTACAACATGCCAGCACGCTTCGATTGGAAGCAGGGCAAGAGCGAACTTGACGCTTGCCTTTTTGAAATCGATGACAGCACTGGCAAGTGCTTATCAGTTAAACGTATTAGGATTTTGGAGGATTAGTTTTGAAGAGAATCATTTCCCTTTTTCTGTGCATAGTCTTAATCCTTTCATTCACAGCTTGTAGCATGAATGGAAAAGGTAAGCTATCTAAAAAGGGCGATGGTGAAGACGAAATCTCAATCAAAATTCCTTTCTCACGTGAAGAGGGTTTAAACCCATTTAAGGCAAAGAGCCTTATGAATTATTGCATCATGCCTTTAATCTATTCAGGACTTTACAAGGTTGATGCAAACTACAATCCAATTATGGATATCGCTACTGGTGTGACCTATGAGGGCAAAAAGGCTACGGTTACAATAGACCCAGAGCGAAAGTTTTCTAACAGTAGAAAGATAACAGCGGATGACGTTGTTTACTCATATAATCTGGCTAAGAATTCAACTTACTACGGTTCGTTACTTCGTAACGTCACAGGATGTGTCAAGGTGTCTGACACAGAGGTTTACTTCGGTGCATCCACACCGAATATATACCTTGCAGCGTCCCTGACCTTCCCGATTATTCCAGATGGTTCAGCAAACGACGCAGTGCCTCACGGCGCTGGTCCTTACATCTTCACCAAGACATCGGAAGGTGGAACGCTGACAGAAAACATGTACTACCCGAACGGGGAGTACGCAACCAAGATGATTTCACTCATCAATGTTACAGATGCATCAAACCTCAACATCGGCCTTGTGATTGGCAATATGAATGCAATGTACGATGACTTGTCCTCTGGCAAGAGCCAGCGCATTGCTGCAGGCTCAGCTCAGGTTGATTTGAACAATTTGATTTATCTCAAATTTAACCACAATAACATCTTTGCAAATCCAAAGCTTCGCCAAGCAGTAGCTGTTTTGCTAAACAAAGAAGAATTGATGAACGCTGGATTTGAAGGATATGGACAGGCGACAGATGTCCCATTCAATCCACAGTGGTTTAATGCAGAGGGACTAAAGGGTCCAGAGCTTTCCTATCAGGAGGCTCAAGAATACTTAACTCGTGCGCTTGGTAAATACAACATTGATATCCTTGTTAACAGCGACAATATGTTTAAACTCAAGTGTGCAGAGACGGTGGCATCCGAGCTTGCTGTCGCAGGCATTAGTGCTTCCGTTCAAGCGGTGCCTCGTGAATTGATGGACGAGGGCGTTGAGCTTGGAAATTACGATTTATACGTTGCTGAGTTTAAGATGAGCAACGATATGAATATAGGTCCGCTCCTCCATGAAGAGGACGACCTTGATACACAGGTAGCATTCTTTACATTCCTTTCAGGCAACACATCTGGTGAGGACTTTATGGCAGTGTTCAATGAGAATATGCCGTTCATCCCAGTGTGTATCAGATATGGCCTTGTGTCATATTCGAAGGATGTTCAAGGTGGCGTAGCACCACTGCCGAACAACCCATATGCCAACTTGATGGAATGGTACTTATAGAAGGAGAGTGTCAAATGGTAAATTACGAAAATGCGCTCGGTAAAATTGAAATTTCTGAGGAATACTTCTCACAGCTCCTTGGCAGTGTTGTTCCAACCTGCTTTGGTGTTGCAGGCATGGCCAACACTGGCTTCTCGCAGCAGGTGAGGTCATTCCTCCACAAGACAAAGTATTATCTCGATAGAGGCGTTAACGTTGTCCGTGAGGACGACGGTCTCGTTGTTGAACTCCATATCATCGTAACCTACGGTGTAAATATCTCTGTTGTTGTTGAGAGTATCGTAAACAAGGTACGCTACACAATAGAGGATGCTACAGGTCTTACTGTTAAGACCGTCAACGTTTTTGTTGACTCAATGATTTCGTAAGGGGTGCACTTAAAGTGATTAATGGTGCGGTTTTCCGCGACGCGATTATTTCTGCGTCTAACAACATTTTGAATCACAGGCAAGAGGTTGACTCACTCAACGTCTTTCCTGTTCCTGATGGAGATACAGGTACCAATATGAGTATGACCATGGACTCTGCGTCCAGGGAGCTCCAGTTACTTCCTGATGATGTAACTGTTGAGAAGGTAGCAAAGACTACGTCTTCTGCTATGCTCCGTGGTGCACGTGGTAACTCTGGCGTTATCCTCTCCCTTATCTTCCGCGGTATTGCGAAAGGCCTCAAGGGCAAGGAGACAATGGAACCTCGCGATTTGCTTATCGCTCTCTCATATGGTGTAGAGTCAGCATACAAGGCTGTAATGAAACCAACAGAAGGAACTATCCTCACTGTTGTCAGACTTGCTGCACGCGATGGTGCAGCATTTGGCACTGACAACAAAGAGGCTGATTTTGCTGAGGTTTGGCAGGCTGTATGCGATGGCGCTGAGGCAGCGCTTCAAATGACACCAGATTTACTCCCGGTCCTTAAAAAGGCTGGAGTAGTTGACTCTGGTGGACAGGGTCTTGTATATGCCTTTTATGGCATCCTCTCTGTTTTCAAGGGAGAGGGCATAATTCCAAATGAAGCAAACGGCGATGCTGCTGCCAAGAAGGACGAGATGTCCGACGAGGAGCTCGCCGAGAAATATGATTACAAGCTTGAGTACGTTATCCGTCGCAATGAGAAGAAGGATAAAGAGGGACTCAAGGCTTACCTTAAATCAATTGGTGGCAATGTATCAGTCCGTGAGAAGGACGGTATTATGACAGTTGCACTTGCAACTGACGTACCAGGTCCTGCTATGGTTGAGACAATGAAGTTTGGCGCACTCATCGGCTGCAAGATTGAGAACCTCTCAATCCAGCGCGAAGAGGAGAAGAAGGCTGAAATCAATGCCAAGGCAAATGACAAGCTTGAGCCAGTTGAACCAGTTAACGACTATGGCTTTGTTGCAGTAGCAGCAGGTGAGGGCCTCTCAGAGATGTTTAAAGAGCTTGGCGCTGACATAGTTGTCAGCGGTGGCCAGACAATGAATCCATCAACAGAGGATATCCTCAACGCTGTTGAGGCAACACCAGCCAAGACAGTATTCGTTCTTCCAAACAACAAGAACATCATCATGGCTGCGGAGCAGGCTGCTCCTCTCTCAACCCGTAAGGTTATCGTTTTACCAACGAGAACCGTACCACAGGGTATGACAGCAATGATGAACTTTGACCCAGATGCATCAGTTGATGATAACCACCTTGCAATGGCAAAGGCTATCGAGAACGTTGGCACTGCTCAAGTTACTTTCGCAGCACGTGATAGCCTTGTTGATGGTAAGTCTGTAAAGCAGGGTCAGATCCTTGGTATGGAGAACGGCTCTATCACAACAATTGAAGATGATGTTGTTACTGCAGCATTCAAGGTTACCAAAAACCTCTGCAGCAAGAACACTGACATAATCACAATATTCTATGGTGAGGATGCAACAGAGGAAGATGCTAATAAGCTTCTTGAAATGCTTCAAAAGAAGTTCTCAAATATTGACATCTCAATTCTTCCAGGTGGACAACCAGTTTACTACTTCATTATCTCTGTAGAATAACAAGAGGTGCAAAATGCTCCTAGACACTCAGATAAAATTTTTAAAAGGCGTTGGTGAGAAGCGCGCCGAGCAGTTTAACTCGCTCGGCGTGACTACTATCAACGCTCTTTTTCATTATTATCCGAGAGCATATGAGGATTGGAGCTCACCTGTACCAATTAAGGACTCTGAGTGGCTGGATTGCTGTTGCATAAAAGCAACAGTTGCTGGCGACGTTCGTCGCCACAAGGCGAAGAGCAATGGGATAATGGTTTTTGAAACCGATGTCTTTGATGATACCGGAGCATTGCACATCGTAATTTTTAATAACAAGTACGCTGCAATGAAACTTCAAAAGGGAGAGGAACTCCTCTTCTTTGGTACGGTTACCAAAAACAATGGTGTACTCCAAATGCTCTCGCCTAGCATTGAGAAGACGGGCACCAAGGAGCGTATCAGACCGATATATAGTCGTCGCGGCAGTATGACTTCGAACTATATCGAGAAGTGTGTTGACACTGCACTGGGGCAATTTGGTGTTGGCATTGAGGATCCACTGCCACAGGACATCATTGAGAAATATGACTTGATGCCACTGGATGTGGCAATTCGTGAAATACATTTTCCAAGCAGTATGGAGATGATGACCAAGGCACGTCATCGCTTCCTCTTTGAGGAACTCTTCCTGCTCCAACTTGGACTTAAGATTAAGAAGGGCGAGAACAAGCAGGAGACTGATGTTGTCGCATCAGTGGATTGCACTGATGACTTTATCAGTCGTCTTCCGTTCGAGCCAACTGCTGCGCAAC
>JAGHVH010000034.1 GCA_018064455.1 Candidatus Limimonas egerieequi | reverse complement strand
AGAAAAGAGAAAGAGCTTCTGACTCTTTCGAGTCAAAAGCTCTATTTCCTAGTTCAATTTCACTTTATCGGAGTCTCGACCCCAACAATTGACAGAGAACCCTCTACATTAGCTCAAATCATCATTCATCGGAGCTTCCACCCCAACAATTGGACAAAGAACCAATAACTTATGCACCTAAATACATAACAATTACATATCCATCTCCACTTCCAGAACAATCCGTATACTGAGTCGGAATTGCCGACCTGCTCGATGTTGATGTTTTAGCTATGCTAATCATAGTATCAGCAAGATCCATATCTGCATCAGATAGTGCAGTTAACGTACTAGAGACGAATGAAGATCCGCCACCACCGCCACCAGCAGCATAATTGATACTCGAGCTAGCGCCACCGCCACCACCGCAGTATCCAGCGCCACCGCCACCACCATACTGATATGCTTCGCCGCCGTCGCCATTACTCGATCCGGGTTTTCCATTTCCGGGATCTATGATAGTAGCCTGTCTGTTTATACTACCGCCTACACCGCCACTTGTTTTACCAGCCTTGCCAGAAGTAGAATAATTTATTCCCCAGGATGAAAAATCATCACCTTGTCCGTCAAAGCCATCATATTCAACGCCACCAGTTACTTTATGTTGCGTCGAATCCATATTGCCACCATTTCCACCAGGTTTGGCATCAACGACGCCAATAGATCGCCACATAACATTATAGCAGCCACCAGCGCCACCGCCGCCAGCTATCAATAGCTTTGTTCCGCTATTATTCGATCCTAAAAACACAACAGATGCCGCTCCGCCGCCACATCCAGAAGTCGAAGAGCTAAACGGTCCTGTGTCTTTAACATACGAACCTTTACCACCGGAATAACCGTTAGCACCTGTATTTTTTCCACCTTTTCCCGGACTCCATGCTGCTTCTGCAGCAACTTCTCCTGCTGTACCAGGGCACAAATACAAGGACGTTGTCGTGTTAGTGGTAGTATAGATTCCCATCACCGTGCCACCAATTCCACCATTAACTGATGGTTCTTTATAGTCGTCACCATTATTTTTACGGCCATCAGCACCATCACCGCCTTTAGCGATGATCAAATATCTTCCTACATATGGAAGATCCACTTTCACAGCAGAACCACTTGATGTATTTTTAAAATATGTATTAGCCGAAACATTTACATAAAATGTTTTATCGGTTGAATACTTAGCATATGTCGTAGGCATGAGTAAGAGAGTCGCTACAAAAATAGCAACAAAAGAAAGTGCTCTGATTCTTTTTCTCATTTCTCTCACTCCTTATCAACTAATCTTTTTGATTTACCGTAACAACAACTTTTAAGTTTTGCGAAGTTATTTCATCAAGAATTAGATTGTTGGTTACATTAGGTTTAATGGTAATGCTAAAATCTCTACTTTCACCTATTGCTATCGTATCTATAGTAGTTGGATTAGCAGACCACGTTGCACCACTAAGCGTTCCAGATAAAGTAACATTCGCCGATACAACAACTTCGCTGTTATTTGTAATTTTATAAATTATTTCTTTGCTACTTATATCTTGTGGGCTTGCAAACAAAGCAGTACTCGTCAACCCATCAGAAGAAATCGTTACACCTGTCACATCAGTTCCTGCACCTACACATACAATTTGAGGATCAAACTTCGCAACAGCAACATTACTACTTCCACTTGCGCCACTTAAGTATTTAGAAAATGTAAATACAGTTGTTAGCAAGGATAAAAGAACAAGATATACAACATAGTTTTTCCAAGGAATCGTATTATTATGAGTCATATCATAGAGCTTGCCATGATTTTTCTCATAAGCATCCTGGTTAGAGTCATAATCTTTGTTGTCATCTGTTCTACCAGCATCTTTAAAACTGATATCAAGTTTATTGCGAGGAGGAACATCAGCAGCCTTGATTTGCTTTTCAACAGCTTCATCAATATATGGCTTCGCCATCTCATCAGCAATATTCTTTGGGATTACTTTACGCATATCAGTTCCTCCTTCCTTTAAAATTTCAAATATTATATCACTTCTTCGAAGTAAACGGTAGAGTGAACTATGTACTCTGCAAGTCCTTCTATGCCAAGCTTTGTATCATACTTATCTGACTCGCTATCAACCTCATATGGCCATTCCCAAACGATCTTGTATTCAACTGTCTCGCCAGGCATGATAAGAATATTTGGACCAGCGTAGTTTGCACTATCTACCCATTCAGTTTCACTACCAAGAACATATTCGCCTTTTGCTAGTATTTTAAATCTTAGTGGAATCTTGTCTTTATTATCCTCAGCAAAGGATATCTGATAGTTAAGTCCTACTTCACCATCATTTTGAACATAGAATACAAACTCATCTTTGTATCCCGGCCAGATGATTCTGTTACCTTTATCATCTTTATCAAGTCTTCCACTTGGCGTCTTTGCTTTTTCTTTCTCAGCTTGTTCAAGCATCTCTGGGTAATTACGATAGGTTTCTTCACCCTTGTCATAATTCTTTTCATCAGAGGTTGGGGTAATAATTATCTCATTAACATGTTCACGTTGCTTGTCTGTCAAAGCATCATATGGACGCTTACCATCGATAATCTGCTGAGCATTTTTACGATTTACAGGGTCCTTAGACTTATCATATGGATCACCTGGCGTATCAGAGCAATACTGGTTTACAAACTCCCATGCTATTGCTTCATCAAGCACATCGTTAATATAATCAATGCCCTTGTCACGTGCTTTTTCAACTTCTTTTACTGAATCAGCATTGTTGACTTCATCAAGAGCATCTAAGTATTCCCTATCAACCTCTGCCTTGAGTTTAGCCTTTTGATCAGGTGTTAAATCATCCGAATCATCAATAGCTTTCTTAGCAAGTTCTGCTACATTTTTAAGTTCATCTATTGCAGCTTTCTTAGCCTCATAAAGTGAATTATCTGGAAGAGGCTTCTTGTCTTGCTTCGCATCATTGATTGGGCTTGGTTTAACTGGTTTAGTTGGTTCTGGCTTTTCAGGATCCTCTTGGAAAATATTCATATCGGTTTCCTTAGAGCCCTTGCCATCAGTGCTATCTGAACCCTGAATATGGATTGTCTTGTCCTCTGAGAAAGGTGAGGTTGTATCCATAATCATGGAACCACCAAGATATACTGCAAGTCCTGTCAAGAATATAATAATACCTATAAACAAGAATAAGAAAAGAATAAATCTACTTCTGATAAGAGATGCAATATAATTGCCTTCGAGATCATATATGTCATTGTGTTTGTCAACAATGGCAGAATACTCGGTTTCGTCTCCAAAGAACAGGAAATATTTACGGCGATCTGGGCCCTTCTCTCCTGTTTTTTGCATACGCAACCAAGTTACACCTTTGGTCTTTGAATCAGAGTCAACAGCATATGTGTAGATAACGCCATCCTGGGCAAAGCCGAACTCGTCGTTATGTACATCTACCACTCTGTATGCAAAGAGGCTTCTATTCACTTTTCTGGTATCTATAGCGTACTCCATAAAGTGATCCTTAAAAATAAAACATCTAAAATTCCAAGATAGCCCCGCCACCCCTTTTTTGGGTAGCGGGGCGTTCCCGTTAATTAATTTACATTAATTGTTTGACTTTAGCTTTTAAGCATTGTTTAATTCGCGTTGGAATTTTAATAGTTAATGTTTAGGCTAAATTAGTCAATCTGTGTAGCAACGATTGTAGCAGTTACAGAAATCTCAGGTGTATTAATACCAAGAGCATTGTCATTTACGTCAGGACCATAAGCCCACTGCCAATAAATAGTAGCTGTGTTTATTGCTGCTGTCATACCAGCATCCAAGTTACCAGAAGCAACCTTTGTGAAATCTGTGATTTCTTTTGTCATAGCAGCATCAGAATAGAACTTTATTGGAACATCTTTAAGATCCTTTGTAAGAGCAATTGTATACTCAGCTCTTACTTCAGAAGTATTCTGAACTGTAAAATCAAATGATCCCTTTGTACCAGGAGCAATTTTGCCAGTAACTACATCAGTTTCTGCAGCGCCATCTTTAGTATCAAGTGCAGCTGTATCAAAAAGATTAAATGTAACAGTTTCTTTGTTACTTTGTGATTCAGTAACAATATTATTACCATTTACTTCGAAAGCCCACTTTGCTACTGTAGCTGTACCAGTACCTTCAGCCTGGCTTGTATACTTAGCGAATGTTGATGAAGCGAAGCAAGCTGTTACAAGTGTGCACATAAGTACAACAGCTGCGATTCTCATGATTGTGTTCTTTTTCATAATATAAAACCCTCCTATAGGTTAATAAACAAATTTAAGTTTCAAATTGATTTACTATTTTTTAGGGGCTTTAACCTTTACCGTTGTTGATTTCTTAACCTTAACAACTGATTTATTAGGTGCCTCTACTTTGACTTTAGCTGTTTGAGGAACAGGTTCGTTACTCCTATCTACCTCGGCATTGTTTAAACTCTCGTTTAGTTGTTTGTTGAGAATTTCTGTTTCGGCCATCCTTTCAGGCGCAGGCTCAGGCTGATATGCGTCAATATCAAAATCATCATAGAATATTGGCTCAACCGGGGCCTCTTCCTGTGGTTTTTTAAGGACCTCCCGAGGCAAATCAACTTGATTAGGATTTTGTTTAAGCTCTTCAATTTCTTGTTTGAGCTGATCCTGTTTAATTCTCTCCTGTCTTAGGAGAAGTTGCCTTCTGATAATGTCATAGATTACGAATATCGCAAGAGGTATTCCTACGCAAACCAGCATACCGGTTGTACTCTGTATGAATAATACGAAGTTACCAAGTCCGGATGCCTTGTTGTAGTACTGACCTATAACATGCTCTGGTGTAACTGGTGTTGCGTCCTGTACGTTGTTCGCATCACCCTGTGTTGTGTAACTGCCATCCTCATTTACTGCAATGATTCTGTGGGTTACAGCATAGTCGCCTTCCATGAATGCTATTACATCATTCACTTGGAGTCTCGTTGGATCCACATTACGAACGAAAATCAAATCGCCGACTTCAATGGCGTTTGCTGATCCGTCGTCCATAGAACCAGAGAGAACTACGAGTGGTGTATAGCCAAGTACTGATGGTGGCTTACTATCGTCCATAGCACCCTTAATGATCAAAATCGTGTTGAGCACGAGGATAGGAATAAAGATTATGCAAAGCAATATTCCTAGCGCCGTAAACAGCTTATGACCGATATTAGATGCCGACTTTTCCTTTCTTTGAGTTTCGTCCATAATTACCTCCAAGGCATACCTATACCCTATTAATTATTAAGTACATTGACACTATATCATCATCTTTGACCATTGTCAACATAATTTTTTAAATTTCTTCGCTTATTTTGTTAAAAATTACCAAAATTTCATTTTTTAGTACTCTGGAATGAAAGAATAGCAGTATTTACCGCCTATTAACTTGCCGAAAAAGTACTTATTTGAGGCAGATTCATTCATTACAAGTACCTTGTCACCGTCGGTAACGAGTTCCTCTGCCATTGCTGGAAGCTTGAAATCTTTGAGTACACTAGTTTGATCTAAATAGTAAAGTGGTATCTCTTTGCCAGAGTCTGTTACATATGTCGAATCAGATGTAAGGTTAGATTTCATAGGGTCATCATAGATAGTTATATGTGATGTTGAAAGTCCCCAAGAAGATGATATACAAATCTGACCACCTTTGAGAATACACATTCCCTGAGCACCAGACTTGATGCTATACACTGCTATTGGAGCAACATCATCAATTGCGCCCTTTGATGAAAGAGCTGATGTAAGCTCATTTGCATCAAAGACAGTCATAATTGCCATCTGGTATTCGCCATCCCCTGTTTGCATATGATGGCTCTCTGGTGTCTCATATGATTTTGAGCGATAGAACTCACCTACATACAATGTATCATTTACAACATAACAGAATGCAGGGATGTTATCAGAGTCAAATGAATCAATCGGTGTTGCAGTATCATAATCAGGATTGTTAATTTCAGCAAGCCTAAATACATTTACCTTCTCACCAGTAGTCACAAACGCAAAGCGACCATAAGTCGCGATGCCACAAATATGTGACTTGTCTGGATTACCCTTAACATCGTTAAGGCTTATATACGAAAAGTCGTTGGACTCAGGATCAATCATGTATACCCTTGCAGCCTCATCATTTGACATATATCCACATACAAGATAGAAACCTGATTTTTCATCAAAGGTAATACCCTGTGGAACAAAGCCATCTCCAAGACCAGGAATAACAAATTCTTTTTCAGCAGTATCAAAGTACTCACTTGATGTAGCGCGAACTACTGCAAAGAAAATCAAATATGCTAATAGCAAAACTATTATAAGTATTACTACTGTTGTTAGAATTATCTGCTTTTTAGATTTCTTCTTCTTTTCTTTTTTAGGTTTTTCGATTTCAGCAGTTTCAGTTATTATTTCTTCGCTCATTTAACTTGCCACTCCTTTACATCTTTTACCTCTTCGTACAATGCTTTATACGAATCATGTCGCGATTTGGCTATTAAGCCATCCTCTACCGCCTGGATTACGGCGCAGCCCTTGTCTTTGACATGGGCGCAGCCTGGATAGAACTTGCAGTCCTCGAGATACTCCTCAAACTCTGGGAAGCAGTCCGCAAGGTCCTCCTTGAGGATGACTTCCTGTTTGAGGATTTCGAGAGATGCAAATCCAGGCGTGTCGGCAACGTAGGTGTTGTCGTCAAGTTTAATCAAAGTGCATTCACGAGTTGTGTGCTTGCCACGGCCAAGTTTTTGGCTTATCTCGTTTGTGGCAAGCTCAAGTTCGGGATTGATGCGATTAAGGATAGTTGACTTACCAACACCTGAGTTGCCGGTAAATGCAGATACTTTGTTTTGAAGTACCTCTCTTATCTCATCAATACCCTCACCTGTTTTACCACAGGCTTTGATTACTTTAAATTTAGTTTTTGAGTAAATATCTATTAGCTCGCCTACGTCTATTAAGTCGCTCTTGTTGAGGACTATAACTGGCTCTATGTTGTTTTTCACAGCAATAGCCGTTAAACGGTCAACAAGGAGCGTATTAGGACGTGGCTCGGTACCAGATACAACAATGACCAACTGGTCAATGTTGGCCACTGGTGGCCTCTGTAGCGCGCTGCGTCGCTCCTTAATATCGTCAATGGTATTTTCTGCGTTGTCATTGATACTTATGACAACGTGGTCTCCTACCATTGGCGTTATTTTTTCCTTGCGGAACACTCCGCGCGCTTTACATTCATATATGCCAACGGCGGTTTCTACGTAATAGAAACCGCCTATGCCTTTAATTATTATTCCATTTTGAGTGTTTGGAATACCTGCCATAAAATCCCCTTAAGAAAGAGTAATCTCTGTGTCTGTTGTCTTGCTAGTATTTGCAAATGGAACCTGGAATCTTACTTTATCAGTATCAGCGAGTGATGTCTTGATATTTGTAAATCCAGCAGCAGTAAGTGCAGCCTTTGCTTCAGCAACTGTCTTACCAGTTACACTTGGTACAGTTACTTCAGTAGCAACCTTGATCTCATACTGCTTAGCATCTGTAATAGTTGCAGGGTCTGTTGTGAAGTTGATGTTACATGTATAGATAGTTGAACCATCAAGTGTACATACAACTGCCTTTGGTCCCTCAGAACCTGTTATCTTGAGTGAGTAGTTTGAACCATCACATCTGAGTGTCTTTGCCTCGTAAAGTTCATTTGCTACGTAAACTTCAAGCTTCATTGTGCCTGATGCAGGAAGCTTGAATGAGATTGTGCCAGTACCTGATGGTGCCTTACCAGAGGATACGATAATCTCGATAGCTGTCTCCTTTGGTACCTTGTCACCCTTTTCATAGCCAGGGATTTCAATTACCTGACCAGCAGGTTCCTTGGAATCCTTCTCGGTGACTCTAGGAGCCTTGAGGCCTGAGCTTGTGAAGAACTCGATAACATCTTCCTTGTTATTGTTGTAGTTAAGACCCATTACTGAGAATGGAACTTCTACAAGGTTAGGGTCATCCTTAGATGCTGCTGCAACTGTGATGATAATTGTTGTGTTTGTATCAACCTTGGTGCCTGGTGCAGGCTCTGTCTGGATTACATAGCCTGGATCAACATCATCTGTGTACTCAAGTACAACCTTGGTGTTGGTAAATCCACTCGACGTGAGGAGTGTCTTGGCAGCGCCAAGCTCATCGCCAATTGTGTCAGGAACCTCAACTTGTGAGCCGTTTGAAACAACTTCAAGTTTGATTGTGCTGCCCTTCTTTGCCTTAGAACCACCGTATGGGCTCTGCTTGCAAATCTGGCCAGCCTGATACTTGGAATCAGTTGAAGTTACATACTTAACTTCGAACTTCCAGTCAGAATACTTCTTCTGGCTGTCTACTTCCTCTGCATAGTTCTTACCGAGGAGGTCAGGAACCTCAATCTTGTCATTCTTAAAGATGTCGGTAAAGAGAGCAAGGAAGATAATGATTAAGATTATTACAGCAAGGAGTGCAGATGCTACACCAACAAGAATTGGAAGTGTCTTGTTCTGTACTGTGTCGTCATCGTCGTATTCATCCTCATCCTCAATCTGAACTGGCTGCATACGAGACTTGGTACTAATTGGTGCGGCAGCAACCTGTGCTACCTCCTGCTGGCTTATGAACCTTGTTGGATCCTTGTCTACGAAGTATGAGTAGTCAAACTTGATTGCAGGGTTGCGCTTGAACTCGTCAAGGTCAAGAAGCATCTCTGCTGCTGACTGATAGCGGTCCTTGGTATTCTTCTGCATTGCGCGAAGAGTAATCTGCTCAAGGCCTACTGGAATCTGTGGGTTGATATCACGTGGATGAACAGCCTCGTTCTGAAGTTGCATGATTGCAACTGAAACTGCACTGTCAGACTCGAATGGAAGCTTACCTGTGATCATCTCATAGAGGACAACACCTACTGAATAGATATCAGCTTTGTCATCTGTGATTTCGCCACGAGCCTGCTCTGGGCTGATGTAATGAACAGAGCCAATTGCACTCTCTGTCATTGTTCTTGTCTCACCACGTGAGAAACGTGCGATACCAAAGTCTGTTACTTTGATGTTGCCGTTTTGAAGAAGCATGATGTTCTGTGGCTTAACGTCACGGTGAACAATGCCCTTGTCATGCGCGTGCTGGAGAGCACGGAGAATCTGTGTTGTGAAATGAACAGCTTCTTTCCAGTTAATAACCTTCTGCTGCTCGATATATTCCTTGAGTGTGATACCCTCAATGTACTCCATTACGATGTACTGAAGTCTATCACCAAATGATACGTCGTATACCTTTACGATGTTTGGATGAGAAAGGACTGCAATAGCCTTTGACTCATTCTTAAATCTTCTGCGGAACTCCTCGTTTGCAAGGAACTCCTCCTTAAGTATTTTAATGGCAACGATACGGTCATCAATGTTGTCATATGCCTTATAAACAACAGCCATACCGCCTACGCCGATTATTTCTCTTATTTCATAACGACCGTCAAGTCTTTTTCCTACATAACTGTCCATAGTTTACTCCTCTACTTCGTTATAGCTACAACTGTGATATTGTCTTCGCCGCCATTTTCATTGGCCTGGTTTACCAATATCTCTGCTATTTTCTCGTGCGGATTGTCCGCAACCACCCTGTAAATGTCAAGCGGCTCTATCATATTGGAAAGTCCGTCTGTACAAATAAGGAGAGTTTCATCACCCTTAAGGTCCTCAACTGTAAAGTCAACCTTGAGCGATTCATCCACACCAAGAGCCCTTGTAATTAAGTTCTTCCTTGGATGTGTCCTTGCTTGTTCTGGTGTTATTTCACCGCGATCAACCAAGTCCTGAACCACCGAGTGATCCCTAGTCAGTTGCCTTATCTCTTCCTTGGTTACGAGGTATGCACGGCTGTCGCCTGCATGTGCGATATAGAGAGTGTTTTTTGTCATTATCGCGGCGACTACTGTCGTACCCATTCCAAGGAGGTCTAAATTGTCGGCGGCCATATCATAAATTTCAAAATTTGCATTTGTGATTGCCGTGACAAGTAGATTCTTGATTGAAGAAGAAGTCATTGTTTCACGATATGCCGAAGTTATTCGTTCCGAGATACTCTTGACTGCTGTCGAACTAGCGATGTTGCCTCCGGCGTTACCGCCCATGCCATCGCAGACGACTGCCCACGCTACGCCATTTTGAAATTCACCGGCCGCGTATGAGTCCTGGTTGTTTGAACGAACTATTCCAACATCCGTTCTAGCAGATATTTTCATGCCTCTCCTCCTTCCTTGTGATTTCGCCTAAGCTGTCCGCAGGATGCATCTATGTCTCCACCAAGGCTTCGCCTTATTGTGGTAGTGATGCCACCTGCTTCTAATATTCTAGAAAAGGTCTCTAGCCTCTCCATTGAACTGCGTTTGTAATCATTCTCGCGAACCTCGTTCGCAGGAATTAAGTTTACATGACACAGTGTGCCTTTTAATTTGTTACGTAGTTGGCGGGCACACTCATCAGTGTCATTTATACCATCCATCATTGCGTACTCAAATGAGATACGACGGTTTGTTGCATCAGTGTACTTTTTACATGCCGTGAGGAGTTCATCCACTCCCCACTTTTTGTTCACTGGCATTATCCTGCTCCTAATCTCATCATTTGGAGCATGAAGGCTGACTGACAACGTGAACTGTGGATGTTTCTCAATGAGGTCATAAATCCGTGGTACGATGCCACATGTTGAAATGCTGATGTGGCGAGCACTGATGTTAAGACCGTCACCGTTTGATATTAAATCTAAAAATTTTGTGACGTTGTCGTAATTATCAAGCGGTTCACCCATTCCCATTAGGACTATGTGGGATACCCTAAAGTCACTGTCTTTTGACTGGTTGTCCCTAGTTATTGCATAAATCTGAGACAATATCTCACTTGGGGTTAAGTTCCTGACGCAACCATCAATCGTACTTGCACAGAATGAACACTTCATGTTGCATCCAACCTGTGATGATACACAGACTGTGTAACCATACTTGTACTTCATAAGTACTGACTCGATGAACTCACCATCATTTAACTTAAACAAGTACTTTTTAGTGTCGTCAATCTGCGATTCAAGTTTGCGTTCTATCTGGCAGTTTTTAATCTCGTACACTTCATCAAGCTTTGCTCTAAGGTCCTTTGAGAGATTGGTCATCTCATCAAATGACTCTGCGCATTGCTTGTGCAACCAAGAATAAATTTGACCAGCGCGGAACTTTGGCAATCCTAAATCAACTATTTGAGTTGTCAGCTCTTGTAATGTTAAAGACTTAATGTCTTGTTTCATTCTTTTTCATCACCGAGTAGAAGAATCCGTCACAGTCCTCCTCTTGTGGGAAGATGGTACGTTGTTCTACAAGTTCAAAATCATCGTGCGCATCAAGGAAGCGTTTTACTACTTCCTCATTCTCTTTTGGGTTAAGGGAACAGGTTGAATAAACCAGTGTTCCGTATACCTTTAAATAGCGCGCGCTATTAACTAATATATTATACTGTAAAGGTGGTAACTTTTCAATATCTTTGATGCTTTTATATCTGATTTCAGGCTTGCGTCCGATATCGCCAAGACCAGCACAAGGCACGTCACAAAGCACCCTGTCTGCAAGGCCTAAATTCTCATCAAACTGAGAGGCATCGCCTACTCTGGCATCGATGATATCGATGCCAAGCCTCTTGGCACCTTGCGCTATGAGTTCCACACGCTGTGGATACAAATCAAAGGCGACGATACGGCCTTTGTTTTGCATTATCTCAGCGATAGTGAAGCTCTTGCCGCCAGGTGCGGCACACATATCAAAGATTGTCTCACCAGGCTGTGCGCCTATCGCCTCACAGCAGAGTTGAGACGCCTTATCTTGAATATGTTGGTTGTTGTTTATTTTCAGTTCAGTTAATTCAACTAGTCCCTTTTCCTTATCACGTGCATACATCTTTTGTGGGCCATTGGCATGTTCTAAAATGCCGATGGCTTTTTCTTTGCCATATGCATCTATGAAAAGGTCAATTAGTTCCTGTGGACAAGAGTATTTAACCTCTAAATTATCCTCTGGGATTTGAAGACCGTTCTGATCAATCTTCCTAAGCACAGCGTTGATGAGACCACTTGCAAAATTGACCTTTTTCTTTGCAAGGTTTACAGACTCATTAATTGCAGCATGAGATGGAATCTTGTCCATAAAGAGGAGCTGATATGCACCAATCCTAAGGATTATAAGTGCCTCTGTTTTAAGCTTCTTAATCGGCTGTTTTAAGTAGAGTCCAATGTTGTAATCAAGTGTGATTTTACGCTCTACTACACCATAGACAAGTGCTGTAAAAAATGCCTTGTCGGCGTCCTCTAGGTTATTATCCTTGAGCACACCGGCAATACTTAAATTCGAATACGAATTATCCTTTTCAATTTTGAGTAAAGTTTCAAAACTGAGTTCTCTCGCACTCTTCATAGTTTCTCCTTAGTTGCGACGGCGACCACCTGTAAAGATTACAATAAATCGAAGAAGGTTGACGAGTGCTGTAGCGAGTGCTACGACGTAAGTCATAGCTGCAGCCTTTAAAACCTTTTTAGCGCCATGGCGCTCTTCACTAGTTAAAATGCTCTCATCGCCTATTACAGCAAGCGCTCTACGGCTTGCATCAAGTTCAACCGGGAGCGTAATAAGTTGGAATAATGCTACAAATGAATAAAGAAGAATACCAATATCAACAAGCATAAATCCAAAATCAACCATATTGGCAGCTGTAGCAAGAATAATACCTACTACCGCAATTGGAATACCAAGGCTTCCGCCTATGTTACATACTGGTACAACTGCATTACGAATCTTGATTGGAAGGTAACCTGTCGCATGCTGTGCAGCATGACCTGCCTCATGACAAGCAACACCGATAGCTGCGATTGAAGTGCTTCCGCAAACAGGTTCTGACAAACTGATAATCTTGGTCTTTGGATTGTAATTATCAGTAAGTTGACCAGGGATTTGCTGGATAGATACGTCATTTATATCGTAATGGCGCAATACCATTTGAACAGCCTGCTCTGCAGTAATTCCCTTAGAACTTGCCACCTTTGAATACTTTGAATATGTGCTCTTAACCTTTGATTGTGCGCCAAGGGAAATAAAGAACATTACAATCAAAAGAAGATACAATGGATCCCAATACATTATTCAAACACTCCTTCCATTTTATGTCCACGAAGGTAATCAGCCACTGGCATACGTTTGCCACCTTGTGGCTGAAGTTCAATTATCTCAAGTAGTTGTTTATCACCTGTTGTAACAAAGAGTCTGTCCTTGTCCACAGTTATTGTGCCAGGTGCCTTGTCACTCTTTGTCTGTGTCAAGTGTGACATGTGAATCTTAAAAATAACTGAATTTAGTGTGGTTGTTGCTGTAGGCCAAGGATTAAGTCCACGGATTTGGTTGTGGATTGTCTGTGCATCCTTACTCCAATCAATTGGGCACTCATCTTTTGAGAGCATCTTTGCATAAGTTGAAAGACTGTCATCCTGCTTGATTGGTGTGATGCTGTCTATGTTATCGAGAGTCTCCTCGATAACATCTGCGGCGAGGGCTGCAAGGCGATCAAAGAGTTCACCTGCTGTCTCGTTCTCACCTATCTCGACCTTTTTTGTGATGAGCATGTCGCCTGTGTCAAGGCCCTCGCCCATCTGCATTGATGTGACGCCAGCGTATTTCTCGCCATCAATTACGGCGCGTTGAATTGGAGCGGCACCCCTGTATTTTGGAAGAATCGAACCATGGGCATTGATACAACCATACTTTGGATACTCGAGTACATCACTTTTAAGTATCTGGCCATATGCTGCAACAACAATTACGTCAGGCTTTAAATCATCAAGGATAGGCATAGCCTCTCCATGCTTTAAAGACTCTGGCTGAAAAACAGGGATGTTATTATTTGTTGCACACACTTTGACATCAGATGGTGTCAAAGTCATATGACGGCCCTTTGGCTTGTCCGGTTGTGTAAATACACCAACTACTTCGTGCTTTTTAATGAGACGCTCAAGCGTTGGAACAGCGAAGTCAGGTGTGCCCATGAAAACTATTCTCATTCATTTTCCTCTTTTGGCTTTGGATTTGGATTCTTCTTGTCAATAAAGAGTACACCATCAAGGTGATCAATCTCGTGGCAGAAGCAACGAGCCTTGAGGCCTTCGCCCTTGTAAACACACCACTGGCCATTTCTGTCCTGTGCCTTTACCTTAACAGTTGCAGGGCGGATTGTCTCGTAGTATTCACCTGGGATTGAAAGGCAGCCTTCCTCAGCAAACTGCTCGCCTTCCTCTTCTGTAATCTCTGGGTTTACAAGTTCGATGAGGCCATCGCCTACATCCATTACTACTACTCGTCTTAGCATTCCTACCTGTACGCCGGCGAGTCCAACGCCGTCAGCTGCGTACATGGTCTCTGCCATGTCGTCAAGAAGTGTTGCAAGTTTCTCATCAAACTTCTCGACTTTACGACTCTTCTTTCTTAAAATTGGATCCTCTTTTGTCACTACTTTTCTGAGTGCCATTTTATAATTACCTCACGTTATATCGGGAATAGCGTTTACGCCACTATTCTCTTTATTTTTCGAAAAATCAACAAGCAGGTCACTTAACATCTGCCTAAAACGCTTGTTATTGACACATTTGATGATAAGTCTGTGTCTGTACTTATTGCTAACCTTGACAACTCGCTCTGGCATAGGACCTAAAACTATGAGTTTTAAGTCACTGTACTCGCCCTCTGCCTTTGACTTTAGGTCATTAAGGAAGTTAAGACTTGCCTTTAGCACG
The DNA here is from genome assembly GCA_018064455.1 of Candidatus Limimonas egerieequi. GTDB lineage: Bacteria > Bacillota > Clostridia > Oscillospirales > Acutalibacteraceae > UBA1227. The sequence continues at coordinate 21,891 of JAGHVH010000034.1, read as the reverse complement.
CGTTCCTCACGTGCGCCTTGGAAGCTGATTGTGCAAAGGTTGCAATATGGTGGAAATACACATGCTTGACGCATGCCAATTTCCGTGTCATAAAACTCCTCGTAGTTTTGGTCCGCCGCAAGTTTTATGATGTCATTTGTTGGTTGGATCGTTTGAATAATTGCTCGACCTTTGTACTTGCCACGACCAGCGCGTCCAATGACTTGAGTAAGCAAATCGAAGGTGGTTTCCATCGATTTATAATCGTCATTGTAAAGCTGTTGGTCGGCAGACAGTACACCGACGAGCGTAACGTTTTCAAAGTCCAATCCCTTGGCAACCATTTGGGTGCCAAGCATTATATCGTACTCACCATTACGGAAAGCTGTTAGCTTTTCCTCATAGGAGAATTTTTGCATAGTTGTGTCCGCATCCATTCTGAGCACACGCGCATTTGGCAGGAGTCGTTCGAGCTCTTCCTCAAAGCGTTGGGTGCCAGCACCTGTATAGCGAACATCGTTTGCGCCACATTCTGGGCAAACGGTTGTGAACGGGATACTGTAGCCACAATAGTGGCACATAAGCCTGTTGTTGTGACGGTGATATGTAAGTCCAATACTGCAGTTTGGACACATAACTACCTCACCGCAACTGTTACAAGCAGCATATGTGTTATATCCTCGCCTGTTTATTAAAACGATGGACTGATGTCCCTCGTCAAGGTTCTGCATAAGTGCAGATAGTAGTTGCTTTGATATCTCGGACTTGTTGCCATCAAAGCGTTCCTTACACATATCAACAGTCTCAACTGTTGGGAGTGTCGCACCAGCAAAGCGCTCCTTTAAAACGCTGAGCGTATATTTGCCAGACTTGGCTGCCATATACGACTCAAAGCTTGGAGTTGCTGATGCAAGGACAAGGAGTGCTTTGTCCTCTGCGACACGGTACCTTGCGATGTCACGTGCATGATAGCGTGGACTTTGCTCGGATTTATAAGTGTGTTCCTGTTCCTCATCAATGATGATAAGTCCCAAGTTGTCAAAAGGAGCAAAGACTGCTGATCGCGTACCAACAACTATTGTTGCACGACCCTGCTTTACCCTCTTCCACTCATCAAGGCGCTCGCCATCTGAGAGAGCGCTGTGGAACACAGCGACCTTGTCGCCATAACGGCTGTGGAATATGCGCAATGTCTGCGGTGTGAGCGATATCTCTGGCACCATTACAATGATGCCTTTTCCTTGACGCTCCACCTCATCGATTAAGCGCAAATAAACCTGGGTCTTGCCAGACCCAGTAACACCAAATAGCAAGCTCGTTCCGCCACCGCTTGCAAGTTGCTTTTTGAGATTGTCAAAAGCATTCTGCTGGCTCTCGGTCAATACTATGTCGGAAGTATCAGTTACTTTCTCATTGTATGGACGGCGGAAGATTTCCTTATCGTAATACTCCAGTGCTCCACGGCGTTTCATGTTATCAACAACCGCCGTTGACACACCAGTGAAATAGCAAAGTTCCTTAACGGAACATTCACCCTCTAAACCACTTAAGCAGTCTATTACGCTCTGCTGTTTCTCGGTTATCCTTGGCAGTGTTGATATATCACCAAGGCGCACCATCTTAACTGTTGCATCCTGTGGCTTGTGTGAAAGCCCTGGAAGCATTGTGCGAAGTGCATCGTAAACAGTGCAAAATGTACGCTCTTTCATAAAGAGCGCAAGGCGTATCATCTTGTCACTAAAGAGAGGCGTCTCATCAAGGATGACACCTATCTCTTTAAGGTCGGATACGTCATTTCCACTTATCACGTCGAGAATAACAGCCTGACGTACAGAACTACCATTTCCAAAAGGGACCATTACACGGCAGCCAACTTTTGGGCACTTGCCCTCTGGCACGGCATAGCTATAGGCTTCATCAAAGTGATAAGCCACATTTTGCACTGCAACGCGCACAACAGTTCGCTCTGCCATCTTGCCCCTCCTATAGTCTAATTAGAGTTCCTTAATCTCCGCTGGTTCTTCAATTGTATACTCACCAGCAAGCAACTTATCAAGTGCAGTTGAAACTGGCTTCTCTGTGATGATTTCATGATTCTCACATGCTTCATCAGAAATTTCGCGAGCAAGCTTTGCAGTTGCTGTTACGAGAGAGTAACGGCTAATCTGGTTGCCATTCTCGTCAACTAAGAGATCACGAAGATCTGGATTAAACATTTTGTTATCTGCCATTATTTTAAACCTCTTTCTGAAAAATCTTCATTTGGTGGTAATACGCGTGCATCCTTATCTATATAGTCATCAATTGTAAGTTCCTTATACTGATGACCATAGTAGAATTCATCCTGTGCACCAGACTCACGAAGGTGACGTCTGTGACGGAAGATAATTTCAAGTGCATCCTCAACCGCATCTTCAAGGCGGTTGTTTACGATTATATAGTCATAATCGCTTGCACGACCTATTTCACTTTTTGCAACATCAAGGCGTGCCTTGATATCATCCTCGGAATTAGTACCCCTGTCTCGAAGACGAGTCTCTAAAACGTGAAGAGACGGTGGCATCAAGAACATAGTCCTAACGTCTGGATACTTGGCCCTAATCTTATCAGCACCCTGTACCTCTATTTCAAGGATAACTGTCTTGCCCTCTTCTATCCACTTGGCAACTGGTGCCTTTGGAGTACCGTAGTAGTTATCACCATACTGAGCCCATTCGAGCATCTCATCGTTCTTGATGTGGCTCTCGAATTCGTCCTTTGTGACAAAGTAGTAGTCGACACCGTCAACCTCTCCTACTCGTGGTGCACGAGTTGTCATTGAGATTGACACAACCGTCTTATCATCACGAGCAAGTATGTCGTGAATTACTGTGTCTTTTCCAGAGCCCGATGGGCCAGAAAATATTAAAAGGAAGCCTGAGCCATCTGTCATATTTCTTCTTCCTCCTCTTCTCCATTGATACGCTCCGTCAAAGTTTCCGGTTGAAGATATGAGAGAACAACTTGATCGTTGTCCATTATGATTACGGTTCTAGTCTTGCGACCTTGGGACGCATCGATGAGCGTACCCTTCTCCTTGCAATCTCCTACTATTCTCTTTATCGGTGCAGAATCCGGACTGACCATAGCAATGATACGGTCCGCATTTACAGAGTTACCAAAACCAATGTTTAAAAGCTTCATCTTGTCCGCCTATTCTATGTTTTGAACCTGTTCTCTTATCTTCTCAACTTCTGCCTTGATATCAACAACAACCTTGTTGATTTCAAAGTCAGATGCTTTTGAGCCAATTGTATTGGCCTCACGGTTGATTTCCTGTACAAGGAAATCCATCTTACGGCCAATTGCCTCATCAGCATTAAACATATCTTTAAGCTGTTCAATGTGGCTGCGGAGTCTTACAGTCTCCTCATCTACTGCCACCTTGTCAGCATAAATTGCTGCTTCTTGAAGAAGTCTTGCCTCGTCGACTGTTGTGTCGCCGAGAAGCTCTGCGATACGAGCCTTGAGCTTTTCGTTGTACTCGCGCACCGTTTCAGGTGAGCGTGACTCAACAAAAGCAACCTTCTCGAGTATCGCATCAGCGCGACCGCAGATATCATCGCGAAGTTTGAGTCCTTCGCGCTCGCGCATTGCAATAAAGTTATCAGTTGCTGCCTCTAAGACGCCTTTTACAGCCTCCCAGATTGCATCCTCATCTGCCTCTTCCTTGTGAACAGAAAGGACATCAGGGAAACGAGTGAGTGTTGATGCCGAGATATCGCTCTTGAGACCATATGTCTCGGAAAGGTCAGTCAGTGCATCAACATACGCTTTTGCAAGCGAATGGTTTACCTTGACTACTACATCATCAGAGTCCATTGCTTCAATAGTTACGTTGCACTCAATCTTGCCTCGTGCAACACGACCTTGAAGGTATGTCTTGATTTTCTCGTCAAGGAAGCCATAAGTCCTTGGTACTCTTGAGTAGAGCTCAAAGTACCTGTGGTTCACACTCTTGAGTTCAACTGATACAAAGAGTGTATCGGTCTCACTTTGAGCGCGGCCAAAGCCTGTCATGCTTCTTGCCATATTAAATTCTCCTTATATTAGAGCTCTGGGCGCCGTAGCTACCTCTGGCTCGAATTACCTATTTCATTGCACGCTTTAAGGATTTGAGTTCCTGTGGCGTGAGCTCGCGCCATTTGCCCTGTGGCAACATGCCGAGCTTGACTGGTCCTATCTGTACACGCTTAAGTCGTGCAACCGTGAGACCGCACTCCTCGCACATTTTGCGAATCTGGCGGTTACGACCTTCAATTAAAACTATTTCCATAACGACACGATTCTTTTCCTCTGAAATTACGTGAATATCAGCAGGCAATGTCTTCTTGCCGTCAATCATGATTCCAGTTGTGAGCCTGTTTAAGATTTCCTCATTGATAGCAGGCCTTACTGTAACCCTATATGTCTTTGGCACATGCTTTGAAGGATGTGTCATATTATTTGCAAATTCACCGTCGTTTGTTAAGAAGAGAAGTCCCTCTGAGTCCTTATCAAGTCGACCTACTGGATATACTCTTACTCCGACATCTTCTACCAGGTCCGCAACACAGCGGCGTCCCTGTTCATCGCTCATCGTGGTTACAAACCCACGTGGCTTGTGAAGCATAATATACTTCATCTCTGTTTCGGCAGAAATCTTCTCGCCCGAAACAGTTACTTTATCACTGTTTGGGTCAACCTTGTCGCCTATCTGTGCGACCTTACCGTTGACCTTAACCTTGCCTGCGGCAATTAATTCTTCTGACTTACGGCGGCTAGCAATTCCGCAATCCGCCATATACTTTTGCAGTCTAATTTTCTCGTCTGCCATGCCAAAAATCCCTTCTGTCAAGTACCCTTAAAATACGACTAATGCGGGGCTGAATACTCAGCCCCGCTATATATTAGCCCGTAATTAGTCCTTTTTGATAAGACCTGTTACCTTGTCGAACATCTCTGGTACAAGGTTAACCATTCTCTCTGCAGCATTGTCATATGCTGTGATGTGTTTAAGTGTTACCTGTCCGTTCTGGATAAGAAGGAAAGCAACTGGTGTGATTGTAACGCCAGCTCCGCCTGCGCCACCGAAGAGTTCCTTAGAACCCTTTGTTGGGAAATCTGTGCCGCCACTTGCGAAACCATAAGTAACCTTTGATACAGGGATGATTGTAAGACCTGACTCTGTATATACTGGATCACCGATGATTGTGCTAACGTCGATCATGTCTTTAACTTTTTCAATTGTTGTTTGGAGCATTCCTGCTGCTGCTGTTTCTTTCATTTTAAGCACCTCTATTTAATGATTTAGTTCATTTCCTTTTTTGCTTTCTTTGTCTTCTTGTAATCACGATAGAAGGCAAAGCCTGATTTGCCAAGTTTTGGCACCATACCAATAAATGGTGTAACAAGTGTCAAAGGTCTTAGAGCTATTACGGTGTGAATTTCTCCACTGTTTTTGTTGGCAAGATAATCTGGCGTCATGTCGAGACTGATGTCACCGACTGTGAGGTTATTGGTTATCCTACCGAGTGCAGGATAAAGCACTGCACCGATGCGTCCGAACTTAAGAGCTGTCTCAGCTGCGTCGTCGCCGCCGATTACAAGTCCTACGTTCAAGCGTTTGATATTGATCTTTCTCGCTACTTTACCAAGAGTGTGTCCGGTTGTGCTGCCAAGTGATGCAATAAGTGCAACAATTGAGTCGAATGAGAATCCAGATAAGAAACTCTTAACCTTTTCGTAGGTACCTGGAAGGTCGTACGCTTTGAATGATGTCTTGATGTCATCAAGCTTGGATGCTTCCTTCTTGCTTACAACGTTATCCCAAGGCTTACCTTCCTCTTCTGCTTTGACAGCGGCTTCATACTGAGCCTCTGCCTTTGGAAGTTCTACAGAGAGCCTTGCTTCCTCAGTTGCAATACGGGCTTCTTCCTCTCGAATAAAGACCTCGGTGTCAAAATCCTTTTGGGCTGATTTCTTTTCCTTTGTTTCCTCTACCTTTTCGGTTGCAACAGTTTTCGCTTTGTTTGTAACCTTCTTGGCAGTTGGACCAAAGATATTTCTCAGTCTGCCCATCAACTTGGCACGTTTTGCCTTTTTCTTCTCAGAGAACATCTCAGGGTAAATTTTCAATTTGATTATTCCGTACTTAACCCATAACTTCTTAGTATTTGGTGCATACTCAAAGCCGACCTGGATTTTAACCCAAAGGGCAAAGAGGATAAATCCAACTACCAAAACTACAAGGGCAATTACGATAGCGATAATCAAAAAGAGAATCTTAAGAAATGCCAATAATCAACACCTCCCCCTAAATATTTAGTTTTGAATAACTATCTTCGCTTAATTTTCTTCCTCTAATTCCGGGTTGTCCGAAACCTCTGGTTCGTCTTCCCTTGTTTCCGGTTCTTCTTCAGTACCCGGAAGTGCAGGAAGCTCATCAAGCGACTCTATACAAAAGCAGCGTAAAAACGCTTCTGTTGTACCATAAACAATTGGCTTACCAGGAAGGTCGAGTCGACCCTTCTCCTCGATAAGACCCTTTTCATCAAGCGATGCGATAACGCCTGAACAGTCAACGCCACGAACTTGTTCAACGAAAGACTTGGTAACTGGTTGGTTGTATGCAACAACCGCAAGTACTTCGAAAGCAGCCTGTGACAGTGGCACGTTACGTCGCATCTCGAGCACAGTACGCACCTCATTTGAAAACTCGGTGCGAGTGCACATCTGGAACTTGTCGCCTAGGTGAAGAATGCAGATGCCACCTTGGCGCTCATCGTACTCAGCCTTGAGGTTTAAGAGAACCTGCTCTGCAAGTTCAGGCTCTATCTCGAGCGCGTTCGCAAGTCTAGTTACTGGTACTGGATCCCCAGCCGCAAAGAGTATTGCCTCTACACTAGCTTGTAATGTCTTAGCGTTCAAGTTCTCAACTCCTAATCCTTCTGATTCTTAAGTACGAGTTTCATCTCGTCACCATTTCCCTCTGCAGTCATTCGCTTAGCCTTAACAAGCTCAAGCACTGCAAGGAAAGTTGCTACCATATCGGAGCGTGACTCTGATGCCTCAATTAGTGATTTGAAATTCATATCGCCTCCGCGAAGTGCGCGGCGAAGAATAAAAATAATCTTGGATGAAACAGAAACAATCTTTTTCGAAACAATCTCGGTGAATGATGTCACTGGTGGTGGAAGCTTACGCTTGCCCTTGCCCAGTGCCGCAATATATGCCGAGAACAATTCGTCTGGCTCGTGAAGGAGCTTATATGTGTTGTCTCTGTCGATTACGTCTGGTTTACGACTTAAGTAATCAAAGCCGTTTGCCTCATCCTTAAGTTTGCCTGCCATTATCTGGCAATCGCGATACTCAAGGAGTTCACCAGTGAGCTCAGCCTTGAGCTCATCTGCCTCCTCGTGCTTTGGAAGAAGTGATACTGTCTTGATGTACACAAGACGAGCAGCCATCTCCAAGAACTCGGATGCAACCTCCATGTCAGCGTCCTGCATCAAACGTACATATTCTGTGTACTGGTCAACAAGAGTGACGATTGGAATATCCATGATGTCGAGTTTGTGTTTTGTGATGAGGCTGAGGAGCAAATCCATTGGTCCCTCAAAGACCTCAAGCTTATAATTAATCTTTTCCATCACGTCACCTCAAAAACAATGAAAACGGCAGCGCTGAAAGGAAAGAGAATAAAGCGATAATCAAATCAGCAAGAAGACTGATTGGTTTTGTAATGATACCGCTAAAGAGCAAGATGATAATGACGATTGAAATTGTCTGGTAGTTTGCCATTATCTTGTACTCTGTCTCAGAACTGATGAAAGCACGGAGAACCGTAAATCCATCAAACATTGGAATTGGCAAAAGGTTAAGTACGCCAAGCCAAATACTAATCTGAGCACATGTTGAGAAAAAGATTACTACTGCCTGTCCAATCACAAGACCTGTGAAATGTGGAGCCAAAGCAGTAATCATTGTTTCAATGAAGATGAAAAGCCAACCAAGAAGTAAATTGGCAACTGGACCTGCTGCTGCGACAAGAGCCATATCCTTCTTTTCATTCTTGAAGGCATATGGATCAACCTGGCAAGGCCTACCCCATCCGAAACCAATAAGTGCAATCATCACTGCACCAACTGGATCGATGTGAACCAGTGGGTTGAGTGTCAAGCGATCCTTAACCGAATGATCGCCAAGTTTGTAAGCAGCCCACGCATGAGCAAGCTCATGGATTGGTATCGAAACAAAAACAAGGAATATAGCAGCTACTACTGTTACTGCAATTGTAAGAACATTGCCGCTAAACAAAGCAGACAATAGCATCTTCTACACCTCAATTACTTATAATAATACTAATAATCAAAATAACACATATAAAAGAATACTAAAATTTACAAGAGTCGTCAAGGAAATTAACGTAAATTCTACAATTTTAATACATTTTTATGCCAACTACCCTAGATATTCCAGCAAAATCGTCAAGAATAAAAGTCTGACCACAAGATGTAGCGCTTAGGATTTCCTCAATCGCTACTGCTTGGTCTTCACCGCACTCCATAATCAGCATTCCACCACTCTTTAGAAGTGGAAGCCAGCGATTTGCAATCACGCGGTAGAAATCAAGGCCGTCTTCTCCGCCATCCAGAGCCATTCTTGGCTCCTTTAAAACCTCACGCTGAAGTTCATCGCATTCAGCTGATTTTACATACGGTGGATTGGATACAATAAGGTCAAATTGTCCCTTGGAAGCGCCAATTAAATTTTGACATCCAGTGACAATATCATCGTTAAATGGCACAACATTTTTCACACGATTAAGTGCCACATTTTGCTTCAAATATTCAAATGCCTGCGAGCTTTTTTCGATGGCGAAGACTTTCGAATTTGCGAAATTTTTCGCGATAGAAATGGCGATGCAGCCAGAGCCTGAGCAGAGGTCTAAAACGCGCGCGACGCCGTAGCCTTCGTTTGGCAAAACGTACTCTCCACGGACGCGCGTACCGTATACGACCTTGTAAATCATGCTCGTCGCATCATCGCCATCCTGCGAAAAATTCTCCGCAAGAAAGTCGAGCGCCGTATCCACCAAAAGCTCGGTTTCTGGGCGTGGGATAAGGACTCCCTCGCCCACTCTAAAGTTGCAATTATAAAAGTCCCACTCACCAATAATATACTGGAGTGGTTCGCCCGAAATGCGCCTTTCTATGCACTCTTTGAGCTTCTCTTCATCTCCAGCAGAAAAGCGAATAAGCTCCCGTGCATCCACGGGAGCGTCATATTCATCGATATGCTGTTTGAGCAGTTCAATTACTTCAATTTCTGTCATTTGATATCAAGATCCTCATCATGCTCAAGCACATACTTAAACGCAGCGATACCAACCTCAATCATGTCGTCATCAGGCTCCACTGTTGAGATGCGTTGCATCCAAAGACCAGGAGCTGAGCAGATTTTAGTAAAGAGGTTATCGTGGCGTCCAGCATACTTAATAAATTCGTATCCAATACCCATAATAAGTGGCAAAACAAGGAGTTTTGCGAATGTCCAAATCAGCCTATTTGCACGAAGGCCAGGGAAAATTAGAACAAGAATTGTTGAAATAAATATGCTGATAATCATCATCACAAACATAAAGCTTGTGCCACAGCGAGGATGGAATCTAATCTGCTTCCTTACATTCTCAACAGTGAGCTCGAGACCATTTTCATAGCAGAAAATAGTCTTGTGCTCTGCGCCGTGATACATAAACACGCGCTTTATATCCTTCATTTGGGCTACCGCCCACATGTAAATGACAAATACGATTATTTTGATGATACCCTCTGAAAGTGGCTTTAAGTTATGCTTACCAATTCCACCACCAAAGATATGATTATCAAAAAAGTCAGTAATAAGCGCTGGTAAGTACATAAAAAGTGCTAATGAAAGAGCCACACCAAGCACAGCTGAAATGACACCAATTATTGTCATCATCTTGTCGCCTACGCGCTCATCAAGCCACTTCTCAAACTTGGTCTCTGGTTCAATATCCTCAAGTTCAGACTTCTCAGCTGACTCCATAAGACAGTTATATCCAAAGACAATTGATTCAATGAAATTAACAACGCCACGAATTACTGGAACACCAGCAATCTTATACTTATCACGAAGTGGCTTAAGTTCCTTTTCTTCTAAATAAATATCACCATTTGGAAGGCGGATACCCATCGCAGCTACGTGCTTTCCACGCATGACGATACCCTCGATTAGGGCCTGTCCGCCAATCATAGTTTTACGCATCTCTGCTGACATCTGCTTCACTTTCCTCTACTGTTTCTTCATTTATTTCGGCTACCGTTTCCTCCGGTAATCCAAGGTCATTAACAAGTTCAACATACTCAATTGGGAATGTAACCGTAACGCTTGTACCCACGCCAAGTTCTGATGCAATTTCAAGTGAGCCACCATGCATGCCTACGATTTCATCGCAAACAGCAAGTCCGATACCACTACCCTTTACCGAGATGTTTGACTTATAGAATTTCTGTTTAACACGTGGCAAATCCTCCTCGGAAATACCACAGCCAGTGTCCTCAACAAGGACAACAAGATTTGCCATAGGCTTCTCTTCCTCTGAAAGAGGTGCCTCTGGCTCTATTGGATTAATTACAACCGACACAGTAACCTTACCGCCCTGCTCGGTGTACTTGAATGCATTATCAAGGACGTTTACAAATACTTGCTTAATCCTGTCTGCATCACCAACCATTGGTGCTGGGTTATGAGGTGCATTGTAGATAAGCTCTATGCCCTCACGCATGGACCTATCCTTGAATACAAAGATAGTTTCATCAAGTTCTGCCAAAACGTCTATTTTGTCCGTTCTGAGAATCATACGGCCATTTACAATACGGGACAAATCAAGAAGGTCGTTAACAACGCCGGTAAGGCGTCCTGATTCATTAATAATAACCTCAATTCCACGCCTTGTAAGCTCTGGATCTGAGTCGCCCATATCAAGGAGAGTTTCACCCCAACCCTTGATAGCTGTAAGTGGAGTTTTCATCTCATGAGAAACCGTTGAGATGAAGTCATTCTTCATCTTGTCTGATGAACTTATCTCCTCTGCCATATAGTTGATACTGTTGCAGAGCTCTGAAATCTCATCGTTATAGCGCTGAGGCGGTGCACGAGCACTAAGGTCTCCTTCAGCAATTTTTGTCGCAATCTCATTAATCTCGTTAACAGGCTTGATAATTGAATCGATAAAGAAAAGTCCTGAAACGAAAATAAGAAGAACGAAAATAATAAATACAAAGAATATCAAAATAAGGAGCTTAATCTGTTGGCTATTGACATTCTCCATTGAAATTATGTACCTTACGGCACCTGTTTCCTCGCCGTTTGATGTTGGCAAGAGATATGTCTGTGAGCGAATCGACTCACCGTTTAAATTCTTGCCAGAGAACGTTGCAGTACGCGACTCACTCTTAAGTGCTTTTTCAAAATCAGGTATACCCTGTCTCTCAACATCAAATCCAGATGATGAAATTACTACATTACCATCTGCATCGATTACCCAAACTTCCATTATGTCCTTTTGAGAGAAGTTTACAACATACTCACGAGCGCCCGCTTCAAAGCGTTCGCTTGTCGTGCCCGTATATTGCGAGAAGAAGTTTGCAACCGAATTTGAATACTGAGAGGAAAGCTTTGTATCAACTGTCGTCTGGTAATAGTTTTGAACGATTACGAGGAACATAACAACAAAAACGACAAGGATTACTACTACAACAAGCGCAGTATTTAGCACCCAACGTCTAGCGATACCAGATGAGCGGACAACTTTCCTGTCTTTTGCTTTTTTCTCTTTTTTGTCTTCTACTACTTCAGTAGCAACCGCAGTATCAGCCATCATGCCCCTCCTTCCTTCAAAACTTAAGTGCTAAATTATACGACCCACTTGTAGCCAAGGCCCCAAACTGTTGTTAAATGTCTTGGGTTTGATGGAGTCTCCTCTATCTTGATTCTGAGACGTCTGATGTTAACGTCTACTATCTTTTCTTCACCGTAGTATGATGCGCCCCATACTTCTTTCAAGATATCTGTACGTGAAAGCGCAGCAGATGGGTTCTTAAAGAAGTATTCCATAATTTGGAACTCAACCTGTGTCAAATCAACAAGCTGACCATCTTTGGTAAGTGTACGAGCTCTAATATCAAGTACAAACTCGCCGAGCTCGATAATTGATGGTGCAAGGTTTACGCCACCAGCGTTCATTACGACACGTCTGTGAACAGAGTCAACACGCGCCATAAGCTCTGCTGGAGAGAATGGCTTTGTTACATAGTCATCTGCACCAACAAGAAGTCCAGTAACCTTGTCCATCTCCTCAGTCTTTGCTGTAAGCATGATAATGCCAAGACTAGTTGACTTCTCACGAAGGCGTTTGCACACCTCGATGCCATCCATTTCAGGCATCATGATATCAAGGAGTACAACGTCGAAATCTCCGTTTGCTGACTCATATGCCTGAATAGCCTCAAGGCCGTTTCCAGCCTCTGTTACTGTATATCCACTTCTTTTTAAGTTAATTACTATAAATTCGCGAATCGCAGTCTCGTCTTCTGCTACAAGAATCTTTTTCATACGCTATCTCCTTATCTAATCTCATCAAAGAAAATAAAACTATTTTCGATCAATTCGTTTGTAAATCCAAGTGTTTCGCCAAGACTTGTAAGGCTACCATAGATTACATATCCGCTATGCTCCACTTTAAATGTGTAAGCACCTGGGTCCTTAAAGTCTGACGCTTTCTTTACAACAATTGTAAAGAGTGGGTCTGACCTTGTTACTCCGTCATCAGTCCAATAGAGAGTTGTAACAGATTCGTCAGACAACTTATATCCTAAAATGTTACTTTCAAAGCCCTGTGGCAATTCAAAGAAACATCCAACTGACATATTAATAAATCCATATGACTGTGGTGCCAAGTAATCACCGCTTGGTGTTGCCCATGAATACAAGGCACTTGCGGTCTCCTTATCATACTGAGCGCCATATGTATTAACCTTGACAGGTATCTCTATCCTGTCGTCATTATTGATATCAATAGATGGAACAGCAGGTGTTCTCACCGTCTTGAGATTTGTGAGGGACTCACTATCAAGAAGCGGTGCAACAAGTGCATGCTGCTCCTCATCCCACCAGATTACCTCCGTAATCATGGTGTCCTCACCCTTGTACGCATCAAGGAAAGCAATAGACTTACCTTCAACCGACTCAAGTGTCAAAGATGAGTACGCAGATACTGATGCGTCAAGGAGTACGTTTTGACCAATCTGGCTTATTGTGCCATCCTTAGATTGCTTCAAGAGGCTCGCGTATGACTTTGGATGGTTTTGATCAGTATTATCAAGCCAAGCAACCAGTACCTCATCAAAGCCGTCTCTGTCCATATCAGCTACACTTGAGAATGTGTAAGACTGGTTTACAAGTGTATCCAATTCAAGAGGCTTTTCACCATTCTTGTTAACCTCGTGAATTGTAAGCACCTTTGATGAAGTTGATTCAAAGAGACTCCAGCAAGTGAGTATCTCCATCTTGCCATCACGGTTTAAGTCATCGAATGAAACTGAGATAACCTTGGAACCGTAACCCGGCTCGTCATAGAGAGCCTTCCACTGTCCGTTGATGCGGTCAAGTACGCTTATGCGTACTGTTGACTCGTCGGACTTTAAGATATAGAAGACGAGAGCCTCGTCTTCGTCATCGCCGTCTATGTCCTTCATTACGAATGAAGAGCGATAGTCACCAGACGTTGGGTACTGAAGGATAAAGCCAGACTTATCCGTAATTGATTTACGGAAAGCTGTCTGGATTTCCTGGCTAGTACCCGAAAGGCTTGGTGGCGCGAGCAAATCAGACGGCGAATCAAGTTGTGACATAATTATCAAAAGAACAGGAAGCAACGCCAAAGCGATGCCGTACAATATGTACCATCGTTTACCTTTCATATGGCAGTGCCTCCTTTTCTTTAAAATTATTCTTCTTCAAGTTCAATCAAAATCTTAACTGTCTCGTCCCTATCTGTTGGGATACCATCAGTCACACCGCTTAAATCCATCTCAATAGTATTGATGCCTGGTTCAAGCGTATTAAAATCAACCTTACCGATGCTAATTGCATCAAGTGAGTCATGTTTCTTAGCATCCACAGCTATTTCAACAGTTGCTGGTATTGAAGTAATAACCGGTGGATTCTCAAGATACTTGGTTGGTACATTCTCAAGGTCAACTGTAATTGGAAGGTCAGTTACAGTGTACACAGGGATTGTAATAGTAATACTGTCAGCAGCCGGTGAGAGAGTTAAATACTTAATCTCTGCGCCATAAGCATCAGCAACCATAAGTGTTGCTTGCTGTGTTTCTGTTGCCTTTAAGTTACCCTTTGTCTTGATAGATGCAACAACCTTTTGAATCTTCTCAACCTCTGTTGTAGGACCAGTAATCTTGATCTTTTCAACAGATGGAATTGGGTCTGATGTGATGTACTCATCAGAAGCAAGAAGGTTATCAGCAGCACACTCAACATTTGTTTCAATAAGGAATTCTGCAGTCTTTGGTGTGTCGAAGTATACTTCAACGTTATCCATCGACTTTGCTACTATTGAGTACTCTGCATTAGGGTCCTTTGGTGTTGCCTTAAGTGTCAACGAGTAAGTGCCTGGAGCGTCAACATGTGTTGTAAGAGCTGTTACTGTAAAGTCATCAGCTGAAAGCACGTTGTCTCCCACAAGATATCTCTTGCCCTTAACAGTTATGTCGACATGTAAATCATCAACACCAAATACTTCATATCCAAGTTGAGATGGAACACTGTCATCAATCTCAACTTTAACATTTTCAACTACACGCTCAATCTCTGGAGCCTGGTTAATTGCGATTGCAAGCCAAACAATAAATGCAAGTAGGAATGAGATTACAAGAAGTGCCTTGTTGTTTGACAAGATGGCTGAAAGTGAAAACTTGCTCTTTGTTGCATTATTTTCCATGCTTGTCACCTCCAACTACTGGCATTTTAAGGAAGTTAAGCAATTGCTCACGAGCAGCACCATCAGTGATGTCGTGCTGGAGTTTGCCATCTTGAGCTATTGAAATAGCTCCTGTCTCCTCTGAAACAACCAAAACAAGAGCATCGCTCTGCTCGCTCATGCCGATTGCTGCACGATGGCGTGTGCCAAGGTCAGATGAGATATTGTTCTTAGATGTGAGTGGCAAGATGCATCCTGCTGCATAGAGTTTGCAGTCACGAATAATTGCTGCACCATCGTGAAGAGGTGCCTTTGGATAGAACACATTGCCTATCATCTCAGATGTGATTTCAGCATTAACAATTGTGCCTGTCTCAACAATCTCACCAAGTGGTGTCTCCTTCTCAAATACCATAAGAGCACCAATCTTTTTATCACTCATATCTGATACAGCACGGAAGAGTTCATTTACAGCAACATCTACGCGCTCGTTATAGATAATTGACTTTTGATTTGATGATGTCCTATTAAGGAAACCACGAATAGATGAAATAGCCTTAGATGTAGCACCCATATTTTCAAGAAGTTTTCTAATCTCTGGTGCAAAGATAACTACAAGAATGAGCAAGATGTTATCAAACACTGTCTGGAAGAGATAAGCAGATGCCTGCATATTAAGGAGTAATACTACGCCATAAACAACTAGGAATACAAAAATACCCTTTGCGAATGTGAGAGCTCTTGAGTCCCTAATCATCTTGAGGATTGAATAGAAAAGGAAAGTAAGTAGCAATAAGTCAAGTGTGTCAGACACAATTGAGTATGTTGAGAAGACACTTACTATCTTTTCAAAAAGTCCACCAATATTGGTCACTATTTACCACTCCTTTCACAAAGTAAGCACACAGCGTGTGCTGATATTCCCTCTCCGCTTCCAGTAAACCCAAGGCCTTCCTCTGTTGTTGCCTTGACATTTACATCTGAAAGCGACACGCCGCAGTCAGCCGCGATGTTGGCCCTCATATTATCAATATGAGGTCTCATCTTTGGCGCCTGCGCAAGTATTGTCGCATCTATATTAGAGACTACATATCCAGCATCGCTAATGCGAGCTATTACCTCTCTTAGCAATACGCGACTGTCTGCGCCGCGGAACTGCTCGTCCGTATCCGGAAATAGCTTTCCGATATCACCGAGCGCCGCCGCGCCAAGCAACGCGTCCATTATCGCGTGGAGGAGGACATCCGCATCCGAATGTCCATCTAGTCCCTTTTCATAATCGATACTGACTCCGCCAACGATTAGTGGCCTATTCTCCACTAATCTATGCACGTCGTATCCATGTCCGATTCTCATTCTGTCGCCTCACAAAAATTAATCAAAGTTGTATGAACCTTCAACATCAATAGAAATAATCTTTACATCCTCAACAGGCTTGTCCTGGAATCCAACGCGAACGTTTGCAATTTCATTTACTACATCCATTCCGTCATAAACCTGACCAAATACTGTGTGATGATAATCAAGCCATGGTGTACCACCGAGCTTCTCGTAATTCTCAACGCACTCTGGTGGGAACTCCTCTGGCATCTCCTTCATCTGTGAAAGAAGACCGCCATCAACTGATGAGAGCTGTACAATGAAGAACTGTGACCCATTTGTGCGTGGGCCTGCGTTAGCCATTGAAAGTGCGCCACAGTAGTTGTGGAGTTCAGGTGTGAACTCATCTTCAAATGTGTCGCCCCAGATGGACTTACCGCCGCGGCCTGTGCCTGTTGGGTCACCGCCCTGAATCATAAAGTCCTTGATTACACGGTGGAAGATGATTCCATCATAATAACCGTTCTTGGCATGTGTAACAAAGTTCTCTACTGCCTTTGGTGCAGCCTCTGGGAAGAACTTTACCTTAATTGCTCCCATTGTTGTATTGATAGTAGCGGTAAGATCGCCCTCTACTGGTAATGCTAACTGGTTAATCATAATTGTTACTCCTTTATTTAAACTTAAATTATTCAACGATATTAGTCTCGAGCGACCTGTACTCGCCCTCATATTTTGCCGAGAGGTTGATGAGGTAGTTATCAACCATCTCAAGAAGTTTGAGATTAAATGGAATTGTTTTCTCAAGTGTCAACTTGTAACGTGGAAGTACCATTCCCTCTGGTGGATCTTCAGTTTCAATGTCCTTATAAACAAATCCCTTTGCTGTACTCTCCTGATAGAAGTTCATTGCAGCATTCTTTGATGGGAATGAGAAATAGAACTTAACTGGTCTTGGGATATCTCCCTCATCACCATATGTCCTAAGTGAACGAAGAATCTTAGCGTTACTGCTCTTCTTTTTCTGAAGTTCATTAGGATAGAGATACTTTTTATACTGAAGTCCATCTGGATCATAGACAACATCCATCTCAACATGTCTGAATGAGCCCATGAAAACTTCTGAGAGCATCTTCTTAGAACTTGCTGCCATTCTCTCTGGAATGTAGAACATCAAGAATACAGTTCTTGACGAACCGATTATTCCCTGTCCAACGAAACGGCCACCAATGTGTTCTGATATTGTTGAACGTACCATTGCAACATATGATGCTTCAGACTCAGAGATGAGTGTTGGCAACTCCTCTTGGATGTACACATCCATCTGAAGTTTCAAGCAACATGCCTGTGCATGGTTTGGAAGCATGTCCATATAATTCACATCACAGCTTATGAGCGCAGGTCTTTTACCAAACACTTCGTCATACTCAACGAAGTTTGGTTCAACCTCTGCAGCCCCTGCATATCCGCTGTTGATAAAGCTTTTAAAAATGCCCATTTAATCTACCTCAAAAATTGTAACTTTTTCTTTTAAACATAATTATCCACTATAATTAAAAATATAATTAATTTATTTTAACACAGTAACGAAAAGATTACAATATTGTAACCAATTAAAATAAAAATTAGACCCAATCAAAAATGACCGCAATTTATTCTTGAAAACGCTTCCCCTCTATGATAAAATGTGAAGGTCGATAAGACACGCTGGTGTGGCGAAATCGGCAGACGCAAGGGACTTTAATCTAAGCTCTGCTTATGCAGACTGGATAAAATCCAGAGAGTGCCTAAAGGGAAACCTTTAGAGTAGAAGTTGGCTAAAACGGCGAAGGCGCTTAGAGAACGCCGTGCTAGACTTAAAGTCGAGTGTAGAGAGTTTACACCAACCACCTAAGTCATTTGATATGGTGAAGACGAACTCCAGACCACAACACAATAGTGGCTATGGCGACATAGAGTGGTACGAAAATCCCTCGGTGGCAACACCGTACCGGTTCAAGTCCGGTCACCAGCACCAAACACCTCTCCAAACGGAGAGGTGTTTTTTCTTGAGACCGGTCACCAGCACCAAAAAAAGAACTCCAAGCATTGCTTGGAGTTCTTTTTCAAAAGCTAAGCGGATGGGCGGCGTATCCATCATCTCTTAAAACCATAAAGGTGCGTCGGCGTCCCTTTCCGACCTCACTTAACTTTCTGAACAAATTATATAACCTTGCCTACCTTAAATCAAGCAAAGATATTAAGAAATTGACATCAAAACTAATAAATGCTAATATGTCCATAGAAACAGTGCTACCGGAATTAACGGTTAGCCCTTTTAAGTTGTTTTTTGGTAACAACCGCTAGCTTCAGGCTGGCGGTTGTTGCTTTATGTTATCACCTGTTCCCCTTTCACAATATATAAATGCGGCCAGCATAGTCATCCTATGTTGGCCATATCTAGCCCAAGACACGAAAAGATTAGAATGTCAAAGCCTTTAGAGTGAAGCGTGCCTTGACATTTCAATCTGAGCGTGTCAACAAACAGCGGACAACCATGTAACTATATGTCCGCATACGTTTGACCGGCAGAAACCAAAAAAAAGAACTCCAAGCATTGCTTGGAGTTCTTTTTCAAAAGCTAAGCGGATGGGCGGCGTATCCATCATCTCTTAAAACCCTAAAGGTGCGTCGGCAACCCTTTCCGACCTCACTTAACTTTCTGAACAAATTATATAACCTTGCCCACCTTAAATCAAGCAAAGATATTAAGAAATTGACATCAAAGCTAATAAATGCTAATATGTCCATAGAAACAGTGCTACCAGAATTAACGGTTAGCCCGTATATATGTTGTTAAGTAACAACCGCTAGCTTCAGGCTG
Source organism: Candidatus Limimonas egerieequi (assembly GCA_018064455.1). Classification (GTDB taxonomy): domain Bacteria; phylum Bacillota; class Clostridia; order Oscillospirales; family Acutalibacteraceae; genus UBA1227. The sequence goes on along the minus strand of JAGHVH010000034.1, from coordinate 2,689 downwards.
GCGGTTGTTGCTTTTTATATCGGATAATTTACAAGTTCAAGGTTGTATTTTTCAACCAGTTTGAGCACCTCATCACGTCCATAAAGGAGCGTATCTGTGGTGTGTGCATCAGAGGCAAAAATCACTGGAATTTTATGCTCGCCAAGGTACTGTAAAACACGCTCTGATGGGTACGGAGCGGTTGTGTAGCCACGTGACATTCCGCCTGTATTTATCTCGAAAATAACAGGTGCTTTTGAGAGCTTTTCAAGTGCTTTTTGCTCTGCATTTATATAGCGCTCATCATTGACATCAATGAAGAGATTGTATTCATTATTTGGCAAGTTATTAAACTTGGTTATGAGGTCAAAATGGCCAACGATATTACAGTGTGTGCGCTCATAAATATCGCCCACAAGTTCGAAATATCTCTCTACCATTTTGTAAATATCACCATCAAAATACTTGTCACGACAAGTGGCAGTATTTTCTGGTTTATAGTCAACTGAGGACCATGTTGTGTCCTCTTCAATTAGGCTATGAACTGAGCCAATTTTGTACTCAATTCCCTCTATATCGCAGTCCTCTTCTCTTGACCAGTAATCCTGCTCAATGCCTATAAGTACGCGGATTTTCGGTTCATAGTCGCCCTGCATATTAGAGAGTTCACCGACATAGAGTTGCATCTCATTTTTGTCGATTGTCCAGTCTGGTTCACTATCAAGATGTGAGTGAACAGAGAAGCCAATTGCCTCCATATTTTGAGCTATTGCAGCCTCTAACATCTCCTGTGCGGAGCATTCTCCGTCGCAATAAGTTGTATGTGTGTGGAAGTTTGTAAGAGGTGGGATTTTCTTCTCAAAAAATGCCTTAGTCCTCTTATATGAACTTACTACAAGCCATACTGCATAGAGTATAGCTACTATAATAAGTATATACATTATAATTTTAATAGTACCCATAGTATTCACCTTAAAAGGCCCGCTTTTTATAAAGCGGGCCAGTTAATTTAGGTCAAAGGAAGCAATTAAGCTTCTTTTTCACTATAATGATGAGCCTCTTCAAGCATCATGTCCTTAACCTTCATGAGACGTGTTGTTGTAGCACGGTCATTTTCGTCAAGTTTCATGCGGATGTACTTAATTGTCTCCTCATACTGAGGGATAAGTACGTGCTCAAGTGCGTTAACACGGCGTCTGGTCTTCTCGATCTCAGCAGCCATAAGCTGGCAAGATTTCTCAACCTCAGCGAGTCTAAGCATTAGAGGCATAATGTCGGATAATGCCTTAACAGCGTCATCCAAGTCACTTGAAGTGAATGCATAACCGTATGAATATATATCGTTAGCATCCGCTGTCTTAAACTTTGCGTCAAATACAGGGATCATAACGCTCATGACATTCTTTTCAGTTATCTCAAGGCTCATCTCCTGCATAGGAAGCATAAGTGCAACATTAAGAGCTTCGTCTGACATTACTGAACGAGCAACTGACATATGAGCATTAGCTGCTTCAATTCCTCTTTCAACCTCACGACGAAGTTCCTTGTTCTCACGAACAAGTTCGATAAACTGACGCATCAATTCGTCACGTTTATCCTTCAAAAGCTTATGACCTTTCTTTGCTGTCTTAAGCTTATTCTTAATGTTGGTGAGCTCCATGCGGGTAGGGTTTACATTGAGTCTAGCCACAAGGCTTCACCTACTTTACTTTTTGTCATAATACTCATCGAGTAATGCATCAGAAATACGCTTAAGTTCTGCACGAGGAAGGATACGAAGGAGTTCCCAACCAAGATCAAGAGTTTCCTCGATAGATCTGTTAGTTGTGTAACCCTGTGATACGTACTGCTTCTCGAACTCGTCAGCAAACTTAGCATAGAGAAGGTCGATATCAGTCAAAGCTGCCTCACCAAGGATAGTCATAAGTTCCTTAGCATCCTTACCACGTGAGTAAGCAGCGAACAACTGGTTCATTGTGTTAGAGTGGTCTTTACGTGTCTTGCCTTCGCCTGTACCCTTATCCTTAAGACGTGAAAGGGATGGAAGAACGTCTACTGGAGGCTGGATACCACGACGGTCGAGGTCACGTGAAAGCATGATCTGACCCTCAGTAATGTAACCTGTAAGGTCAGGGATTGGGTGAGTCTTATCGTCCTCAGGCATTGAAAGGATAGGAATCATTGTGATTGAACCATCCTTACCCTTCTGACGACCAGCACGCTCATACATTGTAGCAAGGTCAGTGTAGAGGTAACCTGGGTAACCACGACGACCTGGAACTTCCTTACGAGCAGCAGATACTTCACGAAGAGCATCTGCGTAGTTTGTGATATCTGTCATGATAACAAGAACGTGCATGCCCTTGTCAAATGCAAGATACTCAGCAGCTGTAAGAGCCATCTTTGGAGTAGCGATACGCTCAACAGCTGGGTCGTTAGCAAGGTTTGAGAACATGACTGTTCTATCAAGAGCACCTGTCTCACGGAATGATTCTACGAAGAAGTTCTGCTCCTCGAATGTGATACCGAGAGCTGCGAATACAACGGCGAACTGCTCGTCCTTACCGCGTACCTTAGCCTGACGGGCGATCTGAGCTGCAAGTTCAGCGTGTGGAAGACCTGAACCTGAGAAAATAGGAAGCTTCTGACCACGAACAAGAGTGTTAAGTCCGTCGATAGCAGAAACACCTGTCTGAATGAACTCTGATGG
>JAGHVH010000024.1 GCA_018064455.1 Candidatus Limimonas egerieequi | reverse complement strand
AGATTACTTGCAGGTTTGTTTTGGAGCTGGTGAACGGACTTGAACCCCTGACCTGCTGATTACAAATCAGCTGCTCTACCAACTGAGCTACACCAGCACTTAAAGCGCTTAGTTAATATAACATACTTTCAGTTGACCGTCAAGCATTTTTTTCGTATACTATTTTGGACAAATGTTAAGTGGGAGGTGACCGAAGTGGCAAACTATCAACGAAAGAAGAAAAACATAAAATTGTTCGGTGGTTCGAAGCAAGAACGCAAGGCAAATAAGCGTTTTTTGATTATTGTTGTGGCCGTTTTACTCATCGTCGCTTCGGCATCTGCGATTACATATTTCAAGGAGCGAAGTCGTGAGGAGGCCTTGGTGGATGAAGGCGATGTAACTCGCCTGGCGTCAAGTGATACCGAAAAGGCTGGCATTTTGTTTATTGGCACGACGAGCTCAACAACGGATCGAGAAGTACTGTTCTTGATTTGCCTAACACTCGATCCGTCAGATACGTCTTTCAACGTAACTTGTGTTAAGCCACCAGTTGGAGTTGATGCGACAAAACCATCCGAGATACTTGAAAAGGTTAGAGTTAAAAATAACATCAAACTTGATCGGTATGTTCTCATAACTCAGGATGGATACAAGAAGTTTGCACAGATTGTTGGCGGCTATGAAGTAAATCTCAAGAATACAATTGATTATTCTGATGATGACTTCTCATTGAGCCTTAGGACAGGAGAACAGACGCTTTATGGTAACTTGTTCTTTAACTATGTAAGGTTCCTTGGCCTTAATGGCACAGAGCATGAACTTGAGGAACAGGGTAAGGTAATAGCTGATTATATTGATCAGATTTTAACTCCATCTACAGTCGAAAATGGTGAAGAGGTATTCTCCAAGCTATCAAATGTCTGCCAGACGGATATTACGATTGTAGACTTCTCAAAATATCAAGACTTTATGAATGATGCAGTATCGAAAAAACTCAAGATTACTGTTGGAACTGAGGATAAGAAGAAATGAAAGCAGTAAAGTATATCGCTATTGTTGTTGCAATAGCATTGTTCGCTGGCTTCCTTAGTATTATGTTCTTGCCTGTTGATACTTTCCTTGCTGAAAAGAAAGCGAAACTTGCGGGATATGAAATACCGGAAGCATATGAGGACGCATTATATAGGTATTATTATAATAATTTAAATGCAGACGAGCAGTTGGCATATAGAATTATTTATTCTTCATTTTTTGCAAAGCCAGAGGAAGAATTCCCAGATAAGATTGTAATTCCAAAGCTTTCAAATAATGAACTTCAGGAAATGTATGTTGCGTTGTCATACGACAACCCAGAATTTTACTTCCTTGGTAACAAGTGCTCAATGACAAGCATTGGTAGTGTAAACTACTTCGTGCCACAGTACCTTATGGTACGCTCGGACTATGATGCATCATGGGCAAAGGCATCGGCCAAGATAAATGAAATCCTTGCTGGTGCGCCAGCAAGCACGGCGTCCGATTATGATAAGGAACTTTATATCCACGATTACCTTGTGCAAAACTGCGAGTACAACGAATCTGGTAGCGCTATGGTCTACACAATGCACGGAGTGCTTGTAGACGGCAGCGCTAACTGCGAAGGTTACTCGCGTACAGCGCAATACCTATTGCGCCAGCTTGGCATATACAACCGCCTCGCCATCGGTGTAGCCGAAGGCGGCACCGGCACGGCGGATGGCCACATGTGGAACGTTGTTAAAATCGATGGTGAATTTTATAACCTTGATATAACATGGGACGACTACGCAGTAGTTGGCAGTGTTGATTATCCAGATAATTCACCAAGCCATGTTTACTTCAACATTTCAACTAAGGACATTAAGTCATCGCACAAGGCTGACGATGATGCTGTATGGTCTGAGTGTAAAGCAGACAGTTTTGGATATTTCAAGAACGAGGGACTCTTGTTCTCGTCATTTAACTACTCTTCTGAGAGTGCAGTAAGCCAGGCTATGCTTAAAGCAATGAATAATGGATACAACAGTATTGAGCTTGCATTTACCGATAAGTCAGTTATGGATTCATCCTATAACCGTCTCATGAATGGTGGCATGTATAATATTATTGTATCTAATAATGGATTGGTTGCTCCAGCCAATCGTTTATCACCAACAACGGTACAATATACAATAGACGAAGAGAAGCAAATTATCCGATATTTCTTCGAAAAATAAGTTGTTTGAAAATTTTTTAAAAAAATCAAAAATAGTTGTTGACACAGAGCGCTCGATTGTGATATAGTAATCGAGCGCTCGCAAATTGGGAGCGCAGGATGTACCTTGAAAATTAAACAACGACAAACTAGAAATGGACCCTGAAATTTCAAAAGAGATTTCAAACAGTAGA
>JAGHVH010000020.1 GCA_018064455.1 Candidatus Limimonas egerieequi | reverse complement strand
GCGGCATGACGGAGTAGGGATGCAAAGCGATACATCCTATGTGTCGGCTTCAAGTCTTTGATAAGGTTATCAATGTCTTGAAGTGACAATGAGAGGATGAGTCGAGTGTCATTAGAGTTCTCCATACGTATATACATTAGTATGTAACCTGTGGATTCTCTATGACTGAGCAACATTGAGCTCTCTCAGTTTCAGCTCTGCCTCTGCCTGAGTAGTCTCGTCCGACTTCACCTTGTTCTTGCGTGCCCAATTCAAGAGGCTCTCCTTCTCGAAGAAGATGAGCTTGCCCTCTGGCTTGTAGAAGTCTATCTTGCCAGCATGGGTCATCTTGTAGAGCATACTGCGAGAGATACCCAGGTAGATGGATGCCTCTTCAAGGTTAAGCACTGGCTTTGACTGGAAGCAAAGCGATTCGAGCGATGTTACTCGCTTCTGGAGCTCAGCGATCTTACGCTCCTGCTCCAAGTAGTGATTCATTTCTGTCATACGCTATTTGAATTTTTGTTGTTCGACATGTTGTTTGCTGACTGAGACTCCTCGTGTAATCATATGTTAGTATGACTTTCACCGGGTGTCCGATTGTGGCACAAAGTTACCTCGGCATCAGCGGTTATTCTGAAATTGGTTCTCAAAACATGATTTTGGACAGCAAGTTCAGAAAGTTTGGTTCTATTTTGAGGTCTGATAGAACCAAAAAACTTGATACGCCCCTTTTTCGAGGTGGGGGCAGATGTCAAGAGTTGAGCAAGTGTGTGAACGTATATGTTATCCTTTATCATGTATGAGTCTATATCGTAGTAAATGCATCTCGGTGTTTCCGATTTGCGCTGCAAAATTATATATTTTCATTTATATGACCAAATGTGTAAATTATTGCAGATTAGTGCTTTAAGTGGTTAATTATCTGGTCAACACAACACTTGTATAAGTGGCATCAGTTTACTTAAACCGATGGACAATTAACTGGCATTTCATCTGGTTAGTATGACAGAAATCATGGGTTCCAACTCACTGAGTATGGACGAAATGGATATTCAAAGATGTGGCAAATGATGTGGCACAAGCACTGTACAATGGTTTAATGATTATCTGGTCAATGCTATTGTTAAACATCTGGTTAGACAAGTGGTCAATGAACGTCATAAATTACTGATTTACTGAAAAGTAGATTTAACATAGTTTAATTATCATACTTCGGTCGAGTATAATTTTTCGGGCATTTTCTGCACAAAAATGAGCTCGTCACCATTGTTCCTGATGATGCAGGTACACGACAGTACTGACAACAGTTTCTTTGTTATCCAAAGATACCATTGTCGGTACAAGTTGGAGAAAAATGCACTGCAAATGAAAGATTTAGGGGAATCCCTTCGTTTGTCTCGCAATAATTGTGTACCTTTGCAAAAGAATAGCAGAGGTCTTTGATAACGTGGACATCGTGAAAGAATATCGCAAGATATGTTTTCAACAAGTTTTGTCCCATTTTTGTCCCGCGAGAACTTCCAACTTTGGGACAAGATTTTGTAAGTAATTGGTTTTCAGTATAGAAAACTATTGGAAATTCCTTAATTTTAGGCAACCACCAGTAACCACCAAAACGGTCCTTGTGAGCCTGTGAATGTGGCATCACAGAGAAACTCGTTGGTCTGGAAAATGACATCATCGATCTCTTCTTCCAGAATGTTGATTCCAAAATCTTGTAATATGTCTGCCATGTACTGTTCTAAACAAGGTCAATATGGTTGATACATTCCTTTACACGATTTTTGACATCCTGAGTGAGACGCTTTACAAGAAGGACCTTAATCGCTTCCTTGCCTATATAGGTGTATGGGCGACGTGCGATATATCCAAGACCTGTACGGTACTCTTTCTCTACTTTCAGGGTGTCTTTGAGATACTTGATAGCAACGTGAGGTGACTTATAGCCAAGGGCTAAAGCAACATCCTTTCCTTTGTACCAAGTCTTACCGTCTTCTGTCGTAATGCGTTCAATCTCGCCAAACAGAGGATGGTTGATAATCTCTGTACTTTTCACATGTTCCATATCAATTCTATCTTTTGGGGTTAAACTTAAGGTTAAAATTCACTCTTTCCACTAATTTGCCATCCAGCA
>JAGHVH010000033.1 GCA_018064455.1 Candidatus Limimonas egerieequi | reverse complement strand
TCGTTCTCAACCCAGCGACCCATCTTCTGCCAAAGCGCTATCTGTCTTACACAGGAGCACTCAGCAGGAACAATGTCAAGGAAACCGCATTTTGCAGCCATCGCAGATACAGTAGCTGCGCACCAAGCATCTGTAGACTTGAGTCTATAGCCCATAGGCAGCGGTTTGATTGCATTGTATGTATTTACGATGTCCATATGCTGAGCTCCACCTTCTTTACAGCCGATGTAAGCTTTCAGCTTGTTAGGCATCATGTTTCTGAGTTCAAGTTCATTCATACATTGTCTCCTTTCTGCTTATCCATGATAAGCGTTATCATGTTTTCGGCATCCATATCTGTCGATATGCCGAGTTCAGTGCAGATTGCTTTGAGTTCCGTTGTTGTCATTTCGGCAAGCTGTTCGGCTGTGTAGGCTTGATTTTCGATTTCTCCAATTGTTGTTGTGCTGATGTCAAAAACCTCTCCGTTGGCAAGATAATGAGTTGCTTCGCTCGCATTACTCACAATCTGTGGAGAGCCACTTCTTAGAATGCGGCAAAAACTATAATTGTCGCATAATGTTTCGTTGAGTTTATACATCTTACCACCTCAATTCACATTTGGTCCTGCGGTGAAAGCACCAGTTCCGTCATTGGTATAGAAAACATTGTTTGCCGCATCGTAAAGTCCGACAACCTCATCCGATTTGCGATAACAAGGGATGCCATAGAACACATAAGAGCCGTTGCGCTTGACATTAAAGTAAAACAATCTGCCATACCACGGCTCAGTGTGGTTATTTCTGGCTAACAATGTTAATGCTATACCTGTTTCGCCTTTTTCCATTGCAACTTGGCCGTTAACATCATCGACAAGGCTCATTCTCCTAAAGTTACCGTTGGGGAAAAGTATTTCTGCGGCAGAAGTGTTGCCTGCAATTCTTGTTGTTCCGGTGGCAGATATAGTAAAATATTTTATATAATGTTTGTCAGCGTCTATAACTGCCAACGCATAAGTTGCGCCTTGCGATTGGCACAATGCTTGGTTGGAAGTATTGGCTATTCTTGAATACCGATACTCAAACTTATCTCCAATTTTAGGTACAAATTCGGTGTCAATATACTGTGTTCCGCTTGCCGTAATATATTCTACTTCTTGATACTCAGCAGGGAGTGTCGGCTCACCGCCGCTCGGCAAATCCTCAATTGCTTGAGCCATGCCATTCGGAAAACTAAGCTGTGCAGTTGTGCCGCCTTTTGTGCGGATAGCATCTGCAACTGTGGTTAAGCCGTTGTCAAGGGCTGTGCTGTCAACTAATTTGTCAAGTGCCATTAGTAGCTCCCCCCTTGCGTTATAAATTCTATCAGTTCTTCTTTGGTCATGTCTTCAAGTCGTTTTGGTGTGGGGGGTTCTTCGACAGGCTCGGCAATCTCATATTCGACATAAGTTACATTGCCTTTGCCGTCTACATTTTTATAAGTTCGTTTCATAGCAATTCTCCTTTATGTCGGGGTTGAGGTCAGTATGGTTTCGCCCGCGAGATAGGTTTCGCCACCATAGGTTGTGTCCTCGGATGCTTTGATGATTATTGTTGCGTTAGTTGCACTGTTGCGAATAGCGGAAATTAAGGCATCGACGTGTTCAGAAGTCGTGTAAACAGTAATTGTCAAGTTTGGCTGCGTGTCGTTAGTAAAAGTGGTGTTATAGAAATATGAACTATCAATGGTGTGCCCAACACTTCCAAGCAAAACATCTTCAAGAGATGTGCAATTTGTAAAAGCATTACGCATTACCGCCAAGCGCGTAATGTTAGGGAGATGTATCTTTTTTAATGCTAAACAATCATAAAAATAATTTCCTTGACCCGTAAACGTTGTAATATTTGTAAGCACATTGTTATTCCCTAAATCTACAACTTTTTTTTGGCCTCGTAATCCTTGATAATCCATTGTCTCACACTCGGTTATATCAATTTTAGTACAGTTCCACCCAGTCGGCACTACAGTATATTCTATCTGTTTAACATGGAGTTTAACTTGTTCAAAACCCGTTGACAGAAATTCTATACCGCCATATTCACCCCATTTACCACTCGGCTTGATAGCCTTGCCGTCGATAATAGGGATTTTGCCATTAACTGTAATTATTTCAGCCATAGTTAATAATCACCGCCTTCCCATGCTTCGAGATCAACAGAGATTTCGTTGTTCACGATTGAAATGCCGAAGCCTGGTGTCAGCTTATCACTGAGGTCGTTATAGCTTCCACTTGTAGCTACGTCAGCAAGTTCAACTGCCTCTGCCTCAACTGTGTCGGACTCTTGTAATGCGCCGTCAACCTTTTCTTTATCCTCATCGGTGTAATCGTTTTTTGAAAGGCCTTTGCCGCTGACTTTGTCGACTTTGTCGTTGAGAAGTTCGTCAGCTTCAGCTTTAGTGTATCCAACTCCTTCAGAACCAACGTAACTCCAAGAACTTGTGGTTGCAGACCATCGATAGTACGACCTAGTATTTTCATGCGTACTGTCCTGAAGAACCTTGATGACATCTTTATCTCCAATTTCAGAAGTATCGTATTCCTGAAGTTCAGCATAAGTGCCAACAACGTCTATGACGTCTGAACGACTTATGACAGCGTCAATCTGTCCCTGAAGATCATTAATTTCATTGTCAACATAA
>JAGHVH010000042.1 GCA_018064455.1 Candidatus Limimonas egerieequi | reverse complement strand
ATGCATGGCGATGAGGGAGATGAAGGTCTCGATAATCGCGCGGTCCACATCGTTGCCACGCTCGCAGATGGCGATGGTCATCTCGCCATTGAGAGTTGTGGCAGAGAGAAGTGAGAATGGCTTGTACTTAACAGCACCTGTCATAAAGCCATCAATTGGGGCATGGCCTGAAATGGAAAGGGCAGCACTGTCAAGTACGCCAATGTTGGACATAGCGAGAAGTGGATTGTTGTATCCAATCTTTATGATCTTCTCAGCAAGAGCATATGGCATTACGCTGTATGCAAATTTGAGAAGTGGCAAACCATAGAGACCAATATATTTGTCTCGCTTGTTAGTTGTCTGTGCGTATTTGACAAATTCAAGTGTCTCTAAGATGTTGCTGCCCTTTCTTGGAATGGCACAGCCCATGAAGGCTGTGTGATTCGTAAAGCCACGGCCATTAAGTGACTTCATATGACGTTTTCTGAGGTCCATAGCGCAGGATACGCTAATGGAGTCAGAGGAGTCATAGTCGCCAATCTCGTATGCTGCCTGTAAATAGGCTGCGGTTAATACATCATTTACTGTTGCAAAGTGTGCTTTGCCAGCAGCCTTGAGGGCAGCTGTTGTCGCAGCGTCAAACTTGTGCTTAACAATAAATGATTTGTCGCTATCGGACACAGGAGTAAGTGGCAATGCGTGAGTGTCCTTTGGAGATGGATTTGAATAAAGCGCCTTGGCACGTCGAGCGTCCGATGGTGATAAATCTTGATAAACTTCTTCGAATGCGCGAGAGCCCTCGCGCACACTGATAGGTGCATGGCCTGTACCGACGATGGAGTTGTACTCCTCCATAAGTTCAGCGAGGAACTCCTTAAGGTCGCCACCGTCCATGCACATGTGGTTTTCGACGATGCAGAGTGTGCATCCGCCGAAAACCGCTGCCTGAATCTGAACCTTAGATTCAGGAGGGAGGTACTGCATCAGAAACTCCTCTGATGCATCGCTATCATATACACTAAAAACATCATCGATAGTGTAGTCATTGACCTTCCAATAAGGTCTAAGTAAATTGCCTTTGAATGATGAGTGAAGCACTGGAATCTTTTCAATCATAATGATGAGGGCTGATTTCATTGCTTCAATATCAATTGGTGTGTCGTAAGTTAAACTTACGTGTACCATTCTGTCGTTATAGTCACGGAACATGTAATGCATCTTGTCCCAAAGTTCTGCTCTAAGTCTTTTCATCGTTATATACCTGCCTTATAAAATTCGTTGTTGATCATATCGGAAATGATGTTTTCATCTGTGAGGCCACGGCTGCGAAGCTCTGCCTCACGCTCTACGATTCTTCTAGTCAATCTGTTTGACTTGTACTGTGAATAGTAACTCATAATTAGGTCTCCTTTTGTTTAGAACTGTTTCATCTGGTTTGCAAGACTAGATTACAACGTTCTTAAGAAAAAGTCAAGTGTTTTTTAAAAATATTTTTGTCGAAGAAAATGACTAAAAGGTACAGTATATTGGTATATGATTTGTATATACCTACAATTGATTTATATTTAGAGGAAATGTTATAATTTATACATCAATTAAATAAGGTTTAGCACAAGTATAGGTTTGGATAAATGGCCCAAATGTTTCTACCGTGACGCCCGATTCCTAAGTCACGACTACTTGTTTCTTTTGTTATTTTTGAAACATGCAGGCAACTATACGGTTTGCCTGCCTTTTTTATTATTTGGGGGACGTTATGAAAGCATTAGAGGAGAAAATTTTAGCAGAAGGTCAAGTTTATCCAGGTAATGTTTTAAAGGTTGGTTCTTTTCTCAACCATCAGATAGATGTTCCTTTTATGTGTGAGTGCGGCAAGGAGTTTTTTAGCCTCTTCAAAGATGAGGGAGTAAACAAGGTCCTCACTATTGAGGCATCAGGTATTGCAATTGCAGCACTCACTGCTCAGTATTTTGAGTGCCCACTCGTTTTTGCAAAGAAATCAAAGACATCTAACGTTGCAGACAACGTATATATGTCAGAGGTTAAGTCATATACTCACAACTGTGTAAATCAGGTAATAGTTGAGAAGGCTTATTTAAATCCAGGTGACAAGGTTTTAGTTATTGATGACTTTTTGGCACATGGCGAGGCACTAACAGGCCTCTTTGATCTTGTTCGTCAGGCCGGTGCCGAGGTAGTCGGCGCAGGCATCCTCATCGAGAAGGCCTTTCAAGATGGTGGCGCATCGCTTCGCGAGCAGGGCTACCATATCGAAAGCCTCGCACGAGTTGCCTCGATGGACGCCGAAACCGGCACCGTAACATTTGTAAAATAGGTAATTAAGCGTAAGCTTTAATTATAAAAAATGAAAAAACTTTTTGGGAGGACAGTACTTATGAAAAAGATTATTGCATTAGTACTTGCACTTGTAATGGTTTTAGGACTTGCAGCATGTTCTAAGGCTCCATCAGCAGGTGGCGAAAAGAAGGAAGCAGAACTTAAGGTTGGCCTTATCTGCCTCCACGACGAAAACTCAACATACGACAAGAACTTCATCGACGCTTTTAAGGCAGCTTGTGAAAAGGCTGGTCTTGTTTATGGTGAATCTTACTTCATCACAACAAACATTCCTGAAGGCGCTGAGTGTAAGGAAGCAGCTCTTGACCTTGTTGACCAGGGATGCACATGGGTAATGGCTGACTCATTCGGCCACGAGCCATACATCATTGAGGCAGCAAAAGAGTGCCCAGATGTTCAGTTCTCACACGCAACTGGTACAAAGGCTCACACAGAGGGTCTCAAGAACTTCCACGATGCATTTGCTAACATCTACGAAGGTCGTTTCCTTGCTGGTGTAGCAGCTGGTCTCAAGCTCAACGAAATGATCGAAGCTGGCGACATCAAGGCTGAAGAAGCTAAGATCGGTTACGTTGGTGCATGGCCATATGCAGAGGTTAAGTCTGGTTACACATCATTCTTCCTTGGCGCTCGTTCAATCTGTGAGTCAGCTACAATGGACGTAGTATTCACAAACTCATGGTATGATGAGACAGCTGAGAAGGAAGGCGCTCAGAAGCTTATCGCTGGCGGTTGCGTACTTATCTCACAGCACGCTGACTCATACGGCGCTCCTTCAGCTTGTGAAGAAGCAGGTGTTCCAAACGTTTCTTACAACGGTTCAACAGAGGCTCAGTGCCCTAACACATTCATCGTTTCTTCAAGAATTAACTGGGAACCATACATGTCTCATTGCATCGATTGCGTAAAGAACGGCGAAGAGATCGAAACAGATTTCGTTGGTACAATTGATGACGGTTCTGTAGTTCTTACTGACTTTGGTAAGAAGGCTCCAGCAGCTGGCACAGCTGAAAAGGTAGCAGAAATTAAGGCAGCTATCGTTGATGGTTCACTCAAGATCTTCGACACAACAACATTCACAGTTAAGGGCAAGGCTCTTGAAACTTACAAGGCTGACGTTGACGACATGGGCGACTATGTTGGCGAGACAGAAGTAGTTAAGGACGGCGCATTCCTTGAATCAACATACCGTTCAGCTCCTTACTTCGATATCGACATCGACGGCATCACACTTAAATAAGTCTAAACAATAAGGTTTTAAGGCGGGGCGCACTATGCGCTCCGCCTACAGTTCTTTTTTATTGGAGGGGAAACCGTGGCTGAAGTTCCTGCTATTGAACTTAAAAACATAACAAAGGTCTTCGGTGACATCGTGGCAAACAAGGATGTTTGTCTCACAGTTAACCGTGGCGAGATCCTTTCAATCCTCGGTGAAAATGGTTCGGGTAAGACTACCCTTATGAACATGATTTCTGGTATCTATTTCCCAGATTATGGTCAGATATTCATTGACGGTAAAGAGGTGGAGATCAAGTCTCCAAAGGACGCTCTTGACTACAAAATTGGTATGGTCCACCAACACTTCAAGTTGGTAGACATCTTTACTGCAGCAGAAAATACTGTACTTGGCCTCAAGGATGAAGGCCGATACAACTTAAAAAAGTCAACTGCCAAGATTAAGGCCATTGCTGACCTTTACGGCTTTGACTTAAATCCAAACAAGAAAATATACGAGATGTCTGTATCAGAAAAACAGACAGTCGAGATAATAAAGGTTCTCTACAGGGGTGCTGATATATTGATTCTTGATGAACCAACAGCAGTACTTACTCCTCAAGAGACACAGCGCCTTTTCTCCGTACTTCGCAGAATGAAGGCGGATGGAAAGTCAATTATCATCATCACTCACAAGCTCAACGAAGTTATGGAAATTTCTGACAGAGTATCAGTACTCAGAAAGGGCCATTACATCGGCACAGTTGATACTGACAAGACAACTGAAGCAGAACTTACCGAGATGATGGTTGGTAAGAAAATTACACTTAATATCGACAGAAGCGACCCAGTTAATCCTACTGACAGACTTATTATCAAGGGACTCAACTGTGTCGATAAAGAGGGTATCAAGGTACTTGATAACGTATCCTTCACAGCAAAATCTGGTGAGATTTTGGGTGTTGCAGGTATCGCAGGCTCAGGCCAGCGAGAACTTCTCGAGGCCATTGCCGGTCTTCAGGTATTGGAGTCTGGTGAGATTGTCTACAACAACCCGGCAACAGGTGAGAGTGAGGATCTTCGTAACAAGACTCCAGTCCAAATCCGTGATTTGGGCGTACGTCTGTCATTCGTTCCAGAGGACAGACTCGGCATGGGCCTCGTTGGCAACATGGACTTGACCGACAATATGATGCTTCGCTCATATAGTAAGGGTCATAGTCTCTTTGTTGAACGTGGCAAGCCAAAGGAGCTTGCTGAGAAGATTGTCGATGACTTGGAGGTTGTAACTCCAAGCGTACAGACACCTGTTCGCAAGCTCTCAGGTGGTAACGTTCAAAAGGTACTTGTTGGCCGTGAAATTGCTGCAGCGCCAACAGTATTTATGGCAGCGTACCCTGTTCGCGGCCTTGATATCAACTCATCATATATGATTTATAACCTCCTCAACCAGCAGAAAGAGGACGGAGTATCCGTAATCTTTGTTGGTGAGGACCTTGACGTACTCATTGCACTCTGTGACCGTATCGTTGTTTTAAGTTCCGGTAAGGTAACAGGTATCGTTGATGCAAGAGAGACAACCAAAGAAGAGGTTGGTCTTCTTATGACCAAGACATTTGGTAAAGGAGGCGAAGAATAATGCTAGGTTTCCACGTAGTAAAACGTAAGAATATGGACTGGTGGAAAGCATGGCTTATCCGTGGCGCTTCCATCATTTTAGGTGCTGCTGTTTGCGCAGTTGTAATCGTTTTCTTAACAGGTAAAGATCCCCTCGACGTGTTTGAGACAATGGTTGACGGCGCATTTGGCACAGAGCGTAGAATTTGGGCCCTCCTTCAGGGTATCGCAATGCTCCTTTGTATCTCACTTGCTGTAACACCAGCTTTCAAAATGAAATTCTGGAACATCGGTGCTGAGGGTCAGGCCCTTATGGGTGGTTTGGCCTCTGCCGCTTGTATGATGTTCATTAAGGATGCACTTCCAAACTGGTTACTCATTTTCGTAATGGTTGTAACATCAATGCTTGCGGGTGCAATCTGGGGTGTCATCCCAGCATTCTTCAAGGCTCGTTGGGGCACCAACGAGACACTCTTCACACTGATGATGAACTATATCGCAATGCAGATTGTATCAGTATTCATCAGTATTTTCGCAACAGGTGGTTCAGGTAAGATTGACGTACTTAACGCTTCAACCAAACTCGGTTGGATGCCATCAGTAGGCGGTCAAGCATACCTCCTCAACGTAGTTATTGTACTTGTACTTACAGTAATTATGTATGTTTACTTAAAGTACTCAAAGCAGGGCTACGAAATCTCAGTAGTAGGTGAATCTGAGAACACAGCAAAGTACATCGGTATCAACGTTAAGAAAGTTATCATCCGTACAATGCTCATCTCTGGTCTCCTCTGCGGTCTTGCTGGATTCCTTCTTGTTTCCGGTGCAGACCATACAATCGCACGTGAAACAGTTGGCGGTCGTGGATTTACAGCAATCATGGTTTCATGGCTTGCTAAATTCAATCCAATCTTTATGGTGCTTACATCATTCCTTCTTGTATTCTTTGAAAAGGGCGCAATTCAGATTTCACAGATTTGTGGTCTTAACGCTTCCTTCTCAGATATTATCGTAGGTATCATAATTTTCTTCATAATTGGCTCCGAGTTCTTTATCAACTATGAGATAAAGAAGAATGCAAAGGAGGGTGGTTCTAAATGATGATGTTCGTTCAATTCTTTCAGCGTGCAGTAATGCAGGGTATACCACTCCTCTTTGGTGCCACAGGTGAAATTCTCACTGAGAAGTCAGGTCACTTAAACCTTGGTATTCCAGGTATCATGTATGTTGGTGCTATCTCTGGTGTAATCGGCTCATTCTTCTATGAGTCATCTGTTGGTGCTGCAAACATCAATCCATTCCTTGCAGTACTCATTCCACTTCTTACATCAATTTTAGGTTCCCTCATCATGGGCCTTATCTACTGTTTCCTCACCGTAACACTTCGTGCTAACCAGAACGTAACTGGTCTTGCACTCACAACTTTCGGTACAGGTTTCGGTAACTTCTTCGGTGGTTCACTCATCAAGATTTCTGGTTCTGATATGCCAGCAATCACACTTTCAGCAACATCCAAGTGTTTCAAGACATCACTTCCATTTGCTGACAGCCTCGGTGTAATAGGAAAGCTTTTCTTCTCATACAGCTTCCTTGTATATGTTG
Source organism: Candidatus Limimonas egerieequi (assembly GCA_018064455.1). Classification (GTDB taxonomy): domain Bacteria; phylum Bacillota; class Clostridia; order Oscillospirales; family Acutalibacteraceae; genus UBA1227. Next base: position 696 of record JAGHVH010000042.1, on the reverse strand, counting down.
CAATTATCGTTGCAATCATCTCAAGCTATGTTCTCAACCACACACGCACAGGTCTCCACCTTCGTGCAGTAGGTGAGAACCCAGCAACAGCTGATGCTGCTGGTATCAACGTTAACCGCTACAAGTATGTAACAACATGCCTTGGCTCAATCATCGCTGGTCTTGGTGGCCTTTACTATGTAATGGACTACGCTAGTGGTATCTGGTCAAACGGCGGATTTGGTGATCGTGGTTGGCTTGCAGTAGCAATCGTAATCTTTGCTCTTTGGAGACCAAACTGGGCAATCCCAGCAAGTATCCTTTTCGGTGGTCTCTTCATCATATACAACTACATCTCAATTCCAGGTCTTGGTGCCGAGCAGATGGAACTCTTTAAGATGCTTCCATATCTCGTAACACTCATAGTACTCATAATCATCAGCATGAGAGAGAAGAGAGAGTCACAGCCTCCACAGGCACTTGGTCTCTCGTACTTTAGAGAAGATCGTTAAAAGGAGAACATTACATGTTCTACTACATTGATCCCGGCACAGGTAGCATGCTCTTTACAATCCTTATAGGTGTGCTATCTGCCGGTGTATATGCAATAAGAAACGTCTTTATCAAGCTACGCTTTTCATTAAGCGGTGGCAAAGCGGACGTCTCACAAAACGACAAGATACCTTTTGTCATCTTTTCCGATGACAAGAGGTATTG
>JAGHVH010000036.1 GCA_018064455.1 Candidatus Limimonas egerieequi | reverse complement strand
CCAGAAGCACTTGATCCAACTCTCCCAGAGGACACAAAAGTAACAGCAATTACAGATACAATGAAAAATACATACAAAGAGTATCCTGCCGGCGGCATCATCCTCTTTGCCAAGAACATTGAAAACCCAGAGCAACTTACAAAGCTTACAAGTGACATTCACGCCTTAAATGAACTCACGCCACTCATCGGTGTAGATGAGGAAGGTGGTTCAATTGCAAGAGTTGCAAAAAATCCAAACTTCAATGTAACAAAATTCAGTAGTATGCTTGCAACAAAAGATGCCGATGAAGCCTATAACATAGGCAAAACAATCGGCACCTACCTAAATCAATATGGCTTTGATGTAGACTTTGCACCTGTTGCAGACGTCAACACCAATCCAAGCAATCCAGTAATTGGAAAGCGCGCATTTTCAGCAAATCCTGAAAACGCAGCCAAAATGGTTGCAGGTGCAATCAAAGGCTTCCACGATGCAAATATGATGACATCAATCAAGCACTTCCCTGGTCACGGAGATACACAGACTGACACACACAAAGGCTATGCTGAAACACAAAAGACTTGGGAAGAGATTAAAAGTTGTGAGATGATTCCATTCATCAAAGGAATTGATGCAGGAACAGATATGGTAATGGTAGCTCACATTGCAGCACCAAAGGTTACTGGTGACGGCACTCCTGCCACTCTCTCCTACACACTCATCACTGAGAAACTCAGAGGTGAGTTAAATTACCAAGGTGTAGTAATCACTGATGGTATGAATATGGGTGCCATTGCCCAGCAGTACGATGCAGCTGATGCTGCAGTCAAAGCCATCCAGGCTGGCGTCGATATCATTCTCCTCCCAGAGAACTACATCGAAGCCTACAACGGCGTTCTCACTGCTGTACAAAACGGCACCATCACCGAAGAGCGCATTGACGAAAGCGTCATGCGCATCCTTCACTTAAAACTTAACTAAACAAAAAGGACGTGAGGATAATTCCTCGCGTCCTAATTCTTTTCTTATAAGTCTACTGTTGGAAGATTGTTGATTCTATTAAGAATATCATAGAAGAAGATTGAGTAATCAGTCTTTTTCTCCAATGTACCACAGTAGCACATGTGGTCCTTAGACTCTGTTGGCATATCATACCAAACACCTGGTTTAAGGTCATGGTCACCTTCCCATGGCTGCCAGTTCTCACGTCTTGGAGCCTGCTCTGTTCTTGTATTAACAAGACCATCATTCATCTGCCATGAAGCATCAACTTCAGCATGATTTTCATCAGCTGGGTTGCCCTTGTACTTACCAACAATCTTAGCAGTTGGCTTCATGAATGGGATACACTTCTTAAGTGGTACCCAGTTGCCCTCTGCATTCTGCTCTGTGCAGCAAGCTGAGTAAGCAAAGTAATAGATATTATCAAATGCTTTCCAATCAGCTGAGCGCTCACGGAACTTGTGAATATAGAGGTCGTTAAGGCAGCAGTCCTCTGAATAGTAGTAACGCTTAGCGTTCTTAAAGTCGAGGTGGAACTTAGACCACTTTCTCTCCTCTGGTGCGCAACCAAGGCCCCATGATTCCATCTGAGGATCATACCAATCACCGAATGGAATGCTACCAAGACCAGCAAGGAATGCAACGAGAGCCTGAGCGATGTATGGTGCTGGCTTTTCAATTGCATAGAGGAATGAAATACCATCGTTTGCTGCTGCAAGTGTTGTGCATGAGTGAATCCAGTTCTCGTGACCACCCTTGAAGAACTCTGAAAGTTCCTCTGCTGGTGTGCCATCGATTTCTTCCTGGCAGCCACGTACAACCATATCAACAAAGAAACGTACTGTTGGACCACCGAATGAGTGACCGATTACGTTAATCTTCTTAATTTTGCCTTCGTCATCAAGCTGGCCCCAATCAGGAACCATAGCCTCATATGTACGACCATAGCGAGCGTGACCCATCTTCTCTGAGTGAACCTTACCATAGTCAACACGGCCACCAACAATCTGTGCCCATGCTTCACAAGCACGGTCCCACATTGATGTGAAACCACTCATTGATGGAGTGTGCATCTCTGCACCATATTTTTCAAAAAGTTTTGGAATGCTCTGGTTGTAGAAACCAAAGTAAGGACAATACTGAGATACTTTTTCATTATCACCAAAGCCTGCGAAGCCGTGGAAAACAACGTAAGGATAGTTGTTCTGACAAACAAGTTTGTTATTCATAAATAACTCCTCCATTAATATAGTGGAGTTATTATACACTAGTTGTTCTTAATTTGCAAACCTTGTAGTTTAAAAGGCAATTCCATATGATTTGTCTCTAAAAGTTCACGGTCAGTCAGTATTTTCTCTACTGGACCATCAGCTATAATTTCACCATCATGCATCAGTATTACTCTGCTACAAGTATCAAGAATCATATCAAGGTCATGTGATGCAATAAGCTTTGTTGTAGACAACTTATTTATTGCATTGATTACACGGCGACGATTCTCTGGATCAAGTGCAATTGATGGCTCATCCATCAAAATAACCTTTGGTCTCATCGTAAGGATAGTTGCAATGGCTGCCATCCTCTTCTCACCGCCAGATATCTTATGGTTATACTTATTCTTAAGATATGTAAGGTTAAGTTCCTCTAAAACCTCATCAACACGAGCCGCAGCCTCTTCCTTGGTATGACCATAATTTGTTGGACCAAACATCATATCTTCATATACTGTTGGCATAAACATTTGGTTATCACTATCTTGGAAGACAAAGCCAATCTTGCGGCGAACGGCTGGCAAAGTCTCCTTGGAGACAGTCAAGTCTCCGACCTTGATTTCACCCTCATGAGGCAAAAGGCCTAAGAGGACTTTCATGAGAGTGGACTTGCCAGCGCCGTTGCAGCCGATGAGTCCAACGGACTCGCCTTCCTCTATACTAAAGTTAATATCTTTAAGGACTGGCTCGCCCTTTTCATATGAGAAATTAACATTTTTAAAATCAATCATTTTTTAACCTCCACACCATATCCGCGAAGTAACATACTGTTATAAATCTCTGTCGCTTTATCCATTGAACGAAGTAGTAATTGGCCAAGGAATGATCCCCATGCCTTTGGCGCAATACCCTTTTGATTTGGTGCGCGCAAATGATATGCGTCCGTCATAACAGAAACTTCTTTTACCAAAACACCAATGTATCTGTAGGTCAAAAGAAGCATTGTAACAAGTATCTTTGGGAAGTGTACTTTTCTCAACGCATTACACAATTTATCAATAGGAGTTGTCGCAACAAACACAAATGACATCATAAGGGAAAGAACTCCCTTGAGCATAAGCGTAAACATCGAAACGAGTCCCACACTACCCTCAAACAAAGGATTAAAGATACCTACCATCAGGATAAATGGCATGATAATTCTAAGTTTATAGAAACACAAAGCAATATTAATTCGAGCAATAAGATATACAGCAATAGGAATAATTGCCATCAAGCAAAGAGGTATAAAATTGTATTTATCAAACGATACAACAAAGTAAATATAAGCAATAGTACAAATAAGTTTAATCAATGGATTACATCTATGAATCAGACTATTTCCCTCTGCAAGTTCATCAATGTCCTTGAGTTCCATCAAAGCGTTCTGTGCTTTGTTGCCGCCACGGCGACCACTTAAAATCATAGACAGTACTATGAATATCAAGAATACGATTCCAGTACCAACTATGCCAGAGAAAACTGTACCAGTGAAATCCTCACTATCCTTAAAAGCATAATCCGGAAGGAACGCTAAGTTCTCTTGAATAATAGAAGCCTTAGTAGCAGCTGAACTAGTTACACCATAGGAGTCCTCATTAATACCCATCTGGTTAAACATAGACCATTCAAGTCCATCGGGATTTGAGCTTGCAAGAAGTGATACGCCACCTCCAATAGCAAGTGCTGCCACCAGAATTACAGCTAAAGTTGAAACTAGTGGCAATCTATCAGCCTTCTTTGCACCTTCACAGTTCCAAAGGGGTGCTGGCATCAAATCAACAATAATAGATGGTCTTGCCTCATAGACAAAGAGCAAGATTGCTGATGTAACAAGTCCCTCTACCAAACCAATTGCAAGATGTATCGGTTGCATAATAGTTACGAACACACCAAATGGCAAATCAGTTACGCCTGACAAAGTCGTTTCAAGGCATACTGAGAATGCTCCAAGTTGCAACGTCAAAATACACCCAAGCACAGGTGCCAGTATCAGTTTCACACGATTGCTAAGTCCACTCTTCATAATAGGACGCCATATTAAATAATAGCCAATAAAGCATCCATAGAATGCCATATTCCAACAGTTCGCTCCAAGCGCCAGGAGGCCGCCATCAGCAAAGAATAGGCATTGAATTGCCAGGATGACAATCATCGACAAAAAGCCCGCCTCAGGCCCCAAGAGCGAAGTTAAAAGCATACCTCCGCAGATGTGGCCGGATGCTCCCGTGCCAGGAATAGTAAAGTTAATCATCTGGCCCGCGAACACCAATGCAGCAGTTACAGCCATTGTTGGCAATCGACTGACATCCTCATGTTTATTCAGTTTCACAATGCTGCCAGTTCCAGCCAACGCTGTTGCTGCATACATTGTTGTTGCTACTGTCGGAGACAGTAGCGCATCCGCCATGTGCATAAATATTACCTCTATAAACAAATTACCAAACCATTCTAATAATAAAAACATCCCCCCACAAGCCCTGTGGGGGGATACTTTTTAATTTGTTTACAATGTGGCTGCCATGACTGCCTTGATGGTATGCATGCGGTTCTCAGCTTCGTCGAAGACGATGCTCTGAGGACCCTCGAATACATCATCGGTAACCTCAAGGGCAGCGAGGCCGAACTTGGCATTGATCTCGCGACCAACCTCTGTACCAAGGTCATGGTACGCTGGAAGGCAATGCATGAACTTGCAAGTTGCTGGTGCATTGCTCATAAGTGTGGCGTTGACCTGGTATGGGAGAAGGTCGTCAATGCGCTCCTTCCAAACCTCTTCTGGTTCACCCATAGATACCCATACGTCGGTGTAGATTACATCGGCGTTTTTAACTGCATCCATTGGATCATCATTAAGTGTTATTGTTGCACCCGTTTGTGCTGCTATTTCTTTACACTGATTTACCAAGTCTTCGTTTGGCCAATACTTCTTTGGTGCGCCAGCAACAAAGTTCATGCCCATCTTGGCACAACCAACCATGAGTGAGTTACCCATGTTGTATCTAGCATCACCCATGTATACGAGTGTGATGCCTTTGAGCTTGCCAAAGTGTTCCTCTATTGTGAGGAAGTCAGCAAGAATCTGAGTTGGATGGAACTCGTTTGTAAGGCCATTCCATACTGGAACATCAGCATACTGTGCAAGTGCCTCTACTCTCTCCTGACCAAAGCCACGATATTCAATACCATCAAACATACGTGAGAGAACGCGAGCTGTATCAGCAATGCTCTCCTTCTTGCCTATCTGAGAAGCCTTTGGATCAAGGTATACAGGATGCATACCAAGGTCAGCTGCTGCAACCTCAAATGAGCAACGAGTACGTGTGCTTGTCTTTTCAAAAATGAGGGCTACATTTTTGCCTTCATGCATACGGTGTGGTATACCGTTTTTCTTCTTTTCCTTAAGGTCCTTTGCAAGGTCCAAAAGGTACTGAATTTCTTCTGGAGTAAAATCTAAAAGTTTAAGAAAATCTCTGTTCTTTAGCATACTGTCTCCTTAATTATCTCGATAGCTTTATCGAGTGTTTCATCATCAATATTGAGCGCAGGAAGAAGTCTTACTTTATCCTTTGCTGTGAGAGCAAGAACACCTTTTTCAACGAGTGCGTTAACAACATCCTTTGCTGGCTTTTCAGTCTTGATACCAATCATAAGGCCCATGCCTGTGATGTCTGTAACTCCTGGTACGTTTTGAAGTTCTGCCTTAATTTTGTCGCCTTTTCTTGTTACGTCTTGTAGTTGCTCATCTGTGAGTCTGTTGACGATTGAAAAAGCGGCAGCACAGGATACTGGGTTGCCGCCAAATGTCGAGCCATGGTCGCCAGGTGCAAATACGTTTTGTACTTTATCAGAAAGGAGTGTTGCACCGATTGGAAGACCACCGGCGAGACCCTTTGCTGTGCTGACGATATCAGGCATGATATCGTAGTGCTGATATGCATAGAACTTGCCTGTACGACCGTTACCAGTTTGAACCTCATCGATGATCATGAGGATGTCATTCTGCTGTGTGTATTCTCTGATTTGTGTGATTAGTTCTTTGTCTATTGGAACTACTCCACCTTCACCTTGGATGCACTCAACCATTACTGCAGCAATGGTTGTTGGATCTATTGATTTTAATTCTACCATGTTTTCGATAGAGGTGAAGTTTGGTGTGAGTGGTTGGAAGAGCTCATGATAGTGGTCCTGGCCAGTTGCTGCAAGTGTTGTAAGCGTACGACCGTGGAAGCTGTTTTTGAGAGTAACTATTGTGCTCTTATTAGGGTCATTAAAATACTTTCTTGCTGCCTTGATTGCACATTCATTAGCCTCTGCACCAGAGTTTGAGAAGAAGACTTTTTTCATACCAGTCTTCTCGCAAAGGAGCTTGGCAAGTTCTGCACATGGAGCTGTGTAATAGAGGTTTGATGTGTGCTGAACTTTGCTTATCTGCTCTATTACTGCGTTCTTCCAAGTCTCATCGTTAAAGCCGAAAGATGTAACTCCAATACCGCTTGTGAGGTCAATATATTCTTTATTGTCAGTACTGTAAAGGATTGAACCTTTACCCTTCTCTATTTCTACCGGAAAACGTCCATATGAGTGTGCGACGAATTCGTTATCAATACTTGTTATGCTCATTACTTTTCGCCTCTTACCATTGTACCTGCGCCTTCGTCTGTGAGGAGTTCCATAAGTATGGAGTGAGGTACTGTACCATCCATGATTATTACTTTTTCTACGCCCTGCTCGATTGCTGTAATGCAGCACTCTACCTTTGGAATCATACCACCATTTACTGTGCCGTCTTCACAGAGCTTACGAGCTTCCTCTGGTGTAATATTTGTGATGATTGTGCTTGGGTCATCCTTGTCTTTGAGGATGCCACCAATGTCAGTCATCATGATGAGACGCTTTGCACCAAGTGCACCAGCAATGTATGCTGCAGCTGTATCACCATTTACGTTATATGCATTACCCTCTTTGTCACAAGCGATTGTTGAAACAACTGGGATGTAGTTGTGATACAGAAGGTCCATAATTGGATTGATGTGTACGTCTGTGATTTCACCAACGTAGCCAAGCTTTGCATCCTTAATCTTGGCCTCAATGAGTCTTGCATCCATACCAGAAAGGCCGATAGCGTTACCGCCCTTTGTCTGGAGGAGGTTAACAAGAGTCTTATTAACCTTACCTGCAAGTACCATCTGAACGATGTCTACTGTTTCCTTGTCGGTAACGCGAAGGCCGTCAACAAACTCTGGCTTCTTGCCTACCTTGTCCATGAATTCAGAAATCTCTGGACCGCCACCGTGAACGAGTACAACCTTAACACCAATGAGCCACAAAAGGACGATGTCCTCCATTACCTGGCGCTTAAGTTCCTCATTGATCATTGCGTTTCCGCCGTACTTAACTACGACAATTTTGCCTGTGTACTTTTTGATATATGGGAGTGCTTGAACAAGTATTTCAGCGCGCTCTTCATTTGAGAAAGTGTAATCCATTTTGTACTCCTTTAGGTCCTATAGTCACCATTAATCTTGACATAATCATATGTGAGGTCGCAGCCCCAAGCTGTTGAGTTTTCTTCGCCATCGTTTAAGTTGATGTCGATTTCTATCTCCTTCTCAAGGAGAATCTCTTTTGCAATCTCCTCTGAGAACTCAATACCCGCTCCGTTTTCGCAAACGGGAATTGTGCCCTTTTGGGACTTGAATGCGACATCAATCTTGTCGACATCAACGTCCGCTCCACTGTAGCCGATGGCGCAAAGTACACGGCCCCAGTTTGCATCAGCGCCAAACATTGCTGCCTTTAAAAGGCTTGAACATACAACGCTCTTTGCAACTGTCTTTGCTGTCTCTTTATCCTTGGCATTTACTACCTTGCACTCAAGGAGTTTTGTAGCACCTTCACCGTCGCCAGCAATCATGCGGCAGAGGTGAACTGTGATTGTATTGAGTGCAGTCATAAATGCCTTAAAGTCATCATTGTCTGTTTCAATTGTTTTGTTGCCTGCCATACCATTGGCAAGTACTGTTACCATATCATTTGTTGATGTATCACCATCAACTGAAACCATGTTAAATGTTTCTTTGATATCGCTTTGAAGTGCTTGTTGGAGCATCTTAGGGCTAATTGCCACATCTGTTGTGATGAATACAAGCATTGTAGCCATATTAGGGTGAATCATTCCGCTACCCTTTGCTATACCGCCCATCTTGCAAGTCTTGCCACCTATCTCGAACTCAACCGCAACTTCCTTCTTAACAGTATCAGTTGTCATGATACCTTCTGCTGCATCAGCGCAGCCATCCTTTGAAAGTTTCGCGATGAGTTCTGGGATACCATTCTTGATAGGTTCGATATCAAGTGGCTGACCTATTACACCAGTTGATGCAACTACTACGTCTTTTGCATCAATACCTAGCTTTTCTGCGAGCAATGTGCTCATCTGCTCAGCAATCTCTATACCGTTGGCATTACATGTATTAGCATTACCACTGTTGCAGATTACCGCTGTTGCGTAGCCATCACTGATGTGATCCTTTGTTACCTTGAGAGGTGCACCCTTAACAAGGTTTGTTGTATATGTTGCAGCAGCTGCTGCTTTTACCTCACTGAGGATAAGACTTAAGTCCTTCTTATCCCTGTTCTTCCTAATACCGCAGTGAACACCACTAGCGGTAAAGCCTGTTGCGGCACAAATGCCACCTTCGATAAATTCCATGTGTCTCTCCTTATACATTAAGCCCTGTACTTTCAGGGTAACCTAAAATCAAATTCATATTCTGTATTGCGCTTCCTGATGCTCCCTTTCCAAGATTGTCAAATCTTGAAACAAGAAGGATTCGGTCATCATTACCAGTGACTGTAATCTGCATATCGTCTCGTCCTTCGAAAGCGTTGGCTGATAAGAAGCCACTCTCATCTGCGCTGTCTACGAAGTGAACAAGTCCATCTTTGTAATACTCTTTGTATGCATTCTTGATATCATCAATTGTGCCATTTATATCACTCTTAAAGAGTGGTACTGTTACTTCCATTCCTGCATAGTAATCAGCAACTATAGGACAAAAGATTGGTTCGCTTTGAAGGCCACAGAGTTTCTTCATCTCTGGGAGATGCTTGTGCATCTGAGCGATGCCGTACTGTCGTGGCGCCTTAAGGAGTGCATCTCTGTTTTCGTCCTCATATTCGGCAATCATCTTTTTGCCACCACCTGAGAAGCCGGTAAGTGAAAAAGCAGAAAGTTTCGCGTCTTCGCTTATTATTCCCTTTTGAACAAGTGGTGCTACAAGTGAGATAAATCCACTTGCGTGACAACCAGGATTAGCTATTCGCTTTGAATTTTTAAGTTTATCCTTTTGTCCTTCGAGTTCTGGGAATCCGTAGTCCCATCCATCAGCTACGCGGTGTGCTGTTGATGTATCGATGATAACTGTGTTCTCATCTGTACAAAGCCCAACAGCCTCAATTGCTGCTGCGTCTGGAAGACAAAGGAAAGCAACGTCTGCTTCATTTAAAGCAGCTGCTCTTGCAGCGTTGTCTTTTCTCAGCTCCTCTGGGAGTTTTACGAGCTCTATGTCCTGTCGTACCTCAAGTCTTTCTGCTATACGGAGGCCGGTTGTACCAGCGCTACCGTCGATAAAGATTTTTGCCATAGTTTACCTCTTATAAAATAATTATGCATTCATTATATAGGTATTATTCAATAAGTCAAGAAGTTTTTGCATATTTATTCAATATTTTTCGAATATTATGCATAAATATAGGGCAACCTTGTCGGTTGCCCTGTTTTTTAACCCCAAAGTTCTGAAAGTCTTGGGACAATTTGCTTTTTACGTGACATAACATGAGGAAGAAAAACTTCGTTGTTTTCAGCTTTCACATCGTATGCCTGAGAGATTGTATCCTCATCACCCAAGAAGATAAGATGAGTACCTTCAAGGAGTACGTCGGTCAGCATAAGAAGGATAAAGTCATACTTAGCGCTCTCCTTCTTTGATGACATTGCCTTGATAAACTCATCCTTACGTGTCATGAGTGCCTCTGAGTTTAAGCATGTTACCTGGCCAATACCAAGCTTGTAGCCAGCAATATGGAACTCTTTAAAGTCTGTGTAGAGAAGTTCCTCAATTGGCTTGCTAAGAGATGCTGTTCCAGCAAAGAGAACATCACCAAGTTCGTTAAGATCAACATTTGCAATCTTGGCCATTCTGTTTGCAATTTCAACATCGTACTCTGTACATGTTGGAGACTTGAACATTACTGTATCTGAAATGATTGCAGCAGCAAGAAGGCCTGCAATCTTTTCGTCTGGTACTACACCCTTCTCCTTGTACATTGTCGCAATAATAGTTGCAGTACTGCCAAGAGGTTCGTTGCGGAAGAATACAGGTGCTACTGTCTGAATGTCAGCAAGACGATGGTGGTCAATGATTTCCAAGATGTCGGCTTGCTGAAGACCAGCTACTGACTGTGCTGCCTCGTTGTGGTCAACGAGTACAACCTTTTTATGGTTATATCTGATGAGGTGGAATCTTCCGATTGTACCTACTACTACGTCGTTTTCATCGAGTACTGGATAGCATCTAAAACGGCTACGAGTGATGATATCTTTTACATCATCAACATAGTCCTCTAAATGGAAATACTGAATATCCTCTGTGCTACAAATACCATCAATTGGTTTCTCAAGAAGATCGTTTACATCAAAGTTGACACTTTGATCCTTGCCATATTCATAAACAGAGTTCATTACATATGATGCAATATCACCAGTTGTAAGCATACCAAAAAGCTTTCCGTCCGCTTCTACCACTGGGACAGCACTACGTTTTGCATTTTTGATTGTCTCCCAAGCCTTGTTTACTGTGACCTTGCGACCGAGCGTTGGTGGCTCGTCATATGAGAGGTCATAGACTTGAGTGCGTACGTTAGTAATAAGCTTTGGTGCTTCTACACCAAAGTAATCAAGTACGGCCTTTGTCTCGTCAGAGACGTTGCCGAGACGAGCCGCCACATACTGACGGTCGCCAAGCGCATTGCGAAGCGCTGCATAACAAAGAGCAGAACATATTGAGTCTGTATCTGGATTTTGATGACCAGTTACATAAATTGGTTCCATTATGAATCCCCTTTATATAAATAGATGCCTTTATATTACAACAAATTAATTTGTAAATCAACGAATAAGGTATTATACTAGGAGTATGAATATTTCAGAACTTTTAAGTCTTCTTGAGTACAAAATAATTTGGCCATGTAAGTTTGGTTTCTACAAACTCATATACAAGGTCGATGACAAGACTGTACTCTTCGCAGACCCATACAGCAACGATCTCACTGATAATATGGTGCCAATTTACACTGCCCTTCAAAACAGAGGCGGTTTTAATCTCGTGAAATGCTTTAACGCACCTATCACTACTGCGCCAAATTTGGTTGGCAAAATCCGTGGAAGGATAAATCGTGGCAAAGTATATGACAAATTCCTCAAGGCATATGCCAAAGCAGGCACAGTATTCCTCACGGAAAGCATGCTTTCAGCATACGCTGTAAAGCCAAGACAAGGCACTCGTGTAGTGCAGCTGTGGCACGGCTCTGGCGCTTTCAAGAAATGGGGCTACAGCACCCTTGATAAATCGTTCGGTGCTAGCCGCAAAAGTGCTACGCGCTTCCCAATGCACAACTGCTATTCACTCGTACCTGTATCCGCAAGTGAGATCATTCCACATTGGGCAGAAGCATTTGGTTGCGATGCGTCAATCATCAAGCCACTTGGTGTTCCAAGGACAGACGAATTCTTTAATGGCGATTTAAAGTCTCACGATTTTGAGGGAAAGAAAGTCATCCTCTATGCCCCAACATTCCGTGGCAACAATGTTATTTTAGCGCATAACGACGATTGTTTGGATATCGAAGCTTTGCATTCAGCACTTGGTGATGATTACGTTTTATTGCTTAAAATGCACCCATTTGTTAAGAACTCAATAGCAATACCGGAGTCCTGTAAAGGCTTTTGCCTTGATATATCCGATATTCCTACAAATAAAGCTCTCAAAATGGCAGATATTTTGATAACTGATTACTCATCTATTATCTTTGAATACTCGCTCCTTGGTCGTCCTATGGTATTCTACCCATACGACCTTGAGTCCTTTGTTGGAGAGCGCGACTTCTACTACCCTTACGAATCCTTCGTTCCTGGCCCTATTGCCAAGACTCAGGATTCACTGGTATCCACTCTCCTCTCCCTTGACGCCAGCGCTGGCGCTTCACGTTCCGTCGCTTTTGCCGACACATACATGTCAGCTTGCGACGGCCACTCAACAGAGCGTATCCTATCCGCTCTGGGACTTATCGGAGGAAATAATTCATGAAACGATTAACTTGCGTAATACTAACAATTGTTTTACTCGTCTCAACATTTTCTATCACAGCATCAGCAAAAGATAACGCAGAGGTTGTTAAATCAGTTCTAAGGAGCGAGAGAACTCTTGATGTGTTTACTAAAATTGCAGATGTCGTCCATGATGGTGATGCCGCTAAAATCTTTCAAACAGTATTAGTAACATATCCTGACTTAATAGAAGAAATCAAACTAGCAAGTGAAGGCGGCACTAGCGATTATAAATCAACATATGTCGCTTATAACGAGAAAACAATTGATGTCGTACAACATATGTTGAAAAGTAAATTGATATTTGATGATTTAGCAAAACTCGTTGATGCTGTCAACACAAATGATGCAGGAAAAATATTTATGTGCATACTTGAAATCTATCCAGATTTTGTAAGTGAAGCAAAATATGGATGGGAAGAAGTTGAAGGCAATAGTGGCGCCGCATCATTATTCTCCAAATCTGAAGGTAATGTTGGTTACATCATTCTCGCTGGAATAAGCGGATTAGTAATAGGTGCAAGCGTAACGTTTGCAGTTATGAAAAAGAAAAAAGAAAAAGCCGGACAGGCATAAAAAGAACTCCTCTAGGATTTCCTAGAGGAGTTTTATTTTGCCTTATTAGTCTAAGTTCAAGATTCTGATGTTACCAATTACTGGAAGTTCCTTTGCACGTCCATCAACAGCATTGATAATACCGATGATAAGAAGGACAAATGTTACAAGACCTAAGAGACCAGAACATACAGAACCAAGTGTTGATGAAATAGCAGCAACAACACCAACAAGAATGCTTCCAACTATCTCAAAAAGAAGAAGTACAAGTCCCTGATTTGCATGATAGCGAGCATACTTTGAATCCTTTGCAATAAAGATTGGGATAAGCACAAGGATTGTGAAATAAGCAAGTACTGCATATACCTTGTTCTTTGCTATATCATCTGGATCAAAATCTGCTGTTGTGTCTTCTGTGTTATTAAGTTCAGCTGCCTTTTTCTGAAACTCCTCAGCCTTTTTATCAAAGCCTGATTTGTCTGACACGCCAGTAGCAGCACCACATGATGGGCAGAACTTAACGTCATCCTTTAGCTCTGCACCGCAGTTTCTACAAAATGCCATATTCCTACCTCCATATTAAAGAAGTGATTTTACCATTGAAGCTACACGCTCTGCTGATTTGCCATCAAGGTTGTCAAAGAACTTGTGCTTGAATGGTTCTATTTTTTCCATTTCAAAATCTTCATTCTTTATTGCATCAACAAGTTCATCCTGAGTCTGTGTAAGCTTTCCTGGAAGGAAAGGCTCATACTCATAATAGAAGTCTCTTGTTGCAATATACTCTGATAAATCGAATGCATAGAAGAGCATTGGGATATCAAGGAGGGATGCCTCAAATACAACTGATGAATAATCAGTTATAAGGATGTCTGTTACGAAAAGCAAATCGTTTATCTCAGAGTTCTCTGAGAGGTCGATTATGCGGTTTTCGTAACCTTTTGGTATCTCAACCGGGTTATTAACAAATGGGTGCATTTTGACGATTATACCATACTCCTCACCAAGTGCATCAGCAACCTCTTTCAAGTCAAACTTCTCCATCGGATAATGTCCAGTGAGTCTTCCGTTACCACGGAAAGTTGGCGCGAACATAATAATTTTTTTGTCCTGCCACTCTGGGTAATCACGATAGAAATTCGCCTTCATCTCGTTTGCGACTTGCTCGTCAAAGAACATATCTGTTCTTGGTACGCCAGTCGCAACTACATTGCCAATTGGAATGCCAAAGCCCTCAGCATAGAACCTACGTATCTCCTTCGAGCTTACAATAGCTCGATCGTACATACGATGGTTCGTTGATGTCTGCTTCGGTCCACCTGGCTTTCCAAGTCTTGAGAAGCCAAATGTCTTGAACGCACCACAAGCATGCCAAACTTGAACAAGCTTTACATCATTCTTTTTATCAACCATTGAAGTGAGCTCATAGAAGTCATCTATGATTACCACTCTTGAAGTCGAATAAAGTTTTGCAAATGTATAGAGGTTTTTAAAGCTCATACGATGCATTGGGTTATCATCAAGAAGCATCTTGATTTCCAATGTATCATCATCTTTGATAATCTCATAAACATCAGCAGGGTTGCCAGAAAGTTCCCCTCTTCTGTTTGAAAGGAATGTTATCCTATTTGGAACAATCTTGGATTTCTTAAAGAAAGCCATCCACATTGTTACCCAATTCTTCTTTAAGTTCTTGCGTCCAATCTCCTCGTGTGTGATTGATTTAAAACCAACACGGACATTGTCAACAAAGAACCTAATTGGAGTTCTAGTTTCCTTTAATACCCAGCCGGACTTCATTTCAAAAAATGCAAAGATTGAATCGATAACAAGGAAAGGTATAAGAAGTATACCAAAAATCTTAACAAGGAATGCATAGATACCGGCAACGATAAACTTAAGTACTGCAAGGAACGCATTGTTCTTTGGCTCCACATAGCGCTCACGGCGCTTGATTACTATCTGTTTATCATCAGCAGCCATTGTATATGGTGAATCTATTACTTCTACCTTGCCAACAAGTTCAAGTGGGATGTCACGAAGGTGTTCCTCACCATAGAGGACATCAACTTGCATTTCGATTGGATAGTCCTTGATTGGCTCATTGAAAAGACATTCAATATTGTATTTATACCCAGCGATGATGGTACATGTCGTACCATCAACGTTAGGATAATAAGACTGAACTAGTATTGGAATAAAACGAGTCTCATCACCCATCTTGTAAATGAGTGTGACTTTAGGAGAATGAACTGCTGCGTCATAAGGAATAGTAATCTTAAGACTCAGGTTCATCTTATCCTGTTCTATTTCGATTTCTCTAATTTCAGCTTTACTCATATATTACTCCTGGCCCATATCCTTGTAGCCATCACGAAGGAATATTTTTTCATCTTCTTTAAGATCAAGACCTATTGTGCCGCCTGGGTTCATTGTGTAGTCAGGGTCAAAGTACTCTTTAAGTGCCTTAAATGTACCATACTCTGTTCTACCTACTGAACCTTCGAGCCATGGTGCAAACATCTTACCAATACCATGGTGATGTGACAAAGCTGCGCCTGACTTTTGAATAGCGTCAAGAATTGTCTTGTGATATGCCTTAAACTCTGCTGCTGTATCCATCTTTGCGATAAAGATAAAGTAGAGGTTAGCACCCTGTGGGTAGCAGTGAGACATATGTGTTGTTACTACACAATTTGGAAGTGCGTGGCAAACTTCACGTACATCGCGATGTACCTGAGCCATGTTAGACCAGTTTACGCAGCACTCAAGTGTATCGATGATGATACCAAAGTCGTGAAGTGAATCACGCATATATGGATCATCAAATCTACCCTTTTCCCAACCCTTACATACATAACCTGTAAGTGGGAAACCGCCGTGTTTCATAGCTACCTTAAAGATGTTGTGAGCAACGTTCTTTGAATAGCTCTTGTCACCGTCTGTGAAACCGAGGAAGAGACAACGCTCCATATCCTTGTAGCCCATAGCATTAAGGAGTGGCTCTGCTGGTGTCTCGTCAACGTTGTAAAGACGGAGCATCATGTTTGTCTCCTCTGGGTCAGAAAGACGGAATACTGATGAGAAACCGAATTCGCCCTGGAGGCACTCACGTGCGAATTCCATAGCATCGTCCCATGTCTTGAAGATGTATGAAAAACGCTTTCTATTTTCTGGGTTGTAGTGGAAGATTTTAAGTGTTGCCTCTGTGAGTACACCAAAAGTACCCTCTGAACCCATCATAATCTGATTGAGGTTTGGACCTGTTGCCTCACGTGGATAACGTGATGTAACAATCTTGCCACGAGGAGTTGCGTACTTCTGCTGAAGGCAGATATCTGTGATACATCCATAGTATGTTGAGTTCTGACCAGAACCTCTAGTTGTAACCCAACCACCTACTGATGAATACTCAAATGACTGTGGGAAGTGACCACATGTAAATGCACGCTTTGCACCGAACTCTGCAACAGCATTGTTGAGGTGCTTTTCAAGGTCTGGACCTGACATACCAGCCTGAACTGTGATTGTCTGGTCAATCTCGTTGAAACGAATAACCTTGTTAAAGTTACGACGCATATCGAGTGAAACGCCACCCTTTGTTGGCTCTACGCCACGTGTAACTGATGAACCACCACCATATACATAGAGTGGAATTTTATTCTTAGCACAGTACTCAACTGTCTTTTCAATTTGTTCAGACTCAGATGGATATAAAACTACATCTGGAAGGCTGTCAAACTGACGCTCACGAATTCTATAGAGGTCATATGCTGTCTGACCATATGCTACTGAAAGTCTGTCATAATCAGATTGTGACATCTGATCACCATAGATTGATGCAAAGAAATCAAGATGCTCCTTTGCCATCTTTGGTGCATATTCACCCTTAAAGTCAACAGGCTCAAGACCTGTATCACAGCGATAGTGATCTACGTAAGTATCATCAATATCAAGTCTTTCCTTCATCAACTTATAAAGAGATTCCTTTGGGAACTTAAAGTGATTTGGATCACCCCAACGGAAAATTGAACGGTATGAATCAGCAGGTGCTGCTTCTTTTATCCACTTTGGCTCAAAGCCTTCATAAGGTTTGTATCCCATAATTCTTCTCCTTTATATCTGTGTAAGTAAATTAGACGTTGCGATTACGTCTACGCCAAGTCCTAATACGTCTTTGATAATAACATCGCCTCTATCAAGAGGTTTGCTAACTACTACCTTGTTAATTTCCTTCATTACATCGAATATCTTGTCCTTTGGAATGTCAGCAGATACTCTGCAAGGAAGTACTGGAGCGTCAGCGAAAGTAGTCTTAACAGTAGAACAGATTGTACGCTTTGGAGCGGTCATTTCGTTGATAGCAAACTCCTTACCTTTTTTACAGGAATTACCAGTAACTTGCCACTCGCCATTCACCTGTTCAACGTTTATTGTACAGCCACGTGGGCATGTAATACATACGATTGTACTCATTGACCTTCAACCTCCACTTCTGCTCTAATTGCTGTATTAGCACGGATGTTAAAGCTTGCAAAATCCACAACAACCTTTTCCATTTCTGGTGGTTTTAAGAATGTGTATCTCTTTTCAAAGAGTGTCTTGCCATCGGCAACAATTCTAAATGTTGCCTTCTCAAAAACTTCTTTACTCCTAAAGTATACCACAGTTTCGTGATTATCTTCACTTAAATCAATTCTCTGTGGAACAATGTAAAGAATATTTTCATTTGGATGAATTTCTACTGGAACTCTATCTGTACCAATAGCAAAGTGAGCTGCATATTTACCAGCAGTTTCACCACTTTCAGATACATAGTCAACAAGGTCATTTACATGAAGTGCATTACCACATGAGAAAATACCTGGAACTGTTGTCATAAGATGTGCATCACAGATTGGGCCCTTTGTACGTGGGTCAATCTGAACATCAAGTGTCTCAGCAATCTCATTCTCTGGGATAAGGCCAACAGACAAGATGAGAGCATCGCAGTCGATAATCTCCTCTGTGCCAGAGATTGGCTTCATATGATCATCAACCTCTGCTATCTCAACGGCTGTCAAACGATCCTGACCAAACACACGTGTAACTGTGTGTGAAAGGTGAAGTGGAATGTTGTAATCATTAAGGCACTGATGGATATTTCTTGTAAGTCCTGATGGTGTTGGCTTTACTTCATAAACGCCAACTACCTCAGCACCTTCAAGTGTTAAACGTCTTGCCATAATAAGACCGATATCACCTGAGCCCAAGATTACACAGCGCTTTGTTGGAAGTTGTCCCAAGAGGTTAGTGAAATGCTGTGCTGTACCAGCAGTAAAGATACCAGCTGGTCTTGTACCATGAATAAATACTTGCTTTGATGTCCTTTCGCGACAACCTGTTGCAAGAATAACAGTCTTTGTCTCATAAACTTCTACGCCATCACGGCTTACGAGAGTTGCTTTGAATCCCTCTGGGATACGCTCAAGTGAAGTTACAAATGTCAAAAGTTTAGACTCAATGCCAAGTTCACGGAACTCGTCAATAAAACGCTCTGCATATTCAGGGCCCGACAATTTCTCATTAAAACGAACAAGGCCAAATCCATCATGGATACACTGTTTTAAAATACCGCCGAGTCTCGCTTCGCGCTCTACGAGCACAACTCTGGCGCCTTCTTTATGGGCAGAAATAGCAGCAGCAAGGCCAGCAGGGCCACCGCCGATAACTAAAACATCGCATGTCTTAATCATTAGTACTACCTCCCTTTGTTTCACCAAAGCAGATCACTGATTCTGCTGTGGATTTTCTAACATCTGAAAGAGCAATATCTTCATGCTCTGCAATTATCTTGGTAATAAGTGGTGAGCAGAAACCACCTTGGCAACGACCCATACCTGGTCGTATACGCTTCTTGATTGCGTCCACTGTTGGTGGGCAAAGTGGGCGGTTAAGACAATCAATAATCTCACCCTTTGAAATCTCTTCACAGCGACAGATGATTACACCGTAATCAGGGTTCTTTTGGATGTATGCCGCACGCTTTGCTGGAGACATATCCTTGAGAACTGGTACACCATGTCTTACCGGATTCCACTTCTGCTTCTTCTCAACTGGTTTGATAAGTGCTATACGCTCAACAACCATCTTTTCAATATCAAGGGCAAAAGCAGGAGCAGCTGTAAGGCCAGGTGACTGGATACCGCTACAGTGAAGCATATTGCTGCACTTTCGTCCCCACTCAATTACAAAGTCCTCCTCGTAAGTCGGAGCTCGTACGCCTGTAAAGTAAGTGATAATATCACGTTCACTGGCAAGTGGAACTGTACCCTTCTGCTTATCATAAGTAACCTTGATACTTTCTGGATGTGTTGCTGTATCCTCTTTTGCATAAGTCTCAACAGCATCAGGTCCAGCAAGTACGTTATCATGAACTGTGCGCATAAGTCCGCCACCCTTGGTGTGGCTCTTGGCAAGTGCCAAGTTAACGTGCTGAACTGACGCTACAGTATCTATTATGTTTGCTGACTTTCTATCCTGGATAGAGTTTGTACCACGGCGTGGATGAATTGAATAGAAACGGTCATGTGCCATCTCTGCAATATCATCAGCAAATACGCCTGCTGCGTTTACTACAACTCTTGGCTTAATTGTACCACGGTTTGTGTGTACTGCAACGATACCACCGTTTTCGTTAGTATCCATTGAAAGTACTGCTGTATTTAAATATGCTTCCACGCCGTTTTCAACGGCGTTCTCAGCAAGGGCTATGGTAAGTCCATATGGGCAAACAACGCCGGCGGTGTCGTTGTATACACCAAAGAGAATCTTTTTATCAAATGTTGGCTGATCACGACGAATCTTGCCTCTCAATACGAAGTGAGAGTCCTTAACACCATCGTGATACTTTCTCCAAAGTACAAAGAAGAAAAGTGGAACAAAGAGCCACCACTGAGTAAAGAGAACGTATTGTCCCTCTCTCCTAAATGGAACATCAAGGTCAGCACAAAGCTTGTCATACAATTTGTTTCCGAGCAAAACGTACTTCTGCTTGAGGCTACCCTTTGAAAGGTCAAATCCAACGTGAACTTCTCCGTCGTTCGCGCCAGATGCGCCCATTGCAAAATCAGGGTTCTTCTCAATAAGCATAACGCTCATATCCCACTTGGAAAGTTCGCGTGCGATGGCGCAGCCAGAAATGCCACCACCAATGACGAGTACATCTGGTGTCTTGCCGTCCACTGCGTTGTCGGTAAGACTTGGTACTCTCATAGGTGGAACCTCTGCACCGGTGAACTTAATATCGTTCACCACATGCACGTTACTGCGTTTCGTCGCAGCCATCGCGCACGCGCCATACACGTCGCTCCAATTCTCAAGTTCGCCTGTGAGTCTGATGATATCATCCTCAAGCGTAACTTGAACTTTTCCGCCGTACTTCTTATCCAGCTTTCGCTGAATCTTTTTAATGTTAGGCACTTGGTAACACCTTCTATAATTATATTTTTCCGGCTTGTCGGTCAAACGACCGACTAACTGTCTATAATTATACCACTTTATATATGTAAAATCAACTAGACTCATCAACAAAAAGATGATACAATTGTGCCTAATCACGAAAAGTGGAGGTTTTTATGGCTGCACCAAGAAAAGATAACGTCAAAGATATCATAATGAACACAACAGAACAGCTCCTTGATAACCACTCTCTTGCAGACATTTCCCTTGCGGAAATCGCCTCAACAGCTGGCATATCAAAGGGTACTCTTTACTATCATTACAAGACCAAAGAAGACATACTCCTCGATATCACTGACCGTTTCTTAAATCAGCAGTGGAACGACTTTTTAACATGGGTTGACAACAAGGAAAAAGATACCTCTATGCACCGACTTATTAAGTACGTAATAGAGAGGAATGTACAACTTGTCGGTCCACGTATTCAGCTCATCTTTGAATCATGTATAGACAACTCTGAAATACGTGAGAAACTCATTGAAAGATACACCCAATTCCAGCATGTTATCTCCACAAAAATAGCGGAACGTTCAGGCTCTGAAAACGCTGATTATCTCGCTTGGGTTTGCCTTCTCGTTTCCGATGGTCTAATCATCCAAAAGAACATCAAAAACCCAAATATAAGCCTTGAAGATTTCATAAAAAAGACAGATTCTTTCGTAGAATCGTTCGAAAATTTAAAATAATCACATGGTTTTTCTTTAAATTACTTGACCCAACTGTTTGTTATGTAATAAAATAGAAAAAACGAACAACCGAACAACATAACATTTGGGGGCAAAGAAATGTCAAAAAGAGAAAATGCTGCAACTCTTTACATCTATGTTAAGGACTATGTTAAAAACTTACTCGTAGCAGGAAAATATCCTGCCAATTCAAAGTTGCCAACAGAATGTGAACTCATGCAAGAGTTAAACGTTGGTCGTGCAACAGTACGCGAGGCTCTCGCCCAACTTGAAGAGGAAGGTCTTATCTACAAAAAACAAGGTGTTGGCACCTTTGTTGCACCAGCAGACAAATATGCTATAACTACTTTTTCATCATTCTCATTTACCGCACAGTCACTTGGATTTATCGACAATATTAAAGTTGTAAACGAAATTGTTGGAAAAGTAGACAAGAAGAATATAAAGTACTTAAATCGTTGGGAAGAAGGCACCAAAATCCATGGTGCTGAGCGAATCAGACTTATAAGTGATTCCCCTATCGCGCTTGACTGCATATACTTTACAGAGGAAGCATTTAAGTTAGCTGGCAATAATTTCAAATTTGATGAGTCATACAACTCAAAACTTAATGCAGCGATGAGTACCGAAATTAGCCATATTTCTACTGATACTATCAAAAGAAAAGCTGTTCCTGCTGAGGCAGACGCTCTTAACCTAAACGTTGGTGAAGATGTTGTTCAGATTTCATCTTGGTTCTATGTAGACTCCATTTCAGCAGAGCCAGTAGCACACAGCACATTGCTCATTTCTTCTCACCTGTTCAAATATGCTAGCGTATAATTAGGTATTAAATAATTAAAACATTATATAAAAAAACAATGCCCGGAATCGAAATTCCGGGCATCTTTTTATTTATTAGTCAGCTGACTGCTCAAATGGAATTGATCCAAATGCTGTACCAGCTTCATAAGGAAGTACTGGAGGTGCATCATCAACGTATGGTGTTGCATAAGATTCAGCTGGAGCTACAGGTTCAGCAACTGGTGCTACAGGCTCAATAACTGGAGCAACTGGCTCTGCTACTGGTGCTGCTGGAGCATCGTTAAGTGCCGAATTGATAAGGCCAAGGCCTGATACTGGTTCAGCTGGAGCTGGCTCTGCAACTGGTGCAACAGGAGCAGCATATGATGTTGGCTCAACTACTGGAGCTACTGGCTCTGGAGCAGGTGCTACAGGCTCTACTACAGGAGCAGCGTAAGCTGGTTCTGGAGCAACATAAGCAGGAGCTGGTTCTGCTACAGGTGCAGCTGGCTCAACTGGAGCTGCAGGAGCATATGCTGGAGCAGGAGCTGCGTAAGCTGGCTCTGGAGCTGTATAAGCTGGAGTTGGCTCAACTACTGGTGCAGGAGCAGCTACTGGCTCTGCAACAGGAATTACAGGAGCTACTGGTGGGATATTAACTGGCTCATCAGCTGATTCAATTACAGGAGCTTCTGGCTCTGAATATACAGGATCACGAAGTGATACTGCATCATCTGCTGAATCCTCAAAATCATCATTTGCGAAGTCATAGTTAAGTCCCATGCCACCTGCTGATTCAAAATTGAATCCTGATGTCTGGAATGGTGATACTACACCATCATCATCTGCGCTACCTGATACGAAGTCGCCACCGCCAACTACATATTCAGTGTTTTCATATTTCTTCTTACCAATAAGGAATCCAAGAAGAAGACCAATGATAAGGCCAAGGAAGAACAATGCAATACCAATGATAACTACAAGGCCCTTAGAAACGCCTTCTCTTTGAATTATTGGTCTTGCTTGCTGCTGTTCATCAGCATAAGCAACCTTAACATTATAAACTGTCTTTACGCCATCCTTAGATGTAACGTTAATAGTAACTACGCTACCATCAGAGATGTTATCATTTCCAATTACTTCTACTGTTGCATCATCAAGTGCAGTTGCATCAACTGCAAGAGACTTTGTACCAGCAGGAACTGTGATGTCATAGTCATATGTTCCAGGAACAAGTGTTACTGCTACATCACTATTAGCTACAACTTTAAGAGCATTAAGTTCAACTCTATCCTTAACCTTAAGAGTTGTTGTTTCCTTTGTTACATCTTCTGTCTTCTTAGTTGTTGTAGTTGTATCGTCCTTCTTGTCAGGAGCCTTTGTTGGAGCAACTGGAGCTGCTGTTGGCTTTGGAGCCTTTGTTGTGGAAGGAGCTGCTGTAGCTGGTGTTACTACTGTAACATTAATTGTATAAGTATTTGCCAGTCCTTCCCCATCATATGTCATTGTCTCCGATGTGTTTGTAACAGTAATTTTTGCAGTTCCTGCCTTGTTACCTGTTACAGTTACTGCCTGAGATGTTGTTTTACCCTCATCACTATCAATAAACACACTATTTGTTGATATAGACGCAACGCTTGAATCACTTGTTGAAATATCAACACGACCAGCAGCGTTATTAGCATTGATATAAAAAGTACTTGATTGACCAGTTTTAATTTCTATTATACCAGTTGAAGGAGAAATACTTCCTGCAGCAAATGCCGATATAGGCACAATACTCATTATCAGTACAATAGCAACTATAAGAGATAATAATTTCTTCATTACATTTCACCCTTTATTTCATTATCAATTTCTTAATTGCGATATAATCAGCAATACCTACAGTGCCATCTCCATTAGCATCAGCACCTATACTCGCAATCGCATCAAGAGTTGTTGTTTCCATAATCTTCTTTCTTATAGTAATGTAATCCGCAATGCCTACAGCACCATCACCATTTGCGTCACCTCGAACGATAACTTTTACAGCAGATGCTGGATGATCCTTAATTTCAACTGATGCATTTGTTGGAACAATCGCATCAGAATCTGTTATTTCAGTTCCTTCAGCATCCCTTACAACATACTCCAAACCATCTTTAAGGTTGCCTATAAAATCAGATAATTTCAAACCATCTTTAGAACTTGGCATTGAAGCAATAATTGCGCTCAAACTATCCACAGTTTCTTTTGTGTAATTACTAGAATCTTTTACTTCAATAGTCAATCTAGGAATCACTATATCTTCATCATAATCAACTGGTGTTTCGCAAGCTTCTTCAAGGAAATATTGCTTACATTCATCACAATACCAATATGCTTTATTACCATCCGACTCATATGTTGGATCATTTGCAGCAAATGGTGTTGCACTATGTTCACCTGTTGCCTTTACAACTGTTGCGCTCTGATCAACTTCAATGAAGTTGCCTTCAACGCCTTCGATTGTAACTACCGTTTCATCTTCTGCACCAGTAGCCGCAATCATATATGCATTGCATGTTGAGCAATACCAGTATTCTATGTTACCGTCTGCTCCGCAAGTTGGATCAGCTGCATCAGTATGCTTTACAGTAGTAGCATCATGATTTGTTCTATTTTTTGAAAGACCTACAGTCAAAACACTAGTAGAATCAATAGTTGGCTTTTCTGGACCTGCAAATTTTTGATTACAATCAGGACAAGTCCAATATTCAATGTTTCCTGCTGTTTTACATGTTGGTGTAACCGCAAGCACATGATTTTCATCCTTAATATTCAAATGCTCGCAAGCAATCATTCTTATATAGTAGAAAGTATATGCGCCAACTGCATCAGTTCCCTTTAACAACTGATATCTATCTTCTTCATTTAGTTGTTCTGTTTTTAACACTACTTGATTTTCTGGTACATTATCAAAGTTTGCTACTTTCCTATTAACAGAAATCATTGAAATATCATTATCAGAACCAACTTTTTGGCCCAATTTAATTCCTGTTCCTCCAAAATAATTGGAACCAACATAGGCATAAGCTGTAGAACAATCATCACCAATAGTGCCATTATTTGCGCCGGCAATTCCGCCTGCTTCCAAAGGCAAGGAGTAGAAAGCACTAAGGATATTGTCTTTTGCCTTACTTAAAGCGTCCTCTGTAAAATAAGGTGCAAAATCAACTATAACAAAACCATTAAAATCACAATTGTTGACATTGGCTCCTTCGGCATTAATTGCTGTAATACCTCCAGCATAAACGCCTGATCCCAATAAGATGTGTAAAAGACTTATCATACTTACATCAGGTGTAAACTCAATCACAAATTCATTACCAAGAATTAAGTTTTCAATAGTACCCTTATTATTTTCAAACAGGCCGCAATATATTCCAGTAGTTTGTTTCAGTTCAACCTGATCAATTACATAGCCCTGTCCATTAAAAGTACCCGTAAAAGCGCCACTTATCATTTCAATTGTATTTGGATCAGCATCGCCATCTTTTACGCCTGACAATTCTTGTATCGTAGAATATGCTTTAGTATATGCATCATCTAGCAAACTACCAAATATTGAAGGAGTGAATTTTTCGCCTTCAGCTAAAACCAATTTATAGTACTTACCATTTTCATAAAGTTTTGCTGGTTCAAACTCAACTTTAGTATATTCGCCATCTGCTACCTTCTCATAATAATTAGTGCCTGATACAGCAGATTCAGTAGTTGATATTACATATTCCAAAACATAATATACGTTTGGCTCATATTGTTTACCTTCTGTAAACTCAACTTTAGTATATTCGCCTTCTGCTACCTTCTCATAATAATCAGTGCCTGATACAACAGATTCAGCAGTTGATATTACATATTCCAAAACGTAATATACGTTTGGCTCATATTGTTTACCTTCTGTAAACTCAACTTTATTATATTCGTCACCTGCACCCTTCTCATAATAATCGGTGTCAGGAGCAGCAGATTCATCAAATGAAATGCTATACAAAGGAGCAAGCTTCTCACTTACTGCAATTTGATTTGCCTCATCAGAAGCAAGCCAAGCAATCATCTTGTCTGTAACAGTTTGCGGAATAATATCATTATCGAGGATATAGTTATCTGACAAGAGCATATTCTTTTCCTCATTGCCGATATCATTGAAATCATCAAGAGTTTTAATATGCCATGTCTTAGTTTCCCTTACTGGGTCTTCCGCGAAAACGAAAAGTCCGAGTGGTACGATGGTGAGTATCATTACTACTGCCATCAGTACAGCAAGTAATCTTTTACTAATTTTCATACCGATTTCCTCCTTATAATAAGGTTTTATATGTATACAAGTTTATAATATTACATAATAATAAAAAAATCAATTGATATATCAAAGATTTTGTGTAATTTGCCCAAAGTTTATTTTTTATTCAAAATTACATATTTGTCCGAAAAACAAGAAAACGGTGGCCCATTATTTGGGTCACCGTTTGTTAGTTTGTTTTGATTTCTAAATTGCTTTCGCCTATTGCTGTTTAGCCTTCATCTTCGCCAGCAGCAGAAGCGCCCTGGAAGATTTCAAATGCCTTTTGCATCTGTGGATCCTCTCCATCAGACATTATGCCTATCTGAGCAGTCTGCTCAGCTGTAAGTTTAACAAGGTAGTCAGGAGTAAGTCCCTTACCGTTAATCTTGTCACTTGTGTATGGAAGTACGTCAGCAACTGTGAGGACTAATGCGCCACCATTTGAAAGAGGATATACCTCCTGCATTGTGCAAACGCCTCTTGTCTTAGTACCAATAAGCTGTGCCTTACCAAAGTCACGAAGGTCACAAGCAAAGAGCTCTGCAGGACCCTCTGTACTACCGTTTACAAGTACGAGCATTGGAAGTGAAACGCTCTCAGAATCTGATGGATAAGTCTCAATTGTCTTACCCTCAGAATTTACTATTGTAGCCATTGCACCAGTGCCATCTGTTGCAACTGGAACAAGTATATCAAGTACTTCTGTAGCGTATTCAATTGTACCTTCATCACAGTTTCTAACGTCAATTATGAGTGATGTGCACTTAGCCTCAGTCAAGGCTGCGATTGCATCCTTAAACTGGCCAATTGCATTTTCATAGAAACCATTGATTGAGATAATACCAATTGCACCAACGTTACGATACGAAACTGATGTTACGTTATATCCCATGACAAGATTTACTGTGTTTGGCAAACCGTCACGAACGTAAGTTACGTTGACATTTTGAAGTTTGTTACCTTCAAGGTTTGAAACAAGTTCCTTGTAGTTCTCATAGTCAACATCGATATCGGCAATTTTGGATATCTCATCGCCTGGCTTGATACCAGCCTGCTCAGCTGGTGAGTTCTTTGCAACAGCTGAGATATGGAGATAGTCAGTTTCCTTGTTGTAAGCGCAAGTGATACCCGTACCACTCATCTTACCAAGAAGCTTATTTTTGTAAGTTGAGTACTCCTCTGGATTGAGGTAGTAGGAAGCAGCATCACCAAGGCCATTGATATAACCGCCAGCGATACCAGAATAGATACTATCAGCATCTATTGTACCGTCAAACTTATCACGTGCTATCTTGTCCACCTCTGCTACGCCCTCATACATTGCGGAGCGTTCAGCGAGGTCGCTTATTAACTTGTTATAAGCATTCATCGATACTTTCATTGTAATGGCAATTGTTGCAGCCATTACAACAAAGAGTATTGCGAGTGCCGTTCCAACTGGAATTTTTCTACTCATAGAAACCTCCCTTAAGGCACATGAATATAGTTGAGTGGGTTAACAGCGTTTGCAGTTCTTGAACCACTTACGCTTCGTCTAATTTCAAAGTGAAGGTGTGCACCTGTTGAATAACCTGTACATCCCATAATACCAATTGTTTCACCCTGTACAACAGTCTGTCCAACTGATACATAGCAAGTGGTCAAGTGAGCATACCAAGCAATAACACCATTGCCATGGTCGATTACACAGTAGTTACCATAACCACCGTTACATCCGCAGCTCCTTGCCTTGCCATAGTTGTGTCCGCAAGCATTACTTGCGATAAGTACGGTACCATTGCCTGCTGCAATTATCTTCTTATCGTAAGCACTAGCGCCGCCCATTGTAATATCAATACCATAGTGGAATGATGTACCACTGCCACCTGGAGTACTACGCATGCCATAGTATGATGAAATATATGCACTGCCATATGGTACAGGGCAGATAAGGCTTGCTGAGCCATCACCTGTTGAAACGCCATGGAGCATATTGTAAATAGACTGAGCATAAGCATTTTGCTGTTTGCTAGCCTCATTTTCAATAGCTACAAGTTCTGCATCATCGTGCTTAAGTTTTGCAAGATAGTTCTCCAAAACTCTAAGTTGTGCATCTACTTCCTTCTTAGCATCCTTAATCTTGGACTGAGATGCTACGAGATCATCCTTTGATGCTTGAAGTTCAATCTTATCCTCTTCAAGCTGAGCCTTCATCTTTTCGTACTTTTCAATATCGCCCTTAAGCTGTGCAACGATTTCATTGTCATGCTTAGTGATACGAGTTACAAGTTCAATACGATTGAGAAGGTTTTCAAAGTTATCAGCCTCAAAAATTATTTCAATTGTTGAAACATTACCAGCCATGTACATAGCGCGAAGGCGCTGTGCTAAAAGTTGCTGTGTAGCCTCAATTTGAAGTTCTTGTGTGAGCATATTAGCTTCTGTTTCATCAATCTGCTTTTGAACAGAACCAATCTGTGCATTAAGAACATCTATCTTGGACTGATATGCATTAACTTCTGCTTGCAATGCATCTACCACTTCTTGGATTTCAGCTGCAGATGCTCTAGCCTCTGCAATTTCACCGCTGAGCGCTGCTCTCTTCTTTTCAGCCTCTTCAATTACTTTGTTTAAGTCTTCCTTTTTCTTTTCAAGTTCGTCGACCTTAGCTTGAGTTTCAGCCGAAACTTCCTTATCTGCTGCAAGTGCAGGAGTGATAAGGGCTATACAGAAAACGAGTGCAAGAAGAAGTGATGTGATTCGTTTAATTGCTGTGACTGTCGTTGTCATTTGAAACTACACTTCCTCCCTGTTCCTTAAGGTAACGTCCCATTGAAACGATACTACCAAATACACCAGCGCCGACACCGATAAGGATGAATGCACCGAGCATTGGTAATGCATAAGGTAAGAATGAAATACTTGTTGAACCAAACAATGAGAATATTGTACCGAACTGGCTGATTGCGAGTTGGTAGAGACCAAATACAAGGCCAAGTGATACGATACCAGAGATGATACCGATTACGATACCCTCAATAATGAATGGCCAGCGAATGAACCAGTTGGTTGCACCAACTGCCTTCATGATGCTGATTTCAAGACGTCTGTTGTACATTGTTACACGTACTGTGTTTGCGATAATGAAAAGACTTACTGCAAGGAGCAAGACTATGATTCCAAGACAGATGTATGTAACACCTGTACGAACCTCTCTTACTTGACCAGCAAGATCACTGTTACCACGTACACTTAATACGTTTTCAACCGTACCGAGCATCTTGAGTACATTATCATAGTCAGAAAGTTCTGACATTGTTACTTTGTATGAGTCAGGCATTGGGTTTTCCTCAAGGCCTTCCAAAAGGAGTGCATCTTCACCCATCTGCTTGAGCTGGGATTCATATGCCTCTGCTTTTGATACGAAATCAGCGGAACCTACATTTGGAATCATTCTAATATCCTGGCCCGCTTTGTTTATCTGTTCCTCTGTGAGGTTGTCGTTGAGATAAACCATGATTACGTTTTGATCCTCAACGTTTTCAAGCATTGCATCTACGTTAACGAAGAGCATTACTGCAATACCGATGAGTACCAAACAAGAAGTAAGTACAGCGATTGATGCAAGTGACATCAATCTGTTTGACCATACGTTACGGACGCCCTCTTTTGTGAGGTAGCCAAGGTTAAAGGAGGTTTTACGTTTTGTTTTCTCTGCCATGATTAAACCCCCTTTGTGTCTTCAAAGTACTTTGAATAGTCAACGCCATCAATATTTGCAAAATCGTTATCTGATGAAGCGAGATCTGCAAATGTTGTTGGCTGAGAGGCAGCTGCTTTTGTAGCTGACTCAATAGCCGCAAGTTGTTCAAGGTACATTGATTGATCAGGAGCAGCAACTGGGGCTGCTGGTGTATCCTGTGCCTGCTCAACATTGTGTGAAGAAGCAGGTACAGCGCGAACAGCAGCAATCTTTGCTGCGATTTCTGCTTGGATAGGATCCTCTTCTATTTCGAGTGCTGGATCAGCCTCGATTGTTGGCTCAATTTCAACAGCTGGTGTTGTCTCAGCAACTGCGATTTCAATCTCTGCCACCTCACTAATAGCTGGTGCAAGGTTGCCAGGATTTAATGTTTCGTCCTCAAAAAGAGCCTCAACTGCAGCAGCCTTATCAGAAATAACAGGCTGCTCAGATGGTTGCTCAACTGGCTTGTAGCCAGTTGTCTCATCATATGTGAGCGTACCACCAGCAGCAGTATCAGAGATAACTGAGCCGTGGTCTAAAACTACTATTCTGTGATTGAACTTTTTAACGAGCTCGTGCTCATGGGTTACCATGATAACAGTTGTACCGTTCTCGTTAATGTGGTTCAAAAGATCAACTATTTCATATGACATCTCTGGGTCGATGTTGCCGGTAGGCTCATCGGCGATGATAGTGTTAGCATTATTAACGAGCGCACGAGCAAGTGCAACACGCTGTTGCTCACCACCAGAGATTTCGTTTGGCATACTTCTTGACTTGTTCTGAAGACCAACAAGACTCAAAACATATGGAACACGCTTTTTAATCTCCTTCTCGTTGGCACCTATAACACGCATAGCAAATGCAACATTGTCATAGACAGTCATGTTAGGAATAAGTCTGAAATCTTGGAATACGATACCCATAGTACGACGGAAATAAGGAATCTCCTTATCAGTCATCCTTGTAAGATCGTAGTTATTTATCATAATCGTGCCAGAAGTAGGAACTTCTTCACGCATTATTGTTTTTAGAAAAGTACTCTTACCTGAACCAGAAGCACCAACTATGAAGACAAACTCTCCTCTTTCAATCCTAAGATTGATATTCTTCAAAGCCTCTGTGCCGCTGTCGTACTTTTTGTAAACGTTTTTAAATTCAATCACGTTTAACACGGCTCCTTTTACATAACAAAAGACTGTATTGGCATAGTGCTACCAATACAGTCTATAGTATACCATATTTAATAATAAATTGTAACAGTTTTGTAACCGAAAAACTAAATTTCGTACTATTGCACAAAACCTAGCACTATATTTAGTGCTTAATTAGAATTTTGTTGGGTTACTGTCAAGATATTTCTTAACCATCAAAGCTACTTTGAATACGATTGCATCATCAAACTCACGAAGGTCAAGACCTGTAAACTTCTTAATCTTTTCAAGTCTGTACACAAGTGTGTTTCTGTGAACGAAGAGCTTACGTGAAGTTTCTGATACATTCAAGTTGTTCTCAAAGAACTTTTGAATAGTGAAGAGAGTTTCCTGATCAAGGTTCTCGATTGAACCTCTCTTGAATACTTCCTGAAGGAACATCTCACAGAGTGTTGTTGGGAGCTGATAGATAAGACGAGCGATACCAAGGTTATCGTAACTTACGATATTTTTCTCTGTATCAAATACCTTACCAACTTCAAGAGCAACCTGTGCTTCCTTAAGTGAACGTGAAAGATCACGGATACCTACAACAGATGTACCAATACCAACGAGAGCGTTGCTATAGAACTCTGTGTTGAGAGCATCGCAGATTGAGTGAGCGAGTTTCTCAAGGTCCTTAGAATCGATGTTATTACGTACTTCCTTAACAAGTGCTATATCAGTCTCGTTAATATTAATAACGAAATCCTTTGTCTTATCTGGGAAGAGATTTTGAATTACGTCAAATACAGATGCATCCTCATGTCCTGTGATTCTGATAAGAAGAACCACACGAGTTGCATCATTGTTAAAGCGAAGTTCACGTGCCTTAACATAGATGTCACCAGGAAGGATGTTATCGAGGATAACGTTCTTTACGAAATTACTTCTATCATATTTTTCATCATAAAACTGCTTGATGCTTGAAAGGGAAACAGAAAGAATTCTAGCATACTTCTCAGCAAGGTCATCATCGCCTGAAACAAATACTGCATACTCATGACGAAGATGAGAGCCAAATGTAAGATAAGTTACCCCATCAAGACAGATAGCTTCATTTGTTGAAAAGATATCAGATACATTTACTTGAATCTGTTCTCCTATTTTCTCAAGTTCGCTGCAAGATATAATTGAACCGGTTTCATCAACAACGCCAACCGAACGATCAATGGCGTCACGCATCTGATGAATAACCCCTTGGAATAATCTGTTTGACATAAAATGCTCCCCTTTGTGCAATTTCAATAATCAACGTATTTAACATTTTACACAACTATTTGTGAAAATGCAACGTTTTTTGCACGTTTTTTCATAAAAATGTACAATAGAAAGCAAGCTATTCGTATAAATCGCATAAAAACAGAGGGCGTTTTTAGGTAGTTATTTCACCTAATTCCTCTTGTGTAATTTCACGACAAAATCCCTCTTTTAGGTCTATATCTAGTGGTAGACCACCGATTTTTGTGCGTTTTAGCGCTAAAACCTTGTTCCCAACAGCACCAAACATACGCTTAATTTGGTGATATTTTCCCTCGCAAATAATTATTTCAAAATTATTTTTTTCAAGGCGATTTATTGTAGCCGGAAGACACTCATAACCATCTTTTAGCGTTATTCCCTGCTCAAGTATTTTTATATCTTCATCACTCAGTGGGTCTGCAAGCGTTGCAATATACGTCTTGCTCACATGGCTCTTAGGCGAAAGCATTTTGTGTGCAAAATCGCCATCATCTGTGATTAAAACAAAGCCCGTCGTGTCAGCGTCAAGACGACCAGCTGGGAAAAGTCCGTCACGTTTTAGTTCGTCTGGAACTAAATCAAGCACGGTCTTGTGAGTCCTGTCGTCAGTCGCACTGACAACGCCCTGAGGCTTGTTGAGCATAATATATATATGTTCTTTATACTTAAAAGGTTTTCCACAAATAGAAATCTCCGACTTGCAATCAACTTGCAAGTCAGAGTCTTTCACAGTTTCCCCATTTACAACTACGAGACCCTGTCTTATTAACTTTTTAACATCGTTCCTGGAATACTGTCCTTGGGATGCTATAAGTCTGTCTAGTCTCATAATTCTATATTGTAATTTGATTTCTCGTGAAGTGGTGGATCATCTTCTAATGCATTATTGAAGTCCTCATCAAGTGGGATATCAATAACTGACTGATGTACTATTAATTCTGGTTCTGTTTTCTTAACAGAAGCAGGCTTTTTCTTTGCTGGAGCAAATGCAGGATTTGACTGCTGTGGCTTTCTCTTGGCATTTGCTTTTTTGCTAGCGCTGAGAAGACTCTGCTGAAGAGTTCTAATCTCATCATAGCTCTTGCCAATACGATACTCAGCATCAACAACTATATCGTTTACATAAGCACCAGCGTTTGCCTTTAAGTCGTGTGCCCACTTTTCAGCGGCCCTAACCTTTTCATTTGACTTTTCCTCTGCTTCACTAAGCATACGCTGAGCGTCTGCTTTTGCAGATTCATAATACTTGTCAGCCTCAGACTTAATCCTATCGGCCTCTGTCTGAGCAACGACAACTATGTTTTCTTTTGACGCAATACGCTCAGCCTCACGCTGCGCAGCAGCGATGAGTTCCTGCGCTTTAGCCT
The DNA here is from genome assembly GCA_018064455.1 of Candidatus Limimonas egerieequi. Classification (GTDB taxonomy): domain Bacteria; phylum Bacillota; class Clostridia; order Oscillospirales; family Acutalibacteraceae; genus UBA1227. The sequence continues at coordinate 15,087 of JAGHVH010000036.1, read as the reverse complement.
GAGTAGCACGCATAAGCTCCTCAGTTCTGCGATTAGTCTCTGCATCCATTTCCTTAGAGCGCCTCTCAGCAGACTCCATAAGGTCACGGCTGATAATCTTGGAATCCTCAAGTGCTGCACCAGCATCACGTTTAGCGCGTTCCAAAATCTCACGGCGCTCGGACGCAAGTAACTGTGCCTGCATAATTTCCTGTGGGAAATTAGCTCTTACATCAGCAATAACTTCTTTTAAGGCTTCTACATCGACAGTTGCCCTACTGGAAAAAGCTTTGCCCTTCGCTTCTGCGAGTATATCTTCCATCTCGTCAAGAAGCTCTTCTATCGAAGCCATAAAATCAGTCCTTTCTTAAGTGATTTGCTATATCGTCTAAAACAGTAGCTGGTACGAATTCGCTTATGTCTCCTCCATATTCAGCAATCTGTCGAACAAGGCTTGAACTTAAATACATGTTCTCTGCCCTAGTCGCAATAAATACTGTTTCAAGATTTGAATTCAATTTACGGTTTGCTAGTGCCTGCTGGAACTCTGAATCAAAGTCTGACAAAGCTCTAAGGCCCTTAACTAGTACCTTGATATCATGCTGTTTTGCATAATCAGCAACAAGTCCATCATAGGCATCAACTTTTACATTTGGCAAATGTGCTGTTGCCTTTTCAAGAAGCGCTGCTCGCTCCTCAGGTGAGAAAGCATAATTGCCCATCTTGTGATAGTTTGTCATAACAACAACGACAACCTCATCAAACATCTCTGCTGCGCGTTCAATGATATCAATATGGCCGTTGGTCACTGGATCAAAACTACCAGGGCATAACGCTCTAATCATTAGAATTCTCCTCTTTCACTCTAAAGACGGTAAGTTTAATCTTGCCGTACTTATACTCACGTTTTTGATAAAATTTGCCGACCTCACTTGGAAGTGACTCCTCCTTGGAAGTCTCACAAATTATCACACCTGCATCTGACATGCGTTCCACCAGTTTTGGCAGAGCTGCTTCAATCAGTCCCTTGCCATAAGGTGGGTCCAAAAATGCAATGTCAAATGTATCCTTTGAAAAATCAAGGAAGCCTAAACTATCCTCATTTTTTACAATTGCATTTTTTGCAAGCTTGGTATGCTCTAAGTTTTCATTGATCACATTTATCGCAGCACGACTTTGATCAATAAAGATTGCGCTTGAAGCGCCTCGGCTTAACGCCTCGATACCGAGCTGACCAGAACCAGCAAACAAATCGAGCACCCTTGCACCCTCCACCTCAAACTGGATGATGCTAAAAATAGACTCCTTAACCTGGTCTGTTGTTGGGCGTACATCAAGTCCTTCTAGGGTCGTAAGTTTCATACCACGAGCAGTTCCTGTAATGACTCTCATAACACGCCTCCTTAATAAAACAATTAATTATACCATTAAAAGTTATCTTTTGTAAACATCACTTCGAAAAATGATTTTTAATATTTACAGCATCTTTGACAGAGATACCCTTTACGCTTGCGAGAGTGTCAATATCAGCCCTCTTAATCCTGTCAAGCGTCTTGAATTCACGCCACAAAATCTCAGCTTTCTTCTGTCCAATACCCTCAATTGATGTAAGTTCACTCTGCTTTGCATTTTTCTGATGCTTTGCATGGTGGTAGGAAATTGCAAAGCGGTGTACCTCCTCTTGTATTGCAGATACAAGAGTAAAGACCTTACGGGTTGCGCTAATTGTAATTTCGCCACCATCTACTGTTATGGCACGAGTTTTATGCTTCTGGTCCTTAACCATTCCAAAAACTGGAATATTAAGGCCATATGACTTTAAAACCTCTAGTGCTACATTAACTTGATTCTCGCCACCATCCATTAGGATAAGGTCGGGAAGACGTGGAAATTCATCGTCGTTTTGATGGCTAAATCGGCGTGTCAAGACCTCGCGCATTGCGCCAAGGTCGTCACCGCCAACAACATCATTTACGATGAATTTGCGGTATCCCGACTTGTACGGCGCGCCGTTTTTGAACACAACCATTCCGCCAACAGTATCGGCGCCTGCCGTGTGGCTTATGTCGTATGACTCTATATACTCTGGAGCCTTAGAAAGGCCCAAAAGTTCGCCAAGTTCGATAACAGCAGAGTCTGCTTTGGACTTGGATTTTTTCTGTGCAAGTGCCTCATAAGCATTGTTTTTAGACATTGAAACAATGTCCATCTGACGACCTTTTTGAGGAACAAAAACATCCACCTTGGTGCCCCTCAAATCAGTAAGCCACTGTGCGAGCAACTCCATGTCATCAGACTCACCATCAAGGATTACCATCTTTGGTATGTTATCGTGCGAGGAATAAAAGCGTTTAATCATCTCAGAGCGAGTATTTTCAAGTGTCTCATCAAGCTCTGTAAAATAGTTGATTGAGCCCGTCAACCTACCGTCAACAAAGCGAAGCACATTAAAGCAGATTTCCTCATCGTTACGGGCTAAAGCGAATATATCCTTAGTGTCTGTTCCGCTGAAAATTACCTGCTGTTTTTCGGTCAATCTCTTGATTGCATTGATGCGATCCCTAACCTCTGCTGCCTTTTCAAATTCAAGGTTTTCTGAATACATCTCCATACGTGCTTCAAGCACTTTGATGTACTCTTTTGTACCGCCTTTGAGGAACTCAATCGCATCATCAACGGCAGCGTCATACTCAGCCTTTTTCATTTTGCCCGCGCAAGGTGCCTTGCACTGATTCATATGATAGTTAAGACAAGGTCTTGTCTTAGTTTTTACAGGGAAAGTTTTGCCACACTGTGGAAGTTGAAAAATCTTGAGCGCAGCGTCAAGTGATTCCTTGACAACAAAGCCACTGATATATGGGCCAATGTACGTAGCACCGTCATCTGCGCGCTGTTTTGCGTTTTGGAGTCTGCGCCATGGTTCATTGGTAATCTTGATATATTTATAGCCTTTGTCATCCTTTAAAAGGATGTTATATTTTGGCTTATTTTGCTTAATTAAACTGCACTCTAAAACGAGTGCCTCATACTCTGAGGCGGTCAAAATATGATCGAAATCATATACATTATCAACCATGCGGCGAACCTTGGTGTTATGCCTGTTCTGTGAGCCAAAGTACTGGCTCACCCTATTCTTTAAAAGCTTCGCCTTACCTATATAAATTATTTCTCCCTTTTCGTTTTTCATGATGTAAACGCCAGGGAGCAAAGGCAAATGCATAGCTTTGTCTCTTAGATATTTAATTCTTGGATTTTGTGACTCCACTACACAATTCACCTCCAATTAACGACAAAAAGCACACCGCTATCACTAGCAGTGTGCTTCAATATACAAAAACGAAATATTACTCAGCAAAACCAGATTCTACGAGAGCTACTAATGCTTCAACAGCTTCCTCTTCGTCTGAACCGCCAGCCATGATGCGGATCTCTGTACCACCCATGATACCAAGTGAAAGAACACCAAGAAGGCTCTTAGCGTTTACTCTTCTCTCATCCTTCTCAACCCAGATTGATGACTTGAATTCATTAGCCTTCTGGATGAAGAATGTTGCTGGACGAGCGTGAAGACCTACCTGATTTTGAACTTTAACGTCTTTTACGTACATAATATTTCCCTCACAATTTCCATTGTATTTTGATTTGACAACATTATAAACAACAAGAATACCTTCGTCAACGAAAAAAATTGCTTTTCTACTCTTTTAAATAAACTTCGTTATAGAGGTCAAAGTTCGACATATACAGAGGGTAATCTTTGGACAATTTTCACAGTTTTTTCTAGGTTAAAACTATTGCATTTAATTTGTGTTGTTAATTTTGCACAAATTTATCATACATGTCTTGTCGCTTATTTTTGGTCCTTTCAAGGGATTGTTCATATTGCCATTTGCTTATATTTTCATGGTGGCCCGACAACAAAACCTCTGGGACCTCGCGTCCCTTCCACACTGGTGGACGCGTGTATTGTGGGTACTCAAGAAGTCCATCGAAATGACTCTCTTTGCTAAATGCCTCATCGTTTCGAAGGACACCCGGCAACATCCTACAGATTGAATCAGTAAGTGCAAGCGCTGGAAGCTCGCCACCAGTTAAGACATAGTCACCTATCGATATCTCTTCTGGCTCAAGTTCGTCGATAACTCTCTCATCGACACCTTCATAGTGGCCACAGAGAATTGCTATCTTATCAAGCTTTGCAAGCTCCTTGACACGCTCCTGTGTTAATGTCTTGCCCTGCGGAGTCATGTATATGAGATGATATGGCTCCTCACCATTTTTGGTGAGATCCATAAAAGCATCATAAATTGGCTGCGCTTGCATAATCATACCTGTGCCACCGCCGTAAGGCATGTCGTCCACATGATTATGCTTGTCTGTTGAGTAATCACGGATATTGTGACAGTTAATTTCAACATGGCCTGCGCTACGCGCACGACCTATTATGCTCTCAGAGAGTACAGCTTCACACATCTCTGGGAAGAGGGTCAAAATATCAATCTTCACGTATTTCTTCCCCCTCATCAAAAATACCTTTTATTGGGCGAACATATGCAATATCATTTTCAACTTCAACTTTTTCAACAATACCTGGAACTGATGGAAGAAGGTACTCACGGCCTTCCTTATCCTTAATCTGCCAGATATCCGATGCGCCTGTGTTAAGCACATCACGTACAACACCATATTCACGTGTCGTATCATCCGCATCTACTACCTTGCATCCGATGAGTTCAGCTATGAAATAGTGACCTTCCTCAAGTGGCGCGTCCTCGCGCCTTACATAGATAGTCTTGCCTCTCAAGGTATTGGCCTTATCAAGGTCATCAATACCGTCAAGAGTCAAGAGCATTATGTTGCCATGTGGACGCGCGCCCAGAACCGTCATAGGTTCTGAACCGTTTTTTCCAAGGTATACCGTCTTAAAACTTTTGAAAAAGTCTGGCGAGTCACACCAATGCTGAACACGGAGTTCACCGCGCACACCATGTGTGCTTACAATTTTGCCTAGTTCTAGATATTTAAGTAACATAACAAACACCCTAAAAATAGGTATAACAAGGCAGGCGAAGACAAAGCCCTCCGCCTGCCAAAGTTTATAAATTAATCAATTTCTACTGCTACGTGGGCATCATTCTTGTTAGCTGATGCACGCATAACTGTGCGGATAGCCTTTGCGATACGGCCCTGCTTACCAATAACACGTCCCATATCATCTGGTGCTACGTGAAGGTGGTAAACTGTTACTCCGTTCTCGTTTGGCTCATCAACATCTACTGTGACTGCAGATGGATCATCTACAAGGCCCTGCGCAATTGAAATAAGTAATTCACGCATTAGTTATGGCCCTCCAATTATTTGATAGCTCCGCTCTTCTTAAGAAGTGCACGAACAGTATCTGTTGGCTGTGCGCCATTAGCCATCCACTGCTGAACCTTCTCTTCGTCAATCTTGATTACTGCTGGATCCTTAGTAGGATCATAGTAACCGATTTCTTCGATGAAACGACCATCACGTGGGAAACGTGAATCTGCTACTACTACACGATAGAAAGGAGCTTTCTTAGCGCCCATTCTTCTAAGTCTAATTTTTACTGCCATTTTAAAATTCCTCCAAGAAATTAAAATTTACTAAATTGATTGCATCGATTATAAGCCAAGAGAACTGAGGTCCATATTTGCAAGATCATTTGGATTCATATTTTTAGTCATCCTCTTCATTGCCTTGCGGGACTGTTTACTGTTCATTTGCTTAAACATCTTTTGCATCTGCCTGTACTGAGCGAGAAGTCTGTTGACATCCTCAACGGTCTGTCCGCAACCAGCAGCGATACGCTTTTTGCGAGAGCCATTGATAAGGTCTGGTTTTTCTCTCTCCCCTGGCGTCATTGACTGGATAATAGCTTGAAGTCTATCAAACTGTTTCTCGTCAACCTCTATATCTTTCGCCTGCTTGCTAAGACCTGGAATCATTCCAAGCAAATCTTGCATAGGGCCGAGTTTTCTAACCTGCTGCAAGTTAACAAGAAGGTCGTTAAGATCAAATTTGTTTTTACGAAGCTTTTTCTCAAGTTCTATTGCAGTCTGTTCATCGAACTCCTGCTCAGCTTTCTCGATAAGGGAGAGCACGTCACCCATGCCGAGAATTCTGGATGCCATTCGGTCTGGATGGAAGACATCAAGATCATCAATCTTTTCACCTGTGCCGACAAACTTGATTGGCTTGCCGGTGATTGCTCTTGCCGAAAGAGCAGCACCACCTCTGGTGTCGCCGTCAAGTTTGGTAAGTACCAAACCGTCAAGACCAAGATCATCATTAAATGTCTGTGCAACATTAACTGCATCCTGACCTGTCATCGCGTCGACAACAAGAAGGATTTCATGTGGATGAACTTCCGCCTTAATATTGCGAAGCTCTTCCATAAGCTGTTCATCTATATGTAAACGGCCTGCGGTATCAAGGAATACATAGTCATAACCTTGATCCTTTGCAAGCTTTACAGCTTCTTTTGCAATAACAACTGGGTTGTCCTGTCCCATTTCAAATACTGGAACGCCAACCTGTTCACCGAGTACCTGTAACTGCTTAATAGCAGCAGGTCTATAAACGTCGCAGGCTACAAGCAATGGCCTGTGGTTCTCACCTTTTAGCCTCTTAGCTATTTTGGCGCAGTGCGTTGTTTTACCTGAACCTTGGAGACCACACATCATAACAATCGTTGGCGGATGCTGTGCGATTGTAAGCCTTGTCTGTGTGCCACCCATGAGCTCGGTGAGCTCTTCATTTACTATCTTTATAACCATTTGGGCTGGAGTTAAGCTTTTCATAACCTCAGCGCCAATAGCTCTCTCTGTTACTGCATTTGTAAAGTCTTTTGCAACTTTGTAACTTACGTCCGCTTCAAGCAAAGCAAGGCGAACTTCACGCATGGCTTCCTTAACATCAGCGTCAGTTAAAGAGCCTTTGCTCCTCAGTCTAGAAAACGCAGATTCTAGACGATCGGATAAGCCTTCAAATGCCATTCTACTGCCCTCTAAACTTCCTCATTATTGAGTGTCTGTGCGATGAGCTTGATTCTAACTACTGCATCATTGATTTCTCTTGAAAGACCAGTTCTCATATTAGATTCATTTATCTCATCAGCGCAAACAAGGATTTCGTCGAGTCCTGCTCTCACTTCTTCAAAACGCTTTGCAAGACCTAGGCGCTCTTCCATTTCAAAAAGCTGTCCTTCAGCACGTTTAATTGCATCGCGAACTCCCTGACGAGTAATGCCTTCGTTTTCAGCAATCTCTGATAAAGACAAATCGTCATTATAATAATATTCGATAAAGGCTTTTTGTTTCTCTGTTAACATATCGCCGTAAAAGTCGAGCAAAATGTTAATTACTTCGAAATTCTTTGCCACCGAAGAAACGCCCCCTAATATCCCCAAATTTGTGTAAAGGTGATTTCTTTACACTTGCATATTATAAATATAGGGCATCTAGAAGTCAAGCAAAAATTGCGTAGTTATAAGAAAAATTTACAGTTTTTACAAGTCACCTTTTGACCAATCACAACATATTGTGTAAAGCGTCAAAGTTTTACACAATTCACCTTTGACCTTACCAAATTTATCATTTATAATTAATTACATTAAATTAAGTGTCGGAGGTGGTCAAAACGCATATCGAAACAGATGGAATTGTAATCAAAGAACAAAGCGTTGGAGAAACTGACCGCCTTATCACAGTACTCACATCAAAATATGGTCTTATCCGCGCATTCGTAAGTGGCGCGAAAACTATAAAAAACAAAAATCTGGCTGGCACTGGCCTTTTGGCCTACTCGGATTTTGTTTTTTATAAAGGTGCCGATGCGTACAATGTCAACTCCGCAATCGAAAAAGAGATATTCTTCGATTTGCGCGAGAACATTGACAATCTTAGCATCGCATTCTATCTCGCCGAACTCTTCGGCGAACTCGCGCCAGAAACTGCTGAATGCGAGGACTTGTTAAAACTACTGCTCAATTCAATTTACCTTCTCTCAAAGAACAAGGTAAATGCATTGCAGGTTAAGTCCGTTGCAGAACTTCGCAGTGTTGCAATGTCAGGCTATGCGCCAAACCTTATCGCATGCGAAGAATGTGGCGCATTTGAATCAGACCCTATGTACTTTGATATCAAAAACGGTAATCTTCACTGCAAGGATTGTATGGTTGGGAACTCACAAAGTGATGATGGAATTCCACAAACTAATGCTGAATACATATCTATGGGACTAAATGCTTGGCAAATTCCAATTTCAATTAGCACAGTCACTGCTATGCGCCACATAATTTACAGTGAGCCTAAAAAGATTTTCGATTTTAAACTCACTGACAATGCTCAACTCGAGCTCACAACCGTAACTGAAAGTTATGCACTAGAGCATACCGACAGGCACTTTAAAACACTGGATTTCTACAAAAGTTTACAGGGAATATAAAAACTGGCTTCAATGATTGATATGAAGCCAGTTTTCTTTTACCCTATTTTAATGTGACAATTGTTACGCCATCTTCTCCCTCACCATATACGCCAAGGCGAAATTCCTTAACGTGGTTGTTCTTGGAAAGGTACTGTTTAACAGCCTTACGAAGTACACCAGTGCCTTTGCCGTGGATAACGGTAAAGGTATCAATACCTGAGCGGAGCTGTAGATCAAGGAACCTATCAAGTGTTGGGATTGCCTCATCAGAAGCCATACCACGAAGGTCAACAGATGTCTCAACCTTCATATCAAACTTAGAGGACATAGTCTTGCTTGTAGAACGATTTGCACTACGCTGTCCCTTAGTTGCTTCCTTTTTCATTTTGCCCTCTAACAGGCGAAGATTTGAAAGTGGGGTCTTGCTCTTGATAATACCAGCTGTTACTTCAACAAGTCCCTTCTTATCAGGAAGTGCAGTAACTGTTGCCGTTGTACCAAGGTCAGCGATTACAACCGTATCGCCTATTACAAGGTCACGTGGAAGTTCATAATCTTCATCTTGAGCGAGTGCAACAATTGGGTTTGTAATGTCATCAAGTGTACCTTGATGCTTCTTGATTGTTGCTTTTGCATCAGCTGAAAGCTGAGAGAGATCCTTTGCTGACTTCTGCTCCTTTTTGAGCTTATCAAGGTCATCAAGGAAGTAAGCTGCCTCTCGCTTTGCGGCCTCAACTATCTTCATAGCCTCTGAACGTGCCTTCTCAATCTCTTCGTTTTTAAGACGCTCTACGCTATTTCTAAGTTCTTCGGCCTTCTCCTTTTCCTCCTGCGCCTTTGCAGAAAGTTCGCTCGCACGTTCGTGCTCACTTTCCATCGCTGCGCGTGATGATTCAAGTTTTTCAATTACGTCCTCAAACTTGGTGTTCTCAGATGAAACAAGTTCACGTGCATGCTCAACTACTTCAATTGGCATACCGAGTCTTTCAGAAATTGCAAAAGCATTTGAACGACCTGGTGCACCAATAAGAAGTCTATATGTTGGAGACAGTGTATCAACATCAAACTCACAGCACGCGTTTTCAACGCGCGGTGTATCGAGCGCATATGCCTTGAGCTCGGCATAGTGAGTTGTCGCTGCAATCTTGGCGCCCTTATCGCTTAGGTGCTCAAGCACTGAAATAGCAAGGGCTGCGCCCTCTATTGGGTCAGTGCCCGCTCCAAGCTCATCAATAAGCGCCAAGGTGCTGTCATCAGCACGCTTGATAATATCAACGATATTGGTCATATGAGCAGAGAAAGTTGAGAGTGATTGCTCGATACTCTGGTCATCACCAATATCAGCAAATACATTTTTAAATATAGCCATCTTGCTGTTATCAGCAGTTGGAATCATAAGTCCAGATGCTGCCATGACTGAAAGAAGACCAACCGTCTTGATTGATACTGTCTTACCGCCTGTGTTTGGACCAGTAATTACAAGTGTATCAAACTCCTCGCCAAGACGAATGTCTGTGGCGACAACCTTTTTAGGATCAATAAGTGGATGCCTTGCTTTTTTAAGTTCAATGATACCCTCATCATTGAGGATAGGCTCTGACGCTTTCATATCATAGGCAAGATTTGCCTTGGCAAAGATAAAGTTTAAAAGTACAGCAGCTTCATATGAACGCTTAATCTCTTCATATAAATCACCAACAAGACTTGAGAGTTCAGCAAGAATGCGCTCAATCTCATCGCGCTCTTTAGACTGGAGGACGCGTATCTCGTTGTTGGCATCAACAACCGACATCGGCTCAATAAATACTGTTGCTCCACTGTCAGATGTATCCTGAACAACGCCTGCGACCTCACCCTTGTGTTCACGCTTTACAGGAACAACATAACGACCATTTCTCATTGTTACAATGGCATCCTGCAAAGCAGTAGCATAATGTCCCGAATGAATTATATGATCGAGTTGTTCACGAATCTTGTTCTCTTGACGATGAAGTTGCTTCCTTATCTCAGCAAGTTCTAAAGATGCATTGTCAGCCATCTCCTCCTCAGAGAGGATACATGCATAAATCCTATCCTCCACACTCCTGTGTGGAATTAAGGCATTGAAATATCTATTTAAAGATGTCTCAACACTTTCGCACTGATTGTACCACTCGCGAAGTGCGCGAACCGTCCTAAGTGTTGATGCACAGTCAAGCAAATCCTTCATTGAAAGGATACTACCACTATTTGCTATGTGAAGAAGGTTGTTTACATTCTTGAGTCCACCAAATGATGGCCCACCAAACTTGGCAAGAAGTACATAAGCATCAACTGTCTCAGAAAGAAGTTTCTGGGCAGATACTAAATCCTTGCAAGGCTTTAAATTCATAGCCATATCATAGGCGTCAGAACAAGAAGTCTGCGCCGCAAGTCGTTCAAGTATTGAGTTGAAGTCGAGTGCGGTTAAGTGTTTATCCATTATTCATTATCCAATCCAAAGTTGTGTATAAGTCCTTCTCTGTCGCGCCAGCCTTCCTTTACCTTTACCCAACACTGAAGGTTGATATGACAGTCAAAGAACTTTTCCATATCCTGGCGCGCATAGGTTGAAACCTTTTTAAGCATTGCGCCATTCTTACCAATAATAATTCCTTTATGTGATTCACGCTCGCAGTAAATTATTGCCTCTATATCAAGGATGTCCGAATCATCACGCTCGCGCATCTTTTCTATTGATACTGCGACACCATGTGGAACCTCTTTGTCGAGGAGTCGCAATAACTTCTCACGAATTATCTCGCCCGCAATTACGCGCTCTGGCTGGTCCGTCAAAGTATCGTCTGGGAAGAAGTGTACAGATGGTTGAGCGAGATTCTCGAGTTCATCGAGAAGCTCCTCAACAGCAATACCCTTCACAGCCGATATTGGAACGATAGCCGTAAAATCGTAAAGCGGAACAAATTCATTAATTCGCGCAAGTATTGCGGTCATATCTTTGAGCATATCTATCTTGTTAATTGCCAATATTACTGGAACATCGAGTTTTTTAAATTTCCCGATAAGTTCAAGTTCACCTGGCTTGATGTCGCCTTCTGCTTCAACAACAAAGAGGCAAGCGTCAACGCCACCTATGCTGTCTGTTACGGCGCGCACCATATTTTCACCGAGTTTGTTCTTTGGTCTATGATAACCAGGTGTATCGGTGAATACAAGTTGACAGGCGCCCCTTGTGAGGACGCCCATTATTTTCGTTCTAGTTGTTTGTGGTTTTGATGAAACAATAGCTATCTTCTGCCCAAGCATCTGATTAAGTAATGATGACTTACCGACATTTGGACATCCAACTATTGCAATAAACGCTGTAGTAGTGTTCATTAATTATTCTCCCATGTAGTAACTTCCATCGCGCTTGAGGCCAAGTTCTGTCAAAGCCTGCTCCTCTTTTTCACGCATATGAAGGAGTTCAAGTCCACCGTTCTCATGATCGTAACCAAGAAGGTGAAGCATTGAATGTACAGTGAGGTAACCTACTTCGCGCTGGAGGCTATGGCCATATCGTTCAGCCTGCTCGATAGCCTTTTCAAGTGAAATTACAATATCACCAAGTTGTGCCTCACCAGTATCAAGGTTGATGTCATATACTCCATCCACACCAAGTGGGAAAGAGAGAACATCAGTCTCACTATCAATATTTCTATGTTGCTTGTTAAGCTCATGAATTTGCTCGTTGTCAACTAAGGTTACAGATACTTCAGCATCTCCCTCAAAGTTTTCCATTGTAAGGACTGCTGTGCAACAACGGCGAATAAGCATACGAAGTCCTTTTGGAACCTTCACAGCTTTTTGATCGTTCTCAATGACAACTTTAGTTTTATTTGCCATGGTGCCTGCCCTCCGTTTTTTCCGCATACCTTTCATATGCTTTTACAATTTCTTGTACGAGATGGTGACGAACAACATCTCGCTCATCAAATTTTACGGTTGTAATGCCTTCAATGTTTTTAAGGATTTTAGTAACTTCAACTAGGCCAGACTTTTTACCACCTGGTAAATCTATTTGAGTTACATCACCTGTGATAACTGCTTTCGATCCATTGCCAAGACGAGTTAAGAACATCTTCATCTGTTCAGATGTTGTGTTCTGTGCCTCATCCAAGATGATGAAGCTCTCATCAAGTGTGCGTCCACGCATATACGCAAGTGGAGCCACTTCGATTACTCCACGCTCCATTTGGCGCTGGAATCCTTCTGCGCCAAACATCTCAAAAAGAGCATCGTAGAGTGGGCGCAGATAAGGGTCAACCTTTTGTTGTAAATCACCCGGCAAGAAGCCGAGGCTCTCGCCTGCTTCTACTGCTGGGCGAGTTAAAATGATGCGATTTACCTCCTTGGCCTTAAAGGCCTTGACTGCCATTGCTACGGCAAGATATGTCTTGCCTGTACCGGCAGGGCCAATGCCAAAGACAACTGTGTTGTCTGAAATCGCATCGATGTATTTGCGCTGGCCAAGTGTCTTGGCCTTGATAGGCTTGCCACTTGCGGTGATGCAGATGCAATCTGACATGAGCTTTTGAAGTTCAGCATCCTGACCAGATTTAGTCATATCGATAACATAGTGAACGTTCTGCTCGTTAAGTTCCTCCCCTTTTGAGAGCAAAGAGAAGAGACCATCAATTGCCTTGGATGCTGCATCAACAGCATCACCGTCGCCTGTTACCTTGATAACATCACCACGTGTAATAACAGTCACGCCGTATTCACTCTCCAGTATCTTGATGTTCTCATCAAGGCTACCGAAGAGTCCTAGTACATTTTCAAAATTATCAAAATGTAGTTCACGTTCTGCCATTACTTTTAGCCTTTCTTATAATTATACATATGACATTATAATAGATTTTTCATAAAAAGTTAATGTACATTTTAGCTAAATTTCACATAAATATTTGGTCACTTGTTAAAATGTGTCCATTAAAAACGTTTTCTTGTAAAGAGCCCCCTTAAATGTTAGAATATTTAAGATAAATTTTCTTAAGGAGACAAGCTGTGAAGAAATTATTTAAAGATGACATTACCCCAGCATGTGAATACTGCAAGCATGGCCGTCTAACACCAGATGCTACTGGTGTACTTTGTGTAAAAAACGGCATCATGCTTCCAAATTCAACATGCAAATCCTTTAAATACGACGCATTAAAGCGCAGACCTAAAAAGCGTCTTCAGATCTTTTCAGATTTCTCCGAAGACGAATTCAAGCTATAAGGAGTTCACAATGTCTAATTTTAAACCTTTCAAGGCTGTAAGACCTTTGCCAGCATATGCTGAGCGTGTCGCAGCTTTACCTTATGACGTTATGACAAGCGACGAAGCAAGAAAGATAGTCATTGATAACCCACACTCTTTCCTTCACGTAGACAAGGCAGAAATTGATTTGCCACTTGGTACTGACCTCTACAGCGAAGAAGTATATGCAAAGGCTGCAGAGAATTTAAAAGACCTTGAAACTTATGAGATTATGAAGCAGGACAGATTTGACTGCTACTACATCTATGAGCAGACATGGCAAGGTCGTACTCAGACCGGTGTTGTTGGATGTGCATCAATTGACGAGTATATCAATGGCAAAATAAAAAAGCACGAGCTCACTCGTGCCGACAAGGAAGCAGACCGTATCCATCACGTTGATACATGTAATGCAAATACTGGTCCTATCTTCCTCACATACAAGGGTAGCGATGAGATTAACAAACTCATCGACATCTATGAAAAGACAAATATGCCTGTTTATGACTTCACATCAACCGGTGACGTTCACAACCGCGTTTGGGTTGTAAACAACGACCAAGGTGTTTGTGATAAGTTTAGAGCAGCATTCGAAAGCATAGACGCTTTCTACATCGCTGATGGCCACCACAGATGTGCTTCAGCTGTCAAGGTTGGTCAAAAGCGTCGCGAGGAAAACCCAGGTTACACAGGCGATGAGGAATTCAACTTTTTCCTCGCTATCGCTTTTCCAAAGGAACAGCTTCGCATCCTTGACTACAACCGTGTAATCAAGGATTTGAATGGTCTCTCAAAAGAAGATTTCTTAAAGGCAGTTAATGAAAAGTTTGTCATCGAGACAACAACTGGACTTGAACCTTACGCGCCTGAAACTCGTCACAGCTTTGGTATGTTCCTCTGTGGCAAGTGGTACAAACTCACTGCAAAGGACGGCACATTTGACGAAGAGGACCCAGTTAAGTCACTCGATGTATCTATTCTTCAGGACAATCTCATCTCTCCTATTCTTGGCATAGACGATCCAAGAACAGACAAGAGAATCGACTTTGTCGGTGGTATTCGCGGAATCAGCGAACTCGAACGCCGTTGCAGCGAGGATATGGAACTTGCATTCTCAATGTTCCCTACCTCTCTTGACGAGCTCATCAAAATTGCCGATGCCGGTGCGCTCATGCCACCTAAATCAACTTGGTTTGAGCCAAAACTCCTTTCAGGACTTTTCATTCACAAGTTATAAAAAAACAAAAACAAAAAGCTCTCAAAGCCTACGCTTTGAGAGCTTAATTTTTTAGGCTCTATAATAAATGTTGGGGTACAACATTTGTTATGGAGCCTTCTTTTTTGGAAAAATGCAAAAAAAGAAGACATATACGACTAAATCCTTTAGAATGA
>JAGHVH010000032.1 GCA_018064455.1 Candidatus Limimonas egerieequi | reverse complement strand
TATGTATTTTTCATTGTATCTGTAATTGCTGTTACTTTTGTGTCCTCTGGGAGAGTTGGATCAAGTGCTTCTGGCATTATGAAGAAAAGTTGGGCTATTTTCTCTTCTATTGTCATTTTTTGTATTTGAATCTCTTCTGGTGTAGGGACATATTCAGTTGTTGTTTCTTTTTCTGGCTCTGTTCCTTTTGGCTGTTCTGTTGTTTTGCTACAACCTACAAGGAAGAGCGTTAGAAGTGCGAGTAATATTGCTATGAATCTTTTCATATTATCACCTTATACGAATGGAGTTTCATTTGAGAGTATTGCTTCAAAGCAACGGATACCATCAACGGCGGCGGAGACTATGCCGCCGGCATAACCGGCGCCTTCACCGCAAGGGTAGAGTCCACCGAGTGGGGTGTCTCCTCGTGAACACTGGTAGAAATCATCACGGATGATTCTAACAGGTGAAGAGGAACGTGACTCGGGTGCGGTTAGTACCGCGTCAGGCATTGCGAAGCCTTTGAGCATATTGTCCATCTTGAGAAGGGCGTCAGCGATGTTGTCGGTGACTTTCTCTGGTAGTATATCTCGAATGTTTTGAGGTGATACACCAGTTGGACAAGATGGTTTTACTGCTCCAAGTTTTGTGCTCTTTGTATTATTTAGAAAGTCTTTGACTGTTTGTGCTGGGGCTGTATAGTCGCGGCCTCCAAGGTCAAAGGCTTTTCGCTCTATTTGGCGTTGAAGTTCAATTCCAGCAAGAGGATGGTCACTAGGAAAGTCCTCTGGATTGATGCCAACGAGTAGGGCAGAGTTGGAGTTTTCCTTATCACGCGCGTATTCACTCATGCCGTTTACAACAAGCATACCTTCCTCTGATGAGGCGGTAACAACTGTGCCACCTGGGCACATGCAGAATGTGTATGTGCCACGACCGTGTTCTGGGTGGCATGCCATTTTATAGTTGGCAGCGCCAAGCGCTGGGTGACCTGCATATTCACCGTATTGCGCGTGGTCTATGAACTCCCTTGGGTGCTCTATTCTTGTGCCGACAGAGAACGGCTTTTGCATCATGTTGATGCCTTTACTATAGAGCATTTCAACTGTGTCTCGCGCTGAGTGACCAATTGCAAGGACAACTGTGTCGGTCTCAAAATCTATTGTTTGGTTGTTTTCTTCGTATGTTATACCTTGAATGAAATTGTTATAGATTATGAGGTCTGTGAGTTTTGCATTGAACTTGATTTCTCCACCGAGTTCAATGATTTCTTTTCTAAAGTTTTTTACTACTTCCTTAAGCTTGTCTGTGCCTATGTGTGGGTAGTTTGAATACATTATCTGTTCTGGTGCACCAAAGTGGATGAACTCCTGGAATACCTTAGTTTGACGTTCATCCTTGATACCGGTTGTTAGTTTTCCGTCGGAAAACGTGCCGGCACCGCCTTCGCCAAACTGCACGTTGGAGTTGGTGTTAAGCTGTCTTGTCTGCCAGAACGTGTTGACGTCTTTTGTACGTTGATCGACGTCAGCACCACGTTCTATGACAAGAGGCTTAAGACCCTCCCGTGCAAGGAGGAGGGCACAGTACATGCCGGCTGGGCCAAAGCCCACAACAACCGGACGAAGCTTGCTAGTGCGCTTGTTTTCTGGTGCTTGATATTTATAGATTTTGGCTTTTGTTACCTTTTTAGGATCAGACTTTTTGAGTATTTTTTCTTCGTCAACATCTGCTTTGACATCAACTGTGTAGATGAAGGAGATGTCTGACTTTTTTCTTGAGTCTATTGAGCGTTTATAGATTTCAATTTCTTCGATTTGATCTGTCTTGATTATCTTTTTTATTTGCTCTTTAAGGTCATCCTCTGTGTGCTCAACAGGCATCTTGATGTTCTGGATTCTAAGCATTGTTTGCAATCTCCTTTGCAGCTTTGATTCCAGAGCCCCAAGCAAAGTGGAGATTGTATCCACCGCAGGTGCCGTCAACATTTAAGAGTTCACCTGTGATAAAGAGATTCTTGATTTTCTTTGTTTCAAGTGAATGCTTTTTGAGCTCGTCACTGCCAACACCACCGCGAGTTACTTGGGCTTCTTTGTATCCCTTGGTGCCTACTGCAGTGAATGGAAGTGACATGATATCAAGGGCGATATGGTTTGTATCACCGTTGTTTTTAGTAAATATGTAATGCGCAAGCTTTTCGTTTAGGATGCCATAGAGCATTTCTTCGCCAGTGAGGCCTCTGTCAATCTGATTGTCGAGATATTCGTTGATATCTGAAAGGCCAAGGTCTGGTGTGAAGCAGATGTTGAGAAGTGGCTTTTCACCTCTTGCTGTCATTTGGGCAATGTCGCCTGAAAGTTGCATTGCTGGGATGCCAGAAATGCCATAGTCCGTAAAGAGGAGTTCTCCTTCTTGGAATTTGATTGGTTTGTCATCATCATCGTCCTCTTCACGGAGGAAGAGCACACCTTTGAATCTAACGCCTTTGAGTTCCCTTACATCCTCCTCAGTCTTGATTTGAACAAGAGCAGGGGAGATTGGCTGGTATTTGATGCCAAGGTTTTTAATGAGCTTGTAGCCGTCACCATCGGTGCCGTGTTGTGGTGCTGCTTTGCCACCAAGAGCGAGAACTACCTTGTCGAATTTGTATTTATTGTTGATTGTAAGACTGCTGTCAAGTGATTCCACTTTACAGTCTGTATTTATCTTGATGTTTAGTCTAGCTGCTTCTTTAAGGAGCAACGCAACTACGTTGCTTGCGTTCATTGAGTATGGATAGAGACGACCTTCCTCTTCGCGTATTTTAAGGCCCAATGAATTGAAAAATTCAAGGGCATTTACGGCATCAAAGTCATCGAGAACTGTGTGAATAATTTCATGATCACCGTTGTAATATTCCTCAGAAACAACAAAATTCGAGAGGTTGCAACGACCATTACCTGTAGCAAGAATCTTTTTGCCAGGCTGGTCCAACTTCTCGAATATAGTTACATCAATATCTTCGTTTTCACGCTTGATTGTAATTGCGCATGCGAGTCCTGATGCGCCACCACCAATGATAGCAACTTTCATATTTACGCCTCCTGGGTCATTTCTATTGACCGAACAAAGTATAGATAGAGTATATAAAAAATTGACTAAAAGTGCAAGGAGTAGTAAAATATCTTAATTGTAATTTTATTATTTCTTAATATAGAAGGTGTAAATATGAAAGGAATAATTCTCGCTGGTGGTTCAGGTACACGCCTATACCCACTTACAAGGGTTACATCAAAACAACTCTTGCCAATCTATGACAAGCCGATGATTTTTTATCCGCTTTCAATGCTTATGCTTGCTGGCATTCGTGATATCCTTATCATTTCAACTCCAATGGATACTCCTCGTTTTAAGGATTTGCTTGGTACTGGTGACCTCTTCGGTCTTAATATCGAGTATGCAGTTCAGGAGAAACCAGAGGGACTTGCACAAGCATTTATTATAGCTGAGGACTTTATTGGTGATGACAGTGTCGCTATGGTGCTCGGTGATAATATTTTCTATGGCAATGGTCTTGGACATATGCTCCGTCAGGCTACTGCGTCAGCATGTGAGGAGAGGGGCTCAAAGGCAACAATCTTTGCATACTATGTTGAGAACCCACAGGACTTTGGCGTTGTTGAATTTGATGAGATGGGCAACGTAGTTGGCATAGAGGAAAAGCCAACAGAGCCTAAGTCAAACTATGCCGTTACAGGCATGTACTTCTACGACAACCGTGTCGTAGACTTCGCAAAGCAGCTTACACCTTCAGCTCGCGGCGAACTTGAAATTACTGATATTAACGAGATGTACCTCGCAACTGGCGACCTTGAAGTACGCTTCATGGGTCGTGGATATGCGTGGATGGATACAGGTACAGTTGATGCTCTCAACAGAGCAGCAAACTTTATCAAAACTTTGGAGCAGAACCAGAACATCATTATCTCTGCACCAGAGGAGATCGCATACAACTCACGTTGGATTTCTAAGAAGCAGCTTCTTGAATCAGCAAACCTCCATGGTAAGTCCAAGTACGGCGAGCACCTTCGCCGTGTTGCAGATGGACAGGTCCTCTATTCATCACACTTTGGTGAGAGACCAATTTGGGGTCGTGACAGCGACTCATCTTGGAAGGGTAGCCTTATGAAAGAGGTTACTGATGTTAAACTTCCAGGCGTTAAGATTATCACTCCAAAGGCAATTGGCGATAACCGTGGTGGCTTTATGGAATCATATTCCAAGAAGGACTTGGAGGAAGCAGGTATCCATGTAGAGTTCGTTCAGGATAACCGTTCCTTCTCATCCAAGAAGGGCATCGTTCGTGGTCTTCACTTCCAGCGTAATCCACGTTGCCAGGCAAAACTACTCGCTTGCCTTAAGGGTAAGATTATGGACGTTGCGGTTGACTTGAGACGCGATTCTCCAACATACAAGAAGTGGATTGCTGTTGAACTTTCTGAGGAAAACAAGAAGCAGATATTTATTCCAAAGGGATTTGCTCATGGATTTATCACTCTCACAGATGATGTTGAGATTATGTACAAGGTTGACGAGTTCTATGCACCAGAATGTGATGCAGGTATTCGTTGGGATGACCCTGACATCGGCGTAGAGTGGGGTATTACAAATCCTATTCTTTCAGAAAAGGATAGCAAGGCACCATTCCTCAAGGACATAGAGGATGACCTTGATTTTTACGTAAACAATAAAAAGGACTAGTATGAGTATTTTTGTAACAGGCGTCGGTGGCCAGCTCGGCCACGACGTAATTGCAGAACTCTACAGTCGAGGCATCGACTATATCGCACCAACACACAGTGAACTTGATCTGTGCGATAGGGGTGCGGTACTAGAGTTCTTTCAGTCAAATGACATTCACGCGGTGATGCACTGCGCTGCTTACACGGCGGTTGACAAGGCAGAATCGGAGCCGGATTTATGCTATGCTATAAATGCCGATGCGACGGCCTTTATCGCCGAGTGTTGCGCTGCGCGCGACATCCCGCTTATGTATATCAGCACAGACTACGTCTTCCCTGGAGATGGTGATTTGCCATATGATGTGGATTCTGAAAAGGGGCCACTTGGTGTATATGGCAAGTCCAAACTTTTGGGTGAAGAAGCGATTCTTCGTCTGTGCTCTAAATTCTTTATCGTACGCATATCATGGGTATTTGGTAGCAACGGCAGTAACTTTGTCAAGACAATACTACGCCTTGCGGATACCAAGGATTCAATCAAGGTTGTTGATGATCAGATAGGTTCTCCGACTTATACGCGTGACCTCTCGGTACTTCTTTGCGATATGATTGTGACCGATAAATACGGCATTTATCATGCGACAAATGAGGGATTCTGCAGCTTTAACGAGTTCGCAAAAGAGATAGTTCGTCTCTCTGGCAAGGAACTCGAAATCGGCGCTATATCAACAGCTGATTATGGCGCAGTCGCGGCAAGGCCGCTCAATTCACGACTTTCAAAGGCCTCACTCTTGGAGGCTGGCTTTAATACCTTGCCAACATGGCAAGATGCTTTATCTAGATATCTAAAGGAGATTAACCAAAATGCAATGGACAGGACTTAATGAACTTCGTGAGAAGTATTTAAGCTTCTTTGAAAGCAAAGATCATTTGAGACTTCCAAGCTTTTCTCTCATCCCACAGGGTGATAAAAGCTTGTTGCTCATAAATTCAGGTATGGCACCTATGAAGAAGTACTTCACAGGTGAGGTAACCCCACCAAAATCACGTGTAACTACATGCCAAAAGTGTATCCGTACACCTGATATTGAGAGTGTTGGTCACACAGCACGTCATGGCACATATTTTGAGATGCTCGGTAACTTCTCATTCGGAGATTACTTCAAGCACGAGGCATGCCCTTGGACTTGGGAGTTTTTGACAGAAGTACTCGAGATTCCAGCAGACAAGCTCTATGCAAGCATCTATGAAGAGGATGACGAGGCATTTGACATTTGGACTAAGGAAGTTGGTCTTGACCCAAGTCACGTAGTAAGACTTGGTAAGGCAGATAACTTCTGGGAGCACGGCGTAGGCCCATGTGGCCCTTGCTCCGAGATTTATTTTGACCGTGGCGAAGAGTATGGCTGCGGCAACCCAGATTGTGGCGTAGGTTGCGAATGCGACCGCTACATGGAAATCTGGAATAACGTATTCACACAGTTTGAAAACGATGGCAATGGCAACTACACACCACTTGACCATCCAAATATTGATACAGGTATGGGTCTTGAGAGACTTGCTTGTGTAATGCAGGGCGTTGGCAACATCTTTGAAGTTGATACAGTCCAGAATATTATGGCAAAGGTATCAGAGATTGCTGGCGTTAAGTATCACGACAATGACAAGAGTGATATCTCTCTTCGTGTAATCACAGACCATATCCGTTCAACTACATTTATGATTGGCGATGGCGTAATGCCATCTAATGAAGGCCGTGGCTACGTACTCAGACGACTTCTTCGTCGCGCAGCTCGTCATGGCAGACTCCTCGGAATCAACGATGTATTCCTCTGCGAGGTTGCAAAGGTTGTAATCGAGGAGAACAAGAATGCATATCCAAACCTTGTTGAGAAGTATGACTTCATTATGAAGGTTATCGGTGCTGAGGAAGAGAACTTCAACAAGACAATCGACACAGGCACACAGCTTCTTAACGAGCTTATTGCAAATGCAAAATCAACTGTTCTCTCGGGTGAGGATGCATTTAAACTTCAGGATACATTTGGTTTCCCAATTGACCTTACAAAGGAAATGCTTGAGGAACGCGGTATGACTGTTGATGAGGACCGTTTTAAAGAACTCCTCAATGAACAGAAGCAGCGTGCAAAAGCTGATGCTGCTGCAAAGTCTGTAGCAGAGGCTTGGAAGGGCGATGCTGACGTAACAAACGACATTCAAAAGACAGAGTTCCTTGGATATACAGCATTTAATTGTGAAGCTTCGGTACTTGGTATTGTTGTAAATGGTGCTCGTGCAGATTCTGCTGATATAGGCGAAGAGGCTGCTCTTATTCTTGATAAGACTACCTTCTACGCTGAGAGCGGTGGACAGGTAGGCGACATCGGTGTAATTACATCAGAGGGCTTTACATTTGAAGTCACTGATACTGTCAAGACAGCAAGCGGAGTTTATCTCCACGTAGGTCAGGTAACAGATGGCCTTGCAAAGGTAGGCACTGATGTTAAGGCTTTGGTTGATGAGGATACAAGATGGGCTACAATGCGTAACCACTCAGCAGCACACCTTCTTCAGGCTGCACTTCGTGAGGTACTTGGTACACACGTAGAGCAGGCGGGTTCATTTGTTTCTCCGACTGTTTCTCGTTTTGACTTCTCTCACTTCAGTGCAATGACACCTGATGAGATTAAGGCTGTTGAGCAGAAGGTCAATGCCAAGATTCTCGAAAACCTTCCTGTTACAATGACAGAGATGCCAATTGAGGAAGCAAAGAAACTCGGTGCTATGGCACTCTTTGGTGAAAAGTACGGTGACATCGTTCGCGTTGTTAAGATGGGTGACTTCTCAACAGAGTTCTGTGGTGGTACTCACGTTGATAATACAGGACGTCTCGGCCTTTACAAGATCATTTCTGAGTCATCTGTTGCTGCAGGTGTCCGCAGAATTGAGGCTGTAACTGGTTTTGGCGTACTTGACTATATCGCACAAAACGATGCATTGATTTCAAGAACTGCATCTGCACTCAAGGTTACTAGTGCCAAGGACTTAGAGTCCAAGGCAACAGCTATGAGTGCTGAGATCAAGGAACTTCAGAAGAAGAATGAGGAACTCTCAGCAGAGCTCGCAGCAAACGCTGCAAAGGATATGCTTGGCGATGCTAAGGAAATAGGTGGCGTGAAGCTTGTAACCTCTAAGGTAGAGGGTGTACAAGGTGGCGACCTTAGAACAATGGCAGACAGCGCTGCGTCATCTGATGCATCTCTTGTTGCTGTATTCGCATCAGTTTGCGGTGAGAAGCTTAGCTTCGCTTGCGCTTGTGGCGCTGATGCTGTCAAGAAGGGCGCACATGCAGGCAACATAGTTCGTGCAGTAGCAAATGTCGCTGGCGGTTCTGGCGGTGGTAAGCCAGACAGTGCTATGGCTGGTGGTAAGGATTTAAGCAAGGTTGGTGACGCCCTCCAAGAGGCAGAAAATGTGCTTGCAGGTATGCTTAAATAACCGTTCGTCGCGAATTTCCAACCACTCGTAGTATTTTTATTGACAAGTATTAAAAAGGAGTTGAAACTTTTAATGGATTGCCTTTTTTGTAAGATAGTTAGTGGAGAAATCCCAAGCACAAAAGTCTATGAAGATGACATCTGTTTTGCTTTTCGTGATATAGCACCACAGGGTCCTGTTCATGTGCTCGTTATTCCAAAGGAGCATATTCAGTCGGTAAACCAGGTTGATGATAGCAACAAGGATATTGTTGCTCACATCTTTACAGTAATCCCACAGATTGCAAAGGCAGAGGGTATTGCTGATGAGGGATACAGAGTAGTATCAAACATTGGTGAACGTGCTGAACAGACAGTTCCACATCTTCACTTCCACATCATCGGTGGCCGTGATATGACTTGGCCTCCAGGCTAAAATGAATTAAAAGGCAGTCCAGAAAGGACTGCCTTTTTTATGTCTGCTCCGCTGTTTTATGTCGGCTTTGCATTACTCTTTACAGCAATGCTTTTAAGCCTTATGCCTGAGGTGTTTGCTTTCTATCTAGGGCTTTTTGCCTTCGGCTTATTTTTAATATTTTGTTTGAAAAAAGAGAGGACAGTAGTGCTTGTACTGGCCTCTATTTTTGCTGCCTGTTTTCTGTTTTTTGTAAAGACTGAATTTGATTATAAACCGGTGCAGGAAAACGCTGGTAAAACTATTGATATCAAAGGACAGGTGGTGGGATTTGATAAGAAATCTGACTCTGGAATGGAGAGGTACATTATCAAGGTGTCCGATGGGCCACTTGCAGGTAAAACACTACGACTGACGACTAAAGATAACTCTGCTCACCTCAATGATCTGGTCGAATTCAAGGGGAAAATCAGTGCTCTTAGTGGCAATTATTTCAAGGCTCGGAATATGTATGTTGGAAGTTATGCATACGGAAAAATTACGGTGATAAAGTATGGGGATGTATATGCTTCGATGCCTATATATAAGCGTTTTTCAAGCTTTGTAAGGGCAAAAACAACTGACGCTTCATCGTATCTTGAGACAAGGCTTCTCATTGATTTACCATCTGACTATGCATATGTTTTGTATGGAATGTTAATTGGCGAGAAGGACTCGCTCCCGCAGATAATATATGAGAATTTTCAAAGGGCGGGAATCGTTCATCTTCTCGCCGTGTCGGGATTTCACACCTCGCTGTGGTCGATGCTTTTCTATCGAGCACTCCTAAGACGAGGTGTGAATATGCGACTGTCCGCCGCGCTGACGGTCGGCTTTGTTGTCGGATTTTTGGCGCTTACAGGATTCTCAAAAAGTACTATTCGTGCAAGTATAGCACTCATAGTATTCTTTTTGGGACGAATCCTGTCTCGCCAATCTGACAGCAAGAGCTCGCTCGGCCTCGCGGCGATAATTATCATAGTGTTAAATCCATTCGCAGGTGGAGATACAGGATTCCTATTGTCGTTCTTTTCAACTTTGGGAATACTAACTGTCTTCCCAATTATGCTTGGAAGAGTTCGTGAATTTTTGAGGTCTCACATAAATAACAGAGAAGTTTGCGATAAAGTTTTGGATGCGTTTTCAGTTGTTTTGGTGACACTATCAACACTCCTGTTTACACTGCCTGTAACGATGGTAACAATAGGGGAAGTATCGTTGATATCACCACTGACAAACCTACTTGTTACGTCGGTTGCATCACTAGCGATTATGCTTTCTGGTTTGGCGGTAGTGGCGTCTTTTATTCCAGTTATTAGTGCTTTTGAGAAACCGTTGATGCTAGTGTCAGCATTGATAATTAAGTATGTTGTAAACGTTTCAGCTTGGATATCGACATTCTCTTTTTCAAGTGTTGATATAAGTTCTGGATATGCAATGGTAACTGTTGCAGCAGTCCTTATTTTGATTGGATTTTCGTTGATGTTGAAAGCGAATTTTAAACGAACGGTTTTGCTTTCTTTTGTGATAGTTTTTGCATCAGTAATAACACATTATCTTGTGTAACATATTGTAATTTATAACTATTTATAGTATAATATAACCTGTATATTTATATGGAGTTTTGCGTATGAAATTGCAGGAGAAAACCCTCTGGCAAAATATCAAGTCACAGAACCTTTTACCTGTGTATTTGATTCGAGGCAATGAGGGTTACCTAAAACAAAAATATGCTAATTTGCTTGCTGACAGTGTTGTACCTGCCGGCCTTGAGGCGTTTAACTTCCACAAGCTCAAGGGCGAAGATACAACACCGGAGGAGATAGCAACTTGCGTTGAGGCGCTCCCTGCTATGTGTGAGCGCACCTGCGTTTTCGTACACGACTTTGACTTTGATGATTGTAACGAGGCGGAGAGGGAGCAAATGGTTGCTCTTTTGTCTGATCTTCCAGATACATGTGTTCTCATCTTTTGGCAGGATACAAAGGGCTTTTCTACTAAGACAAAACTTGCCAAAGAGATTCTCTCTTTGATTGACAAGAATGGTGCGGTTTGTGACCTGGATAAGCGTGAACCACGCGAGCTTGTTAAGTTCATTGTCTCAGAGTGCAAAAAGAATGAACGTGAGATAGACTTTGATGTCGCAAATTATATGCTCACCTGCGTTGGCGACGATATGGCTAATTTGCTCAACGAGGTTGAAAAACTCTGTGCATTTACCAAGGGTACAATAAGGGAGTCCGATATTGATGCTGTCTGTATCAAGTCAGTAGAGGCAACGGCATTCCAAATGATAGATGCCCTTCTTGCTAACAACTTTGATGAGGCTTTCCGCGATATCAAGATTTTGTTTGAGCAGAAGACAGAGCCTACGATGATATTCGGTGCGATAGTATCGACTTATGTTGATATGTATCGAGTAAAGGCAACACTCGAGTCTGGCAAGTCACTCTCTGATTTGCGTAGTGTATACCCAGCCGCTTACAAGAGTGATTTTAAACTTCGCAATGCGGCAAATAGGGCTAAGAAGTATTCACTCCTGGCACTTGAGAACTCACTCGAGATTCTCTCTCGTGCGGACTTTAAACTCAAGACGAGTTTTGATGATAACCAGATGGTGCTAGAAAAACTCCTTATTGAACTTGCAAAAGCGAGGAAGGCGTCATGATTCATACAGACAGGGTGGTTGTCGTAGAGGGCAAGTATGACGCTATTAAGCTTGAATCAGTAATTGATGCAACAATAATAACGACAGATGGCTTTGGCATCTATAAGGATGTGGAGAAGCAAAATCTTCTTTGCACGCTTGCGAAGAAACGTGGGCTTATCATTCTGACGGATTCGGATTCAGCTGGATTCATGATTAGAAACTTTATTGGTTCCAAGGTGCCAGAGGAATGTATAGTCAATGTCTATATACCAGATATATACGGCAAGGAGAAACGTAAGGATAAACCGGGTGCCGAGGGTAAACTCGGAGTAGAGGGTGTGCCAATAGATGTTCTCAAAGATGCCTTTCATAGGGCCGGCGTAGATACGGATGTGTCAATAAAGCGCGAGCGAGAGATTACACGCCTTGACTTTTATGAGGATGGCCTCCTTGGCGGAGAGAACTCCAAGGCAAAGCGCCTTGAATTGCTCCACGCACTCAATATGCCAGAGAGAATGTCAACAACAAGCCTTATCAAGGTGATTAACATATTAGTGACGTACGATGAGTACAAGGAATTAGTAAGAGGTGAATGACTTGCAAATACCAGCTTATGCAAAACATGCAATGGACCTGCTAGAGAATGCGGGCTTTGAATGTTATGCGGTTGGCGGATGTGTGCGTGATTCACTTCTTGGCAAAAAGCCTAACGATTGGGATATAACGACTATAGCTTTACCTGAGGAAACAGAGAAGGTTTTTGCTGGGTATAAAGTGATTGAGACTGGAATCAAGCATGGTACGATTACTGTACTTGTTGAAGATGAACCACTTGAGATAACAACATACAGAATAGATGGTGACTATTTAGACAATAGACATCCTAGTGGTGTTACCTTTACAAGAAACCTCCATGAGGATTTAGCTCGACGCGATTTTACGATAAATGCTCTAGCTATTTCACGAGATGGCAAACTTGTTGATGAGTTTGATGGTAAAACAGATTTAGAGCGTCATGTTATTCGATGCGTAGGCGACCCAGACAAGCGGTTTAATGAAGATGCACTTCGTATAATGCGTGCACTTCGTTTTAGTGCGACGCTAGATTTTGATATCGATGAGAGAACAAGCGAGAGTATATTGAGAAACCGTGAGTTGCTTCGTAATATAGCAGCGGAGCGGGTAACTGAAGAATTATTAAAATTGCTCTGTGGAGCGGGCTCAAGAGTTATTGATATATTGCTTAGGTATCGTGATGTATTTGCAGTTGTTATTCCAGAACTTGAACCTTGCTTTGATTTTGATCAGCATAACAAACATCACATCTACGATGTGTATGAGCATATTGTTCGTTCGGTAGGCGATTCGGAACCGCTGCCTGATGTGCGCTTTGCTATGCTTCTTCATGATATTGGAAAGCCACAGTGTTTTACTATTGATGAAGATGGCACAGGTCATTTTTACAGTCATGCAGATATTAGCGCTGATATTGCAGCGGATGTTTTAAAGAGGCTCAAAGTATCAAATGAACTTTACGACTCGGTTTGGAACCTCGTTAAGTATCACTACTACCCGATAGAGCCAAATATCAAGTCCGTTCGTCGCAGATTAAACAAGTTTGGACCAGAACTATTTGAAAAGCTTTTAATGGTGAAACTTGCAGACAACAATGCTCATAATATGGAAACTGGAGATTACTCTGGTGAAATAAAAGAGATAAGGTCCCTTATTCCAGAGGCTATGACCCAGTGCTTTAGCATCAAGGACTTGGCAATAAGCGGAAACGATTTGATTGAACTCGGAATCGAAAAAGGCCCAAAGATAGGCGAAATTTTGAATTCGCTTTTGGAAGAAGTAATGGATGAGATACTTCCAAATGAACATGAAAAACTAATTGAAAGGGTGAAGGTACTTGGAACAAGCAAAGCTTGATAGAATCAATGAACTTTACCACAAATCAAAAACGGATGATGGCTTGACTCCAGAGGAGCTTGAGGAGCAAGCAATCCTCCGCCGTGAATATATCGATTCATACAAGCGTAGCCTTGTAGGCCAGCTTGAAAACACTTATATCGTTGAGCCTGATGGCTCAAAGACAAAGGTAACTCGAAAGGGTAAAACTGATGACTAAGATTCCTATTATTGCGATTGTAGGTCCGACAGCATCAGGTAAAACCGCCCTTGCTGTAAGGCTCGCAAAGTACTTTGATGCAGAGGTTTTGTCCTTTGATTCAATGCAACTTTACGAGGGCATGGACATTGCGACTGCAAAGCCTACAATCGAAGAGATGCAGGGCGTCCCACACTATATGATTGGCTGTGTGCCACGCAACGAGATATTCAGCGTGGCTAAATACAAGGACGCTGCAACAAAAATAATAGACGACATAGTATCACGTGGAAAACGTGTTGTTATGGTAGGCGGCACTGGACTCTATCTTGACACACTAATGGAAAACGTCGAGTTCTTAGAGGACGGTGACAAGGACAGTGCGAAACGTCTAGAGGTTCGCGCAAAACTTGAGGCTGAGCTTTTGGAACATGGCCCAGCATATATGCATGGCATACTTTCTGGTATTGATCCTAAAACTGCGGAGGCTCTCCATCCAAACAACACGGGACGCGTGCTTCGCGCACTTGAGATTTATTACACTACAGGCAAGACTATGTCTTACCAGGTTGAGCATTCAAAGCTCACTGCCAGTCGTTATGCGCCGATATATATCGGCCTTAATGCAAATGACAGGCAGTATCTGTACGACCGCATTAACATGCGTGTCGATATGATGCTCGAAGGCGGTCTAATGAACGAGGTCCAGGACTTCGTTTACGGTGATGACGGCGCAACCGCTCGCCAGGCCATAGGCCTCAAGGAGCTAGCGCCTTACGTTCGTGGTGAGGATGACCTCGTCACATGCGTTGACCGCCTAAAACAAGAGACGCGTCGCTATGCGAAGCGTCAGCTCACATGGTTTAGAAGAAACCAAGCTGTCCACTGGCTTATGATAGACGAGATGACAGAGGATGAAATCTTTGATGCAGCAGTGGAAATAATTGAAGAGGAGGAGAGAACTTGAACGAAACGCAGAAGAAAAGACTTCAAAAGTATGGCGTTATAGCTGTTTCTGTTTTGCTAATCGTTTATATTGTCTACCAGGCATATATGATGATTTATGATCCAGTTGGTACAGAACTTGCGTATGAGTACACTATTGAAGATACAGTTGATGCAGAAGTTTTCGTTGCACGTTCTGAATCCTACATCAACAACTCTAAAAAAGGCACTATTATTTCGGCTATAGAGGATGGATCGAGAGTTTCTAAGAATCAGCCGGTAGCATATGTCTTTACTGATACGGCGGCAGCCGATACTTTTACAGAACTTCGTGATCTCGAGGTTCAACTTGAACGATATAAGGTCCTTGCACGTCAGTCTGACAACTACATTTTTGATGTAGAAGACCTTGATATGTATGTTGATCAAGAAGCTGTAAAGCTCGTAGATTTAGTAAATGAGCGTCATCTTACTTTGCTTGATGAAACGATAAATGACTTTAGGAACCAAGTCGTAACAAAGCAGATTTCAACTGGTAGTAAAGTAGACTTTGATTCTCGTCTTGCAAGCCTACAAGTCAAATATGATACGCTTTCAAAGAAGAGCACAAAGCATACTGATATCGTTTCCAAAAATTCTGGATACTACATCGGTTATACGGATGGATATGAAAACGTAATTGACTACAAAGAGATATCGAAAATTGGAATTGACGATATTCGCAAGGCTTTGGAAGCTGAGCCAAAGTCAGTTCCAAGTGGTGTTATTGGTAAGGTGGTTACTGAGTTTACGTGGTACTTCCTCAGTGTCCTTGAGGCTGATAAAGTTGCATCCCTTTCAGTTGGCAATACAGTAACAGTTGTACTTCCGTTTTCTGCTGTAAACACGGTAGAGGCCAAGGTTTACGCAATGAATGAAAACAAAGAAACTGGTGAAGTTGCTCTTATTCTTTCGTGTAGTGTTATGAATCCAGATGCGGCATCTCTTCGTCATGAGAATGCTCAGTTTGTAATAGCATCCCATACTGGAATTAAGGTTCCTTCATCGGCAATTAGAGTTAATAAAGACGGCGAAAAGGGCGTCTATGTTTTAAGCGGTAATATAGCAAAATTCAAAAAGATTAACATTGTCTATACAGAGGACGATTTTATCCTCAGCCAAGCAGAGGATGGAGCTGATGGTTATGTTTCTCTCTACGACAATATAATTACGGAAGGTAAGGATCTCTATGATGGAAAAGTCTTTAAGTGAGCTTGAACAGTATAGGGCTCAAAGATGCCATGATATTGAGGAAAACTACAAACAAATACTTGATAACATTGCACGAGCAGAGGCTGCTCGTGGAGTGGATGAGGGCTCAGTAAAATTCATGGCAGTTACCAAAACTGTAGAGCCATATTTTATCAATCACGCCTTGTCTTTGGGCATTGATTTGATTGGCGAAAACAGGGTACAGGAACTGATGAGTAAGAAGCCTGAGTTAAACCTTGAAGGCGTGGATGTTCACCTAATTGGACACCTTCAAACTAACAAAGTAAAACAGGTAGTAGGCGAGGTCTCAACGATCCAGTCAGTTGACAGTGTTAAGGTCGCAAAAGAGATTTCTAAAGTATCACAGGCCAAGGGAATTACAACCAATGTTTTGGTTGAAGTAAACATTGGTGAAGAGGAGTCTAAAAGCGGACTTGAGACGAATTTACTACTTGAAACTTGCCATGAAATTGCAGAACTTCCAAACATTAAGGTAGAAGGCCTTATGGCTATTCCACCAATATGTGAAGAAAGTGCAAAAGTACGTGAGTTTTTTGCTCAAATGTATAAACTATTTATTGACATATATAGTAAAAATATAGATAATATAAATATGCATATTCTCTCTATGGGTATGTCGTCCGATTATGAGGATGCAATCCTTGAGGGAGCAAATTTAGTAAGGGTAGGCTCCAGTCTTTTTGGAGCACGAATATATTAACCGGAGGTTCTACTAATGGGAAACTTTATAGACAACATTAAAAAGATCACAGGTTTTGAGCCAGAAGACGAGTACGGCGAGGATATGGAAGACTACGAGGGCTACGAGGATGAGGACTATGCTCCTGCACGCGCAGCTTATCAGGAGCCAGACTATCAGGCACCAGCTCCACGCGGCAAGAACAATGCCAATGTTGTTCCTATGTCACCAAGCAAGGCTATGCTTCAGGTAGTACTTGCAAAGCCAGAGCGTTTTGATGACGCTTCAGCTATTGCTGACCATTTGAATGAGAAGAGAACAGTAGTTCTTAATCTTGAGTCAGCTAACCGTGACGTAGCTCGCAGACTTATTGACTTCCTTTCAGGCGTTGCTTATGCAAATGGTGGACAGCTTAAGCGTGTTGCCAACAGCACATTTATCATCACCCCATTCAACGTAAGTATCACTGGCGATTTACTCGAAGAACTTGAAAACAGCGGAATGTTCTTCCAGTCATAAATGACTTTAACGGGCACACCCAACAGGCGTGCCCTTACTTTAAATTATAGGAGTGATTATTTTGCTTACACCAAAACAGCTCAGTTCACATGAATTCCAGTTGGCTGGTAGAAACGCATATAAAGCAGCAGACGTTGACGAATTCCTTGACGAAGTAACTGAATCATATGAGCAGATGTTCAGAGAAAACGGTGAGCTTGTTAAAAAGCTCAACCTTGTAGCTGACAAGCTTCAGCAGTATAAGGCTGATGAGGACAACATCAGAAACGCTCTCTTGACAGCTGAGAGAATGAAGGAGTCAATCGTTCAAGAGGCAGAGGAAAGCGTTAAGTCAAAGGTTGCAGAAGGCGACGAAAAGGCTGCTGAAATTATTGCTGAGGCAAATGAAAAGGCAGAGGAGATTTTAAAACTCGCTCAGGCTAATGCTACAAAGCTTCTTGCAAAGGCTCAGGAGCTCTATGATGATCAGGTAAGTTCAATCAAGGACGAGGCTGAAAAGGAAGAGGCTCATCTCCTCAAGATTAAGGAAGAGTCTGCTAAGATTCGTGCTGACCTTATTGATTCTTACCAGAAGCAGATTAGCATTCTTGAATTCACACCTGACTTCTCAGAGGAAGTAAAACTTGCTCGCCAGAAGAAGATTGATGAAATCGAGGAAAAGGTTGAGGAAATTACTGAAGAAGTAGTAGAAGAAGCTGAAGAAATTGAACAGCCAGCAGAGGACTTTTCTGATTTAATTCCAGAGGATGACGAACCAGAAGTAGAAGTTGAAATAGAATACGCTGACGACGAAGAGGAAACAGACGAAGAGGCTATCGAATTCGAAGAAGACGACGAAGACGAAGCTGATGTTGACGAATACCTTGATGATGAGGAAGAGGAATTCGAAGATATCGATTCTGGTAAAGACCTTTTCTCAGATGATGATGACGAAGACGACGATGACGAAGAGGAGATTTCTCTCTTCTAAGAAATGAGGCACATATGCTTATTACCATAACGCTTGTTATGGTTGCCTTACTTGTTGGTCTTGATCAACTAACAAAATATTTGGTAATAACCAATGTGAAACCAGTAGATGCTGTTCCTGTTTTAGACAACATATTGCAATTTAGGTATGTTGAAAATACGGGTGCAGCATTTAGCATCCTTAGTGAAAAAACTTGGTTGCTTTCTTTGATAACAGGAGTGCTTATTGTTGGCGCTCTTCTCTATCTCTTTATCAAGAAGCCAAAAAACAAACTTGAATGTGCATCTATTATCCTTGTGGTAAGTGGCGGACTAGGTAATTTGATAGATAGGATATTCAGAGGCTACGTGGTTGATTTCATTGAGTATCTCTTTATGGAGTACGCAGTGTACAACTTCGCAGATATACTTGTTACCATTGGTGCAATATTACTTGTAATCTCCATATTCTTGGACAAAGGTGAAGCGGATGCATAACGACGTTGTAACGTTTATAGTAGAGGATGAGCAAAAAGGCGAACGTATTGATACGGTCGTGTCACTTTATGACGCTGACATCACACGTTCGGCTGCTCAAAAGCTTATCGCAAACGGTGACGTAGTCGTAAATGATGAGACCGTTTCCAAAAACTATAAGTGCAAGTCTGGAGATATTATTAAGGTGACCATACCGGAACCGGTTTTACTTGATATAAAACCGGAGAATATTCCACTTGATATTGTTTATGAGGATGACGACCTGCTTGTTGTAAACAAGCCAAAGGGCATGGTTGTGCACCCGGCGCCAGGCAACGCCGATGGCACGCTCGTAAATGCTCTTATGTTTCACTGCTCGGACTCGCTGTCGGGTATTAACGGCGTCATTAGGCCTGGTATAGTTCACCGCATTGACAAGGATACGAGCGGCCTTTTAATTGTCGCAAAGAATGACGCCGCACACCTGCATCTTGCCGAGCAGATTAAAGAGCATTCCTTCACGCGTCGCTACCGCGCCGTGGTGCACGGTAACATCAAGGACGATGAGGGAACAGTGGATGCGCCAATAGGACGTAATCCAAAAGACCGCAAAAAGATGGCTGTCACAACGGAAAATTCAAGAAACGCTGTAACGCACTATAAGGTGCTTGAGCGTTTTGGCAGCTTTACATATATAGAGTGTCAGCTCGAGACAGGGCGCACTCATCAAATTAGAGTTCATATGGCATACAAGGGACATCCAGTTGCTGGTGATCCTGTCTATGGACCTCGTAACACACCTACGGAAATGAATGGGCAGTGTTTGCACGCTGGACTCATTGGATTTATACATCCAAGAACAGGGGAATATCTTCAGTTTGAAGCACCCCTACCTGATTATTTCGAAAAATTTTTAAGGAAATTGAGGGATAAACAATGAATGCAGAACTCAAGGCAAAACTCCAAAAAGATGCAGCAAGAGTTCGCATGAGTGTTATCGAAGGCACTTTCAATGCGAAGTCTGGCCATCCAGGTGGATCACTCTCTGTTTCAGATTTGATGACATATCTCTATATGTACAAATTGAACGTTGATCCACAGAACCCACAGTGGGAGGACAGGGACCGTTTCGTTCTCTCTAAGGGTCACACAGCACCTGCACTTTATGGTGCACTTGCACTCCGTGGCTTCTTTGATGAAGAAGAAATCAAGACACTCAGAAAGCCTGGCTCACGCCTTCAGGGTCACCCATCTATGCATATGACTCCTGGCGTTGACATGAGCACAGGTTCACTTGGTCAGGGTATATCTGTAGCAGTAGGTATGGCTCTTGGCGCAAAGATTAAGAACAAGTCATATCGCGTTTACACAATCCTTGGCGACGGTGAAATCGAAGAAGGTCAGGTTTGGGAAGCAGCAATGTTTGCTGGTGCCAAGAAACTTGACAACCTTGTTGTTGTAGTTGATAACAACAACCTTCAGATCGATGGTACTATCGAAGAAGTAAACTCACCATATCCAATTGATGAGAAGTTCAAGGCTTTCGGCTTTAATGTAATCAACATCGATGGTCATGACTTTGACCAGATTGATGATGCATTTACTGCAGCTGAAAACTTTAAGGGCGCTCCTACTGCCATTATCGCAAAGACAGTAAAGGGCAAGGGCGTTTCATTCATGGAAAATCAAGTAGGCTGGCATGGTAAGGCTCCAGACGCTGACCAGTATGCTCAGGCTATGGCAGAACTTAAGGAGGCACTCTAATATGGCAGATGTAATTAAAAAAGCTACTAGAGATGGCTACGGCGAAGGCCTCTTAGCTCTTGGTGAAAAGGACGCAAATGTTATCGTTATGGATGCTGACCTTGCTGGCGCTACAAAGACAGGCGTTTTCAAGAAGGCTTATCCAGATAGATTCTATAATGCAGGTATTGCAGAGGGTAACTTGATTGGCGTTGCTGCTGGTCTTTCACTTTCTGGTATCACTGTATATGCAAGCTCATTCGCTATGTTTGCAGCAGGCCGTGCATTTGAGCAGATTAGAAACTCAATCGGCTATCCACACTTGAACGTTAAAATCTGTGCTACACACGCAGGTATCTCTGTTGGTGAAGATGGTGCTTCTCACCAGTGCAACGAGGATATTGCTCTTATGAGAACAATTCCTGGTATGACAATCATCAACCCAGCTGACGCTGTTGAGGCAAAGGCAGCTGTACTTGCAGTAGCTGATTTTGAAGGTCCTGTATATATGCGCTTCGGTCGTTTGGCAGTGCCAGTAATCAACGACGAAGCAACATACAAGTTCGAGATAGGCCGCGGCATTACTCTTAAAGATGGTAATGACGTAGCTATCATCGCAACTGGTCTTATGGTTAACGAGGCAATGATTGCTGCCGAGACATTAAAGGCAGAGGGTATCAATGCTCGCGTAATCAACATCCACACAATCAAGCCACTTGACGAAGAAATCGTTATCAAGGCTGCAAAGGAATGTGGATGCGTTGTAACAGCAGAGGAACACAGCATCATCGGTGGTCTTGGTGGAGCAGTTGCTGAAGTACTTTCAGAACAGTGCCCAACACCAATCAAGCGCGTAGGCGTTAAGGATACATTCGGTGGTTCAGGTCCAGCTGTTGAGATGCTCAAGATTTATGGTCTTGATGCAGAACACATCGTTGCTGCTGCAAAAGAGGCTATTGCTCTCAAATAATTTAGTTTAAGGACTTAAAAATGGAAGAATTTAGTAGAAAAAAGTTGAAATCCTCAATGGCATCAGTTAAGTCACTTGATGGTAGGACATATTTGATGAACTATCAAAATCCTTACTATCTTGACTACATGCTAGAAAAGGGTGTTAAGAATACAGCAGATTTGCTCTTTAAAGCTTCAAAGACAATAACAGGTGGTTTCCCAATACTTGGAATACCAGGACGTTTTGCTTGCTCAAGCTTTAATGCAAAGACTCCTGATGGTAAGCATTTTCTTGCTCGTAACTTTGATTACAAGGATTCACCTTGTATGGTAGTTTGGTGTAACCCAGAAAATGGATATAAGAGCGTTGGTATTGCCGACATGCTCTTTATGACATATGGCTTTAAGCGTACACCAATCAAGTACAAGGATCGCTTCTTCACACTTATGGCTCCATACACAGTTATGGATGGCATCAATGAAAAAGGCCTTGTAATAGCAGTTTTGGAGCAAAAGGGCAAGGCAACAAATCAGTCAACAAGTAGGACTGATATCACAACAACAGTTGCGATTCGTGCTATTCTTGATAGATGTGCAACAGTTGATGAGGCAATTGCGCTTCTTGATGAGTACGATATGCATGATGCAGTATTCTGCAACTACCACTATCACATCCTTGATGCGAATGGTGGCAATGTAATCGTTGAGTATGTAAATAACAAGATGAGCATTGTTTTGCCAGAGGAAGGAAAAGATTATCAATATACAACTAACTTCCTTAAATCAGCTCCAGGTGGTGATGTTAAGGGTAACTTTGGCTACAGTCGCTACTATCAAATACGCGACAACATTGAGCCAAAGAAGGGTGTTATGACAGTTGATGAAGCAATGAGTCTTCTTGAGCATGTTAAGCTCGAGTACAGGCATCATCTACTTAAACACCGTGTTACAAGCCTTTGGAGTGTTGTCTACAACGTGGATGATTTGACACTCGAGCTTGTTGCAGGCGCAGATTTCTCAAAGCGCTACAAATTTTCTATTGATTCTCCAGCAACTTGTATTTAAAGTAGAGGGAGGTTTTATGCCTCCCTCTATTTTTACCGGGGTGTAGCGCAGTTGGTAGCGCGCCTGCTTCGGGAGCAGGAGGCCGTGGGTTCAACTCCCGCCACTCCGACCATACTCTATTCAAAAAGGATATGTTCTTATGAAACTTGGTATAGTAGGTTTACCAAATGTTGGTAAAAGTACACTTTTTAATGCAATAACTAATGCAGGCGCAGGCGCTGCTAACTATCCGTTTTGCACTATTGAGCCAAACGTAGGTGTAGTTGCAGTTCCAGATGAGCGTCTTGATAAATTGGTTGCTCTTTACAATCCAAAGTCAGTAGTACCAGCAAGCGTTGAGTTTGTTGATATAGCTGGTCTTGTTAAGGGTGCTGCTCAAGGCGAAGGCCTTGGTAACAAGTTCCTCTCACACATCCGTGAGGTTGATGCAATCATTCATGTTGTTCGTTGCTTTGAAAACGATGACATAGTTCACGTAGAGGGCTCTATTGACCCGGCACGTGATATTGAAACAATTAACCTTGAACTCATACTCTCTGATATGGAAGTTCTTGAGAAGCGTATACAGCGCGTAGAGAAGGCTATGAAGGGTGACAAGTCCCTCCAGAAGGAACTTGATTTATTAAACCGCTTCAAGGCTGCACTTGAGGATGGCAAGTGCGCACGTACAGTAGAGCTTACAGAGGATGAAGAGGATTCACTTGTTGACTTTAACCTCCTCACATACAAGCCAGTAATTTATGCTTGTAATATGGGTGAGGATGATTTCGCTGACGGTGTTGAAAACAACGCTCGTTACAAAGCAGTTAAGGCTATTGCTGATACTGAGGGTTCAGAGACACTTCCTATTTGTGCAGAGCTCGAGGCACAGATAGCAGAACTTGATAAGGACGAAAAGGAGATGTTCCTTTCAGACCTTGGAATAGAGAAAAGCGGCCTTGATCTTCTTATCCAGCGCTCATACGACCTTCTTGGTCTTATGTCTTTCCTTACAGCAGGAGAACCAGAGGTTCGCGCTTGGACAATTAAGAAGGGCACCAAGGCTCCAAAAGCAGCTGGTAAGATTCATTCAGACATCGAGCGTGGATTTATCCGTGCCGAGGTAATTAACTACCAGACACTGCTTGATTGTGGCTCACTTGCAGCAGCAAGGGATAAGGGCCTTATTCGTTCAGAAGGAAAGGAGTACGTCATGCAAGATGGTGACGTAGTACTCTTTAGGTTTAATGTATAAAAATAAGGATCCACTTGAAAAAGTGGATCCTTTAATTTTTGTCTTATTGAAGTGCCTTGTAAATGTCGCCTTTTTTGAGGCCTGTCTGTTTTGCTACAGTTTTTGCAGCATCGTTTACACTCATGCCTTTGGAAACAAAGTCTTGCGCGAGTGCGATAGCGCCCTCTAAAGTAACCTCTTCGGTTTTGTCTTCCTTCGCGCCTGCAATGATGAGAACTATCTCACCTTTGAGGTTGTTGTCTGGGTAAGCCTCTACGGCAGCCGATAAGGTGGTTTTGATAACTTCCTCGTGAATTTTAGTGAGTTCTCTGACAATCGCAATTTCGCGTTCTCCGAGCACCTCATAGAGGTCTTTGAGTGTTGCTGAGAGTTTATGTGGTGCCTCATAGAAAATCATTGTGCGGCGCTCACAGCGAATATCGTCAAGGTGTTCACGTCTTGACTTTTTATTTACACTGAGGAAACCTTCAAAAGTAAAGCGTCCGTTGTCCATGCCTGATATTGCAAGTGCAGTAGCAAATGCAGTAGGGCCTGGTACTGATTGAACATTGATGCTATGTGCATGGCAAGCTTTTACAAGTTCCATTCCAGGGTCGGATATTGCAGGCATACCAGCGTCCGATACAAGGACACAGTTTTCACCATTGATAATTCTACTAAGGATCTCGTCTTCACGGTCATACTTGTTATGCTCGTAGTAGGAGACGAGTGGTTTTTTTATGTCAAAGTGGTTGAGGAGCTTTAAGGTTACTCTTGTGTCCTCAGCAGCAATAAAGTCGCAGTTTTGCATAGTCTCTATTGCTCTTGGGGAAAAGTCAGAGAGATTACCTATCGGCGTTCCCATAACAAAAAGTGTTCCTGCCATATTAAACTCCTTAATCTCTATAGTCTCCGATAATTTTTACTAGTTCTTCTGAGTCATTGCCTTCTTCATCTTGGATGAAGAGAGGAGGCATGACTTCCATGAAAGGCTTGGAGCCTTTCTTGCCTTCTATTAAGAAAAGCCACGGCTGCGTG
This sequence comes from Candidatus Limimonas egerieequi, assembly GCA_018064455.1. Classification (GTDB taxonomy): domain Bacteria; phylum Bacillota; class Clostridia; order Oscillospirales; family Acutalibacteraceae; genus UBA1227. Next base: position 32,776 of record JAGHVH010000032.1, on the reverse strand, counting down.
TCTGGTCGCTTTTGCACCATACGTAGGCGTTTTGGTTCGATGCCATTCGCCCTCATTGAGCATATGACGTCAGCGAGTCGTTCGGGGCGATGGCACATTACAAAACGTCCACCGAACTGCAAAAGTTCACTCGCAGCCTTGGAGGCGTCATCAATTGTGCACATAATCTCGTGACGAGCAATTTGCTCGGGTGTTGCTTGAGAGAGGATACCTGTACCAGTTGGCTTGTATGGTGGATTCATTGTAACAACATCAAAATAACCTTTTGGAAGAGCTTTCCCAATTTCCCTAAGGTCTTGGTTAATCCCCTTAAGGTTGCTTGGATTATTGTTGAGTTCCAATGAGCGGTTAAACTGATTGATAGCTGCCTCTTGGATGTCTACACCAACGATTTCGTTTTCGACTCCATCGCGCAACCAAATGAATGGAATAATTCCACAGCCAGTGCCAAGGTCTACACATTTGTCATTTTTCCGTGGTGCGGCAAAGTTTGCAAGGAGTATCGCATCCGTTCCAAACCCATGAATAGGGGAACAGATTAGTTTTACGCCAGAGCCCAAGGTCTCGACATATTCACTTTTGTTGTCCTGCTTTGGCATAGGTTACTCCTTTTGGTACAAAAAAGACCTGGAATTGCTTCCAGGTCCTTCTCGTTAATCTAGTATGCGATTATGCCTGCTCGATAGCACCTGTTGGGCAAGAGTCAGCGCAAGAACCACAGTCGATGCATGTAGCAGCGTCGATAGCATAGATGTCGCCTTCAGAGATAGCCTCTACAGGACAACCGTCTTTACATGTACCACAAGCTACGCAAGCGTCAGTAATTTTATAAGCCATAAAACTTTACCTCCTTATTAAGATACATATATTCTAGCAGAAACCGAAGTTTTTGCAAGTATATTGGGGTAAAATAGCTGTTAAATTTTTGACAATATGCCAAGAATTATAACAAGTAAAACACCTAATACAGCAAAGCTATATATAACTTTGGATTGAGGTTTTTTAAGGGTAAATGGGGTGATAAAAAGTATTGCAGTTACAATCAAACAAATTTGATAAACCAGTGCAAAGTTGTCACCCAAAAGGCCCTTGAAACAAAATAGAATAGGGAAAATTATTGCTGTTGACGTAATAGGAAGGCCAGTGTAGTTTGTATCGTGGTTGTTTGGGTCGGAGCGTCGCTCCATCTCGATAACATTGAAGTATGCAAGCCTTATTACACCACATAGTATCAAACAGATTGCTGAAATTATTCTTAAAACCGTGTATCCTCCAAGACAGAATCCAATAATTGCAGGGAGTACGCCAAAGCATACTGTGTCACAGAGTGAATCTATTTGAATACCGAATTGTTTTTCACGTTCTGTTCTATTCTTCTTTGAGCGAGCAATTCTGCCGTCAAACATATCACAGAATCCAGAGAATAGTAGACATACTATTGGAATTCCGATGGATGCAATTTCTCCTGCTGCAAAGAGTATAGAAAATGCTATGCCAGTAACGGCTGATGCAAGCCCTATGTAAGTTAAAATTACGGTGTATGACCAAACGCCAATCACTAGAATTTCCCCCAAATATAATATTTGCTGTGGATTAGATTTGCTTAATAATCTTTGCTACTGCTTCTTCGATTGCGCCGTTGTTTTCAATCTCAACATCGGCTGCATCCTGATAGAGAGGAAGACGAATCTTTTGCATCTCTTTCAAGGTTTCTGGGCTCTTTGAAAGAGGTCTGTCATCAGTTGGAAGAAGGTCTATATCACGGCGGATAAAGAAGATTTTACCATTCTGGTGGAGTGCTGGGTAATTCTCTGAATCAAGAATTGCTCCACCGCCAAGAGCGATTACTTTACCGCTGAGTTTACAGTTATCAAGGATTGCTTGGTGTTCAAGGTTACGGAATGTTTCTTCACCGTACTTGTTGATAATCTCTGCTACAGTCTTTTTCTGCTCGAATTCAACAACCTTGTCTATATCGATTACTTCACGACCTGTTGCCTCACCAATCATCTTTGCGATTGTTGTCTTACCGCAACCAGGCATACCTGTGAGTATGATGTTTTGATTCTGTTTATGGAGCATTGTTGTTACATCCTCAACAGTCGCATTTATCATATTGCGGTCAAAGAAGAGGTTGTAACTCTCACGTGCTTGAGCAACAAGCATTGAAAGACCACCGATGGCTGGGATGCCAAGCTGTTCTGCCTCCATAAGGAGTGCTGTCCTAAGTGGGTTATATACAACGTCAATAACGTATGAGAGCTTAGGGAAGTCTTTGAGTGAGATAGGTGAAATGAGGTTGTCTGGATACATTCCAACAGGAGTTGTGTTGACGATGATGTCAGCATCACTGTGGATATGGACAGAGTCATAGTCGATAGCACCATCACGAGATACGATGATGATTTCACGAGCGCCGAGGTCTTCGAGTGCTACGCGAGCAGCTTTCGATGCGCCACCACTACCGAGAATGATTACCTTCTTACCTGATACATCAACTGACTTGCGCTCAACCATATATTTAAAACCGGCAACGTCAGTGTTGTATGCGCAGAGTTTGCCCTTTTTCATAACTACTGTGTTGGCAGCGCCAACGCGGAGAACGTCATCTGAGAGTTCCTGGCAGAATGCAAGGATTGCTGTCTTGTAAGGAATTGTTACGTTGAGACCTTGAATGTCTGAACGTGAGAGGAATTCCTCTAAGTGTTCAGGGTCAATCTCAAGGAGCTTGTAGTCGTAAGCAACCTTGCCACGAAGACCGAGTTCCTTGTGAATCTGCTCTGAGTAACTGTGACCCAAGTGCTCACCAAGGAGACCGTATACACCTGGCATTTGAACTACTTTGCGTTTTTCATCTTCGTTATATGCTTTGATCCAGTTTTCCTGGTAGTCTTTTGAAAGTTCGAGAACTGTTCTAAACAGGGCAGTTGTATAAGCAGAAAATTCACCACTAAGTTCAGAGATTTCGTTGATAATCTCGTATTCGCGTGATGTGTCTTCTACAGGCATGTTGCGTTCTACTTTGTATTCCGCAATTTCCTCAGAAAGTTTCATTCTTTCAAGGAATCGAGCCAAGATATCTTTGTCAATCCTGTCAAGTTGAGATCTGATTTCGTCTAAGTTCTCAATCATATTTTGTCCTCCTCAAGTAAAATTTCGTAAAGGCAGATTGCACTTGCAGCCTCCACTACTGGAGCGCAACGAAGAGCTATGCAAGGGTCATGCCTTCCTTTTATGTTAATTGTGGTTTCTTCCATTGTTTTAAGGTTGACGCTCTGCTGTGGGAGAGAGATGGATGGAGTTGGTTTTATTGCAACTCTAAATACTATTGGCATGCCGTTAGATATGCCACCCAAGATACCTCCACAATTATTCGTCTTGGTTTTGACTTCACTGCCATCAAGGTAAAACTCATCGTTACACTCTGAACCCTTTAAATCGGCAGATTTGAAGCCTGCGCCAAATTCGACGCCTTTGACGGCTGGTATTGCAAATAGGGCGGAGGAGAGCTTGCTCTCGAGGCCATTTGCAAATGGACCGCCAATGCCAGCAGGCATGCCGTCGATTTGGCATTCAATAATGCCGCCAACAGAGTCGCCGTGAGCGATGGCGTCGTCCACGTCTCCAGTCTTAACTATCGACGCAGAAATGCTTATGTTGCGGCGCTCTAGGGATTGGAGGCAGATGCCACCCAGTGCACAGAGTGGGGCAGTCAACCTTCCAGAGAACTGGCCACCGCCAGTCATATCATAGTCACTACCGTATTTAACATATGCTGTGTAATCGGCGTGGCCAGGACGTGGAATGCCTTTTAAATCACTGTAAGCATTATCGATGACGTCAGTGTTTTCTATTTCAATTGTGAGTGTATCACCATTTGTTTTACCATCGGTGATTCCACTTTTTATTATCGGCTCATCTGGCTCAACTCGGGCGGATACTTTGTCGGATGTGCCTGGGCTACGCCTTTTTAAAAAGGCGCGTAGCTTTGCAATATCGACTGGTTCTCCCGCCTTGAGACCACTGCAACTTACGCCGACAGATGGGCCGTGAGAGGTTCCAAAGTATTCAATGTTAAATGACATTGATTTGTCCTCCAAGTGACTCGATATCCTTAAAGAAGGATGGGTATGATTTATCTACTGCGCGAGCTTCGTTAATGATAACTGGCTCTACGCATCTTGTTGACGCTATAGTTGCAGCCATTACTATTCGGTGATCACCAAATGATTCAACAGTGCCACCCTTAAGTGGTTGTGGATATATGATGATGCCATCAGCAGTGTCCTCAGCCTTGCCTCCAAGTGAATTAATGAGTGCACAGACAGATGTCAGTCTGTCGCTTTCCTTAAGGCGAAGTCTTGCTGCACCAGTAAATGTTGTGGTGCCGTCAGCAAATGCTGCTGCGATTGAGAGAGCAGGGAGCAGGTCCGGTGTGTTGAGAAGGTCTATCTCATAGTGCTTGGCACCAAGGACGTTGTCTGTCTCGTCAATCTCTGCTGTGTAAAGGCTTAAGAAATCAAGAATTGATTTGTCACGCTGCAATGAATTGAAGCGAAGGTTGTTTATTGTAATATCATTGCCAAGGAAATTGGCAACATAGAAGAATGCGGCATTGGACCAGTCGCCTTCTACGAGGAGCGAACCTGGTGAGACGTAAGATGCGCCACGCTTAATGATTGAGAAGTTGTCACTTGTTGGCGATACTGTTGCAACACCAAACTCAGCAAGTGCCTTGATTGTTAGTTCGACATATCCTTGTGAGAGGAGTGGTGTTGTGAGCTTAATTGAACTCTTCTCTATGATTGGTAAAGTGAGGAGAAGACCTGATACGTACTGAGAACTGAGGTCACCAGTTACCTCAAACTTGCCAGGCTGTAACTTTCCTCTGCAAGTGAAAGGCACATTGTCGGATGAGAAGGTGACACCGTGTGATTCGAGCGCATTTTTGAGGCTGCCGATTGGCCTCTCTGAAAGGCGTTCGTTGCCTTTGAACGTGACCTCGTCGCAAAGAGCTGTTGCAACCGGCATAAGAAAGCGAAGTGTGGAACCACTCTCTTTGCAGTCGAGCACTGGATGCTCTGGTACAGTCTTTATAGGTGTGACACGGATTTCAGTGTCAGTTATTTCTATGTTTGCACCAAGCGCTATGAGGCAATCGATAGTTGCTTTAATGTCATTTGACAAGGCGTCAGTTGGATTGCCGAGAATGAGTGTGCATGGTGCATCAGCCAGGGCAGCACAGATTAGAAGTCTGTGAAGTTCTGACTTGGAATTTATAGCATTAACTGTTCCAACGAATGGAGCAGGAGTAATTTCAAGTATCATTTATTTCACTCCGAGATCAAGAATATGTTTTAATTCTTCGATTGATACCTTGGTGATTTCACATTTTCCAATTTTTACTGGAACGATAAGACTTATTTCTTTACCTCTGCGCTTCTTGTCAGAAAGGGCAGAGTTGTAGAGGTCATCGACAGATATAATTGTGCTAATTGGGAGACCAACGCCTTGAGCGAGTTGCTCAAGGTACTTTGCTGTGCCTACTTCTGTAATGCCAGTGGCCTCACCAGCACGTGCGATGGCGCACATGCCAATTGCTACTGCCTGTCCGTGAGAGAAGGCATACCTTGAAGCATGCTCCACGGCGTGGCCTATTGTATGGCCAAGATTCAAGAATTGACGACGTCCATTGTCATGCACGTCTGACTCTACGAAAGAAATTTTTGTATTGATAGATTCCTCAACTATTTCTTCAAGGAATGGTTTTAAGGCATGATATGAGTTGCTTTGAGTTGCAATGCAATCATTTAAAATTCTAAGGATTTTTTCATTGCCAAGCATACCGTATTTGATGATTTCGGCTACGCCGTCATCAAAGTATCTCTTCTCAAGTGTTGAGAGTGTGTCAACACTGCAGATGACAGCTATTGGCTGCCAAAATGCACCACAGAGATTTTTGCCTGCCTCTAAATCTATGCTTGTCTTACCGCCGATTGATGAGTCCACCATGGCGATTGTAGTAGTTGGTATCTGTACATATGGGATACCACGCATATATGTTGCTGCAGCAAAACCAGAGAGGTCGCCAACAACACCGCCACCAAGAGCGACGATAATATCGGAGCGTGTTATCTCATTATCGGCAAGGAACTCAAGAATCTTGCCGTAGTTTTCCATGTTTTTAGAAGCTTCACCTGCATAGAAAGCAAAGATGAAAACTTCAAATCCTTCTTTTTTGAGGGAGTCAGCAACGGTGTTGGTATAAATGGCGCCAACTGTAAAATCAGTGATAAGCGCTACGCGACAAGGAGCGTGAACACTTGATATAATCTCACCGCATTTTGGAAGTAAATCGGTACCGATTGTTACATTGTATTCCTGTTCTGATTCGAGTTTAACGCTAATTGTACTCATATCAAAGAGCCGCCTTTACTGACATTGCTTTTCTAACTATTGATTCAAATTTATCTGGCTTTAATGCCTGGTTGGCATCGCAAAGAGCTTCATCCGGTCTGTCATGGACCTCAATTATGAGACCATCAGCTCCTGCTGCTACAGCAGCAAGGGAAAGTGGCTCGATAAGTTCATAGCGACCTGCTGGATGAGATGGGTCTGCGATGACAGGAAGGTGAGTTAAAGTTTTAAGAGATGGGATAGAGGAGACGTCGAAAGTAAATCTTGTGTATGTTTCGAATGTCCTAATTCCACGCTCGCAAAGGATTACTCTCTCGTTGCCTGATGCCATAATATGCTCGGCTGAGGAGAGTACTTCCTCATATGTGCAACCAAATCCGCGCTTTAAAAGAATAGGCTTGTCAACTTTGCCGAGTGCGTGCAAAAGGCCAAAGTTCTGCATATTCTTGGCGCCGACTTGGATGATGTCTACATCTTTGAAAAGATCGATTTCTGATTCATCAGTAATCTCTGATACAGTTGGGAGGCCAACTTCACGGCCTGCCTCAACGAGATACTTTATACCTTCATCCTCAAGGCCTTGGAAGGTATAAGGGGATGTACGTGGCTTGAAAGCTCCGCCACGTAGCATTGTGGCGCCTGATGCTTTGACGGCACTTGCTATACGGAAAATTTGGTCCTTTGACTCTATTGCACAAGGACCAGCGATTATAGCAAGGCTACCGTCACCAATTTTGGCGCCGCCAACGTCTATTATTGTATTTTGAGGATGATATTCACGTGTTGTTAGATGAAAATCAGCCATTGTATTCTCCTTCTTCCGCGATAAGTGAGTATTCACGATACATCCATGCACCAAAGATTAACACTATGCCACCACAGGCGAGGGTTATATAGGTGCGTGTAACTAAATTGAATGTTGGTTGTAAAACGAAATGTTGATTGTATGTGCTTATTATCTCAAAAAGTAGTGCTACTGCTATTGGAGTATCAAGCGAACGGGTAATCATGTAAAGACCAAGTGCGATAAATCCCACTCCACATGTAACAAGTAGATACGGAGTGAAGCCCTCATAAATTCCGGATATGGTATACGCTCCAATTATCGTAATTGCATCACGGTAGGACAGTTTACTGCCATCTGTTTTTCCAAGGATTGATACGCCAAGGCCTATGATGAATAACTGGCGCCAAAGGGTGGAACCAAGCGTTGATAATGCAAGCGCCACAGAGGTGCCAAATCCTACATCTGTATTGAGCATACCTCCTGTGAAATGGAGGTAAATAAGCATAGGGATAAAACACAAGAAGAACACCCTATTGTCACTAACAGGCTGCTCACCAAAAGGTTTATTGTATTTTCTGAAAGCCCAAAGAGCCACGCCAGCTGCAATGAGCTTTGCAAACCATGGAAGGAATGCAGAAAGTGACATTACAACAGTTCCTATTAGCAACTGCGAATAGGAACGCCAAAACGTATTCTTCTTAAGCATTTATACGCCAACTTATTTCTCTTCGAGTAATCTAGAAACTTCTTCTACGAATGTGCTAACGTCTTTGAACTGTCTGTAAACAGATGCAAAGCGAACGTATGCTACTTCGTCGATTTCCTTGAGCTTGTTCATGCAGAGCTCACCAATCTTGTCAGAAGTAACTTCGCGATCGAGAGAGTTTTGAAGTTGAGCCTCGATATCGTTTACTGCAGCTTCAATTGTCTCGAGAGGTACTGGACGTTTTTCACAAGCTCTGAGCATACCAGCAAGGAGCTTGTTGCGTTCGAATGTCTCGCGTGTCTTATCTTTCTTAACAACGATAAGAGGAACACTTTCAATAATCTCGTAAGTTGTGAAGCGCTTGCCGCACTGGATGCACTCACGGCGACGACGGATGCGTTCGCCTTCGTCTGTTGGACGAGAGTCGATTACTTTACTTTCTTCATAACCACAAAATGGACATTTCATTTCCTACACCAACCTTATAATTAATTTAAAATAAAGGTACACAAATTATACCATCTAGAAATTGCAACTTCAATATAATTTGTATGTAATTAATAAAAATATTACAAGATGTTGTGCTTAGATTTGTATAAATAATTAAATTGTGACTTTTTATTGCTTTACTACGCTAAAATTCGTATAATAAATTATCGCGCAAAAAATAAATATAAGGAGTTATACATATGAAGAAATTTTTAGCATTAACATTAGCACTTGTAATGGTACTTGCTTTTGCTGCATGTTCAAAGGCTCCAGCAAGTAACGAAACTGGCTCAAAGACATGGATTATTGCTATGGATACAGTTTTCCGTCCATTTGAGTACACTGATGAAAACGGTGAATTTGTTGGTATCGACGTTGATATCATCAATGCAGTTGCTAAGGACCAGGGCCTCGATATCGAGATTAAGAGCCTTGGTTGGGACGCAGCAATCGCTGCTTGCCAGGCTGGTCAGGCAGACGGTATGATCGCTGGTGCATCTATCACAGAAAAGCGCCAGAGTGAAGGCTGGATTTTCTCAGATGGTTATTACACAGCAACACAGTGCATGGCAGTAGCTAAGGATTCAGGCATCAAGGGCTTTGAGGACTTAAAGGGTAAGCTTGTAGCAGTTAAGACTGGTACACAGGGCGAAGAATATGCAAAGTCACTCCAGGAAGAGTATGGTTTTGATATTTCTAACTTTGAGGATTCTCCAACAATGTATCAGGCAGTAGTAGGTGGCCAGTGTGTAGCATGCTTTGAGGATACACCTATCATGAAGGATTCTATCAAGTCTGGTGTTGAGCTTGTAGCACTTGATGATACACAGAATGAGGGTGGCGAATACGGTTTCGCTATCTTTGATGCTAACAATCAGGAACTTATCGACGCATTCAATGCTGGTCTTAAGAACATCAAGGCAAGCGGTGAATACGACCAGATTCTTGATAAGTATCTCGGCAAATAAATTTTAGGAGTAAGTTATAAATGGTTGCTATCCTTAGCACTTATGGCGATTTGTTGTTACAAGCAATGGGTAAAACGCTTACTATGGCGTTTTACAGCCTTATCTTTGCTTGTATTATAGGCCTTATCTTTGGCGTACTTTCAGTACTCAAAAATAAGGTTTGTAAAGCAATAGCTCAGATTTTTGTTGACGTTATTCGTGGCGTGCCAATGATTGTACTTGCGTATTTTGTATTCTTTGGTATCCCATATGCGTGCAAAAACCTCTTGGGATTTAACTTTACACTTTCTGCATTAGAGGCAGGCATTATATGCTTAAGTCTTAACTGCGGCGCTTATATGGCAGAGATAATTCGTGCTGGTATTCAATCTGTACCATCAGGCCAGATGGAGGCTGCTCGTTCACTCGGTCTTTCATATTGGACCGCTATGAGACAAATTGTTCTTCCACAGGCTATACGTACAATGATACCTAGTATCATCAATCAGTTCATCATCACATTGAAGGATACATCTATCCTTTCAATCATCGGTTTCCCAGAGCTTGTAAACTCTGCAAAATCCGTTGTTGCAATCACATTCAAATCCTTCCAGGTTTGGGCGATTGTTGGCGTAATGTACTTGATTGTCATTACTATTCTTTCGAAGATCGCAAAGGTGCTCGAAAGGAGGCTGAACAACTATGGCCATTAATTATGACAAGGTTAAAGTTGAGGTTACAAATCTTGAAAAGCACTTTGGTAAAAACCAAGTACTTAAGGGTGTTGACCTCACTGTTTATGAGGGCGAAGTTCTCTGTATAATTGGTCCATCAGGTGGTGGTAAGTCAACATTCCTTCGTTGCCTTAACGCACTTGAGGAGGCAACAGGCGGCAAAATTGTTATCGATGGATATGAGATAACTGATAAGAAGTCTGTTGACATCAACAAGGTTAGACAGAACATCGGTATGGTTTTCCAGCAGTTCAATTTGTTCCCACACAAGACTGTTAAGGAAAATATCATGCTTGCGCCAGTGGACTGCAAACTTCTTACTAAAGAAGAGGCTGAAGAAAAGGCAATTGAGCTTTTGAAACGTGTTGGCCTTGAGGAGAAGAAGGATGCATATCCAAGGTCACTTTCAGGTGGTCAGCAACAGCGTGTAGCGATTGCTCGCGCACTTGCTATGAATCCTGATATTATGCTCTTTGACGAGCCTACATCTGCTCTTGATCCAGAGATGGTTGGCGAGGTTCTTAACGTTATGAAAGAACTCGCAGAGCAGGGTATGACAATGGTTGTAGTTACTCATGAGATGGGCTTTGCGCGCGAAGTAGCAGATCGTGTTATCATGGTTGCAGACGGTATTATTGCTGAGGAGGCAACACCAGAAGAACTCTTTGATAATCCAAAGTCACAGCGTGCAAAAGATTTCCTTGCAGCCGTACTTTAATTTTAGTATAATAAGCGAGCGCCTTTTGATAAGGCGCTTGCAATAATTTTGGAGAGTTGTCCGAGCTGGCCTAAGGAGCACGACTGGAAATCGTGTAGATGGTTAAAGCTATCTCGAGGGTTCGAATCCCTTGCTCTCCGCCAGAGACCGAGTTTAATACTCGGTCTTTTCTTTATGATGAAATAGTCCTATAATATTTACTATATTTGACATAGGAGAGAGATATTTGAAAAACAACGAATTGCTATTTCTTGGCACTGGTGCAGGCGACTGGATAAATGGCGACGGCATTCGCTATCTGCCACACAGGCTTTGCTCATCTGTTTTAATCAATGGTGAAATTCTCATCGACTGTGGTCCTCATGTCTTTGCGGCAGCGGAGCAGATAGGGGACAGTAATCTCTATAAAAACTTAAAACATATACTTATCACGCACAGGCATGTTGACCACTTTAACGCAGACAATTTTGATAAATTGACTACTGATAAGAAGGTCAGCCTTACCTGCGATAAGTTTACTTACAAACTCATCAAAAACCCTGATAATGTTGAACTTGTGACACTTCCAACATTTAAGAGCGCACCGCTTGGGGAGTACCAAGTTGTTACACTTCCAGCCAACCACGATGTCCGTGGTGGTGGTCGAAATGCAAGTCATTTTATCATTATCACGCCTGATAAAAAGGAGCTTTTCTATGGCCTTGATGGTGCGTGGCTCACAAACGATGAGTGGATGGTGCTCAAAAAGCACAAGCTGGATGTAGTAATACTTGACTGTACTTTGGGCAATGCCAATGATCACCGCATTTTCGAGCATAATAACATCGATATGGCTCATGCGATTGCTGATGAAATCAGACGTCAAGATATCCTAAACAAGGATGGCATAATCATTGGCTCACACTTTGCAAGGACGCTTAATCGTTCCCAGACAATAACCAAGCAAACTCTTAAAAAGTTTGATGTAATAGCAGCAGAAGAGGGTATGAAGATAGCTTTCTAAGGTGGTTGTTTTTATGGAATATCAAGAAAAGATTGCAAAATTTGCTGATATAATCAATAGCGCAGAAAACATCTGCGTCTTTACTGGCGCTGGCATTAGCGTGCCATCCGGCATTCCTGACTTTCGCTCTGCTGACGGCCTTTATAACCAGGACTCTGGTTTTAATATCCGTCCAGAGGAAATCATAAGCCATACGTTTTTTGTAAGAAAAACGGATATGTTTTATGAGTTTTATAAGTCAAAAATGGTCTATCCGGATGCAACGCCTAATGCCGCTCATATATTCTTTGCCGAACTTCAAAACAGAGGCAAAAATGTTAGTGTTGTAACACAAAATATCGATGGACTTCACAGCGCTGCTGGCTCAAAAGAGGTCTATGAGATACATGGTAGCGTGCTCCGTAACACATGTACCAATTGCGGTAAGCACTTTGGTGTTGAGACTGTAATGGAGCAGGAGGGTGTACCACACTGTGACTGTGGTGGTATAATCAAGCCTGACGTTGTCCTCTATGAGGAGCCACTTGACAATGTGTGTGTTGAGGGCGCGATAAATGCTATCGCACGTGCCGATACTATGGTTATTATCGGCACAAGCCTTGTTGTTTATCCAGCTGCATCATACGTTCGCTATTTTAGGGGACGTAATCTTGTTATAATCAACCTTGAACCAACTGGAATGGACGATATGGCAAGCCTCGCAATTTACGAGGATGTTGAAAAAGTAGTAAATGATCTTAAATCTTTGATATGAGGTGAAAGACTTGAAAAAAGAGATAAATCACGAGCAGGTTGACGTTGAGCGTGTCTCAGAAAAACTGTCAAAGGCAATTAGGATTCCAACTATTGCAAAGCTCGATGAAGAGGGATTTGATTGGACAGAGTTTGACAAGTTCCACAAATTTTTGGAGGATGAATTTCCACTAGTTCACAAGACATTAAAGCGTGAGGTAATAGCTCGCGCAGACCTAGTTTACATCTGGGAAGGAAGCGACCCATCACTTTTGCCAATTGCTTTCTTGTCTCATCAGGACGTAGTTCCTGTAACAGAGGGCACAGAGGGTGACTGGGAGCATCCAGCATTCGCTGGAGAGATTGCTGACGGCTATATTTGGGGCCGTGGCGCAATTGATATGAAGAACCAACTTGTATCAGTTATGGAGAGCATTGAAACACTTCTTGAAGAAGGCTATAAGCCTGTTCGCTCAGTATACCTTTGCTTTGGTCACAACGAAGAGATAATGTCAGAGAAAAACAGCGGTGCTATGAATATCGTTGCAGAGATGCAAAAGCGTGGTATTCGCTTTGATTCAATTATCGATGAGGGTGGCGCAATGTTCCCATTCTCAGTTCCTCACATTCTTGACATGGTGCTCGTAGGTATAGGCGTAGGCGAGAAGGGATATGCTGATTACAAGGTTACTGTAAAAGGTAAGGGTGGTCACTCTTCAGCACCACCAGATCACTCAGCAATTGGTGAACTCGCGAAAAAGATTGAACGTTTTGAGAAGCACCAATTCAAGGCTGAGATGCCAGATTATTTTATGGAACTTATTGTAAGTGTTTGTAACCGTCTTGCATTCCCGCTAAACGGTCTTGCAAAGGTTGTACCAACGCTCAAACCTATCATCACATTTGCGATGACAAAGGTGCCACAGGGAGCAACATTTATTCGCTCCTGCCAGGCTGTTACAATGTGCCAGGGCTCACCTGCATCAAATGTATTGCCTCAACGTGCATCTGCTACAATTAATTTCCGTTTAGTTCAGGGCACAACACTTAAGGATATTGAGAAGAAACTTGAAAAGTATATGGGTGGCAAAAATGTTGAAATAGAGCGTCTTGAGGGCCGTGAGCCAAAGCCTCTTTCACCATCTGATTCACGCTCATTTAAAACAATCAAGGCTCTGATGGAGGAGTCTGATAGTCGCTACATAGTAACTCCATTCCTCGTAATGGGTGGTACAGATGCTTATCATTATCAAGACATCTGCGATAACGTATATCGCTTTGGTCCTTATGAGGTTTCAGTAGAGGTTATGATGACTGCTCATTCAACAAATGAGCGCGTACCTGTCGAGTCACTCGCAAAGGGCGTAGCATTCTTTAAATCCTACATCCGCAGGATGACAGCAGAATAAAAAACAAGGGCTTCAGTCAACGACTGAAGCCCTTTTGTTATGCAGTTAATGAAGCGGACGACTAACGCCCAAGTTACGTTCGATTTCAAAACCACCGAACTTATCGATACTACTACTTACATTGTTTGAATGGTAGTAACCAAAGTATTCAAATGATTCATCCATACAAAAATGGCCAAGACAGATTGTCTTGTTATTGTTCTGCCAATTTCTAAAGTCAATCTCTGGGTCAAAGATGTACTGCTTGTCACCGAGAACAATGATTGTCCAAGTGTGCTGGCCACCGCCGTAGCGGCCACCAATAGAGTAGCACTCAAGACCGATTGCACGCATTATTGTCATAAATGCTGCAGAATACTCTGTGCATGTGCCATGACCTGTTGTCAAAATGCCCTTTGCACGACCAACGATTCTGCTATCATAATCACTTTCGTAATTTTCATCAGATGGTAAAGAAGAGGAACTGTAGTTAAAGTTTGTCTCCATATACTCGTATACTGCAAGTACCTTTTCATATGTTGACATTGAGCTGTCTGTTGTTTCACTGAGGATAGCAGCTATTTGTCTGTCAAGATCTGTATCATTTGTAAGCATTGGAGCTAGAGGAGCAGCGTTTAAAAGTGCTTCTTCAACTGTGCCATATTTAACTATATCGTTAGGATTAACAATATCATTTTCAAGAACTGCATCTTTTTCAAGTGAAGCTGTGCGTGTGATTGATTCAACTTTAACCTCACTCATGTTACCCTTTGCAAAGAGGATTGCGCCTATTGAAAATACGCACGCAACCGCAAGGATAACAGCTGTTATTCTTGTCTTTTGTTTTAGAATAGTAACACTTCCTAAATCTTTGTAATAACTTTGTAACCGTTTTGTTACATTTGGCATAATAACAGAAAAAGTTACAAAATGCAATACTTTTTTAAAAATAATTAATTTTGGCAATTCCTATTTTATGGTATAATATCTTTGTTATATGTTATAGGAGGTGTTGCCCACGTGAAAAAATATAACTGCCCAAACTGCGCGGCAGAACTTTATTGGGACGCAGAAGCGAGCGCGCTCAAGTGCGAATACTGCGAAAAGCAGTATCAGCCAGATGAACTGGATGCGCTACTTGCATCTGCGCAAGCGCCGGCAGGTACAGCGCCGGCGGATGAGGCACCGCCACAGGAGAAGGTTGCGCGTGAGACGACCGATCAGGATAAAGTCTCGGACGACTCGTCCAAGACTGACACATCTGATCTTGTCGTTTACTCCTGCAAGAACTGTGGCGCTGAGGTGATCACTTCAAAATCAACTATTGCAACAACTTGTGCCTTTTGTGGAAGGGCAATTTCACTTTCAGATAAACTTGTTGGTGACTTTGCACCTGATGCATTGATTCCTTTTGCAATCGACGAGAAAAAGGCAAAGGAAATATATAAGGCATATACAAAGCAGGGCGTATTGGCACCAAAAGTTTTTAATCAGCAGAGTGTGATTAAAAAGATAAAGGGTGTATATGTGCCTTTCTGGCTCCACTCATATAATGAGGATGCCAATGTCATAATTGCTGCTGAGAATACTCACAGCCACAGACGTGGCGATGACAAGGTAATTGACCATGAGATGTTTAGTATTAATATGCAGGTTGATGCACGTTTTACTAGCATTCCAACTGATGGCCTTAAAAACCTTGATGACAACCTCATGGGTGCCATTGAACCATTTGACTATACAAAGCTTACAGAGTTTAATCCTGCATACATGGCAGGATTCTATGCTGAGGAATATGATGAGTCAGCAGAGATAAAAATTGAGGACGCTAAGGAGCGTTCTAAGAAATGCGTATCATCTGAGTCTATGGCTCAAGCAGGTCCATTCATGGAAAAGGTTGTAACAAATTACACACCAAGCTATGAGAATGTGGATTCAAAGTATGCGATGCTCCCAGTATGGCTTTTCAATGTCGATTACAAGGGCGAACTTCATCAGTTCGCAGTAAACGGCGAAACAGGAAAGATTGCTGGTAAACTCCCTATAAGTAAGCTTAAAATTGCACTCGCCGCTGGCGGTGGGTTTGTTGGAACACAGTTGATAGCCTTGATTGTAAGGCTTATCACAATGTAGGGGGGTGCTGCTTTATGAAAAAGATAATTTCTCTTATAATCGCAGTTGCCCTTTGCTTTGTTTTTGCTGTTTCAGGTTTTGCAATCTCATCAGATGACGCTATGATTGTAGCACTTGATTCACTTATGCCATCAGCCAACAAAGTCGATAACTTCTATGACTTTGGCGATGTATTAATGGATTCTGCTGAGAATGAACTTGCAGCAAAAAATACAGAGACCGAAAGTGCTTATGGATTCCATTTCATTTTCTTGACCTTAAAGGATTCCTATGGTGTTGACACAACTACTTTCATCACTGATTTTTATGATTACTACATTTTAAAGAACGGTGAGGCAGAGGCGCCAAATGCCATCATTTTCACAGTTGACTATGCAAATGATGTAGTAAATGGACGTACCGTAGGAAATGTTGAGCAATACATTACCAACGAAGAAATTGGCGTAATCCTTGAAAAGGCAAAAAATGATTCGGCAGCTTTTGATCCATATTCATTTTTCAATGGTTGTGTTCGTGAATCAATAATTGCTTATAATGGCGAACTTTCTGATAACAGCGATGCTTATACTGCTCAAAACGGATATTCATATTCATATATGGTACCTTTCCTTGATTTACAGATGAGTCTGGCATCCAAGTATGATTACGTCTATGACTTTGCAGGCATTTTGAGCGACAGCGAGGAAAAGCAACTTTCAAATCTTGCGAAGGAAAAGGCGAAGGAATCGGGCCTTTGGTTTGGATATCTCACATATAGTGATGCTTATGGTCGTGATACTCAGACATTCACGGATGATTTCTATGATTACTATGTATCTCATATCGTAGAAAAAGGACCAGAGAATCAAACTTCAGGTATTCTTTTTGCAGTGGATATGGACAACAGAGAGGTCTATATCAACACAGGCGGTAATGCTTCCTCTTTGATTTCGAGCGATAAGGCATACAGCCTTCTCGATAAGACATACCAGTACGCAAGTGATGGTGACTATTTCAAGTGCCTTGAAAAGACAACTGATGTCACATTCAAGTATCTCTATCCAAATCCTTGGGTTCCTACCAAGACATCACTTATTGCTGCTGCAGTAGTAGCAGTAATATTGCCACTTATCTTGCTTGCTATTCACAACAAGAGCAACAAGGTGCCAAAGGCATCTGAATATCTTGCATCATTTAAAATTTTGTCTAAGCATGACACATTCCTTGGACATCGCGAAGAGGTCCTCCATGACTTTTATAAGCAGGAGAGTTCCAGCGGTGGCGGAGGCGGCGGCCACAGCAGTGGTGGCGGCGGCTCCCACGGCGGAGGAGGTCATGGCTTCTAATACTTTTTTTGAAAAATTTTAAACGTTATGATAAAATATAATCTGTAAATTCGAAAAGGAGACTAATATTATGGGACTTTTTAAACTTGCAGCAGAATCTGTAAAAGATGTACTCGGCGGTGCCCTTCAAGGTCTTGACGGCGCAACCCAGTCTGCCATGTGGAAGGAGTACTTCCAGAGTGGTGATATGTCAGATGGCGTTTTGATGAAACGCGGTGAAAAGATTATCGTTGACGGTGGTAAGAACACAAAGGCTGACGACAACCTTATCTCAGCTGGTTCTGGAATTGATATTCAGGAAGGTCAATGCATGATCTTAGTTGAAAATGGCAGAATTGTTGAATTTTGTGCAGAGCCAGGTCGTTATACATATGAGGACTCAACAGCTCCTTCATTTATTCCTGGCCCAGATCAGAAATTTGTAGATGCAATTAAAGAATACGGTAAGGAAATTCTCAATCAGTGGTCAGCAGGCGGTCAGCGCTTCAGTTCACAGAGAGTTTACTTTATCAATATGTGCGAAATCCTCGCATGCCCAGTTAAATGGGGCTGCGGAGACATCGGCTTCCATCACACAGGCTCAATGGGTGAGCAGCTCGATATTACTATTAAGGGCAATGGTCAGTTGACAATCAAGGTTTCTGACCCACTTAAGTTCTATCAGAATATCGGTGCTCAGTATGCTGGCACAGATGGTGATGTTGAGATTAAGCTCGATGATGAAGGTATCATCTCTAATCTCAAGTCTGGTATCCTTGACAAGATTGGTCAGGCTATCTCTGCACTTGGCACACAGGCTCCTGTTGCCTATACAGCAATCGGTGCTCATTCAGCAGAAGTAGCTACACTCATCAACAACAATTTAAGCCAGGAATGGGCTGGTCAGCGTGGATTTGAAGTTTGCACATTCACAGTAAATGGCGCATTTATGCCATCTGATGAGGATAAAGAAGCTATCAAAGAAATGCAGAGAGCCTTCAATATGGGCGCTAATACAAACGCTGCAAACTACGATGTTCAGAAAACAATCGCAGAGGGCGTTAAGGGTGCAGGCGAAAACGGCGGCGCAGCAGGCCTTATGGGCGTAGGCCTTGGTATGGGCGCAGTTGGCGCTGGCGGCCTTGGTCAGATGACTAACCAAAACCCACAGCCAGTTGCAGCAGCTGCTGCACCAGTAGCAGGTGGTTGGACATGCTCATGTGGCGCACAGAACAGCGGCAACTTCTGCACAGCATGTGGTAGTGCAAAGCCTGAGGCACCAGCAGCAGGCGGATTCTGCCCTAACTGCGGTACAGCAGTAACTCCAGGTGCAAAATTCTGCACAAACTGTGGCAAACAACTTTAATTATTACAAAAAGGACGGCTGAATTTCAGCCGTCCTAGATTCTTTGTAGAGGTGAGCAAATGCTTTTAGTTATTGATGCGGGAAACACAAATATCACCATTGGTGTGTACAAGAGTGACGAGCTCCTCTTTGTGTCTCGACTGGCAACTGATCGAACCATAACGGAAGACCAGTTCGCAATAAATGTAAACAGCATTTTAAAGATTAACAATATTGAAGCAGATGGATTTAAAGGTGCTGTAATCAGTTCTGTTGTTCCAGAACTTACACGTTCGATTAAAAAGGGCGTAGAGATGGTAACTGGCAAGTCACCATTGGTCCTTGGACCTGGTGTAAAAACTGGCCTTAATATCAAACTTGATAACCCTGCAGAGCTTGGCGCAGACCTTTGCGCAACGGCAGTAGGAGCTTTGTCTCAATACGAACTGCCTTGCATTATAGTTGACCTTGGCACTGCTACCAAGATTACCATTTTAGGTGAAAATGGTGATTTCCTTGGTGGTGCAATTGCGCCTGGTCTTTTAATCTCTCTTGATGCACTTGCAAATGGAGCATCAATGCTTTCGTCAATCGCACTTAAATCACCAAAATCATCTATCGGTACCAACACACCAGAGTGTATTCGCTCCGGAATGGTTTATGGCACCGCTGATATGGTTGACGGCACAATTGATAGGATGGCAAAAGAAGTTAGCGCTCCAGTAAAGACTATCGTTGCAACTGGTGGCTTATCACCAGTTGTAATCAAGCACTGTAGTCACAACATTATTGTGAATCGCAATCTTCTTATGGAAGGACTTAAAGTCATCTTTGAAAAGAATAATTAACAATAAAGTTCTTGTTTTATTAAACAAATAAGACTAAAATATCTATTTGGTATTAATAACGTTTAGGAGTTGTTTATCATGTCAATGAATAAGACTGACTTCTTCTTTACGTCAACAACAGGCGATTGTGAAATCCATGCTGCACGTTATGAAGGAATCAACAAAAAGGCTATTTTCCAAATTACTCATGGTATGGCCGAATATATTGATCGTTATGAGGACTTTATCGAAGCGCTTGTAAACGATGGCTTCGTAGTATATGCTCATGACCATATCGGTCACGGAAAGTCAATTAATGATAACTATCCACTTGGTTACTTTGGTCTTGATAATGCTGAAGGTAATATCTTCGTTAAGGACTGCAAAAAGCTTACTGACATAGCAAAGAGTGAGAATCCTGGTCTTCCAGTATTCTTCTTTGGTCATTCAATGGGCTCATTCGTTGCAAGAAAATATATTTCACTTTATGGTGAGGACCTCGCTGGTGCAGTTATCTGTGGTACAGGTGGACCAAACCCAGCAGCAGGTATTGCTATTGCTCTTGCAAATGCATTTATTAAAATCAAGGGCGCTAAGGCTCCTGGCACTGTTATCAACAATGTAGCTTTCGGTTCTTATAATAACAAGACAGACAAGCGTACAGGCTTTGATTGGCTTACAAACAAGGAGTCTATTGTTGATAAGTATATCGCCGATCCACTTTGTGGATTCTGCTTCTCATATCAGGGCTTCAAAGATATGCTTCAGATGCTCAAATACATCAACTCTAAACCATGTTATAATCAGACACCAGCTAACCTTCCAATCTTCCTTATTGCTGGTGAACAGGACCCAGTAGGTAGCTATGGCAAGGGTGTTGAAACTGTTGCCGCTGAATACAAGAAGGGCCATAATAACGTAACACTTAAACTCTATCCAAATGATAGACACGAATTGCTTAATGAACTTGATAAGGAAACTGTAAAAGCCGATGTTATTAATTGGTGCAACAATTTACTCGGCAAGTAATATTAAGGAGTAATTATGTCAAAACAGGAGAACGATATTCTCATTAAAACAGCGCCTTTGGGCTTTGATAAGAAAGCTACAATGGACTATATTGAGAAGATACAGCTCGAAAATGAAGGTCTTATGCGCCAGGTTCGTGACCT
Organism: Candidatus Limimonas egerieequi; assembly: GCA_018064455.1. Taxonomy (GTDB): domain Bacteria; phylum Bacillota; class Clostridia; order Oscillospirales; family Acutalibacteraceae; genus UBA1227. Next base: position 12,074 of record JAGHVH010000032.1, on the reverse strand, counting down.
TAGTGCAAGGACCAACGATTTGCTCAAGGAGAACGCTATGCTTAAGGCGAGGCTCCAGGTAACTCGTACCCCTGAACCAGCTGTGGAGGCACCAGCAGAACCAGCTGCGCCTGCACCTACTCAGCGTGCGCCTCGTGATTTTGAGGACTTGTCTGATTTGGATGCTCCATCAACCTTTGAGATGCCATATGAGCGTCGTGCTCCAGCATCAGAACCAAAGAAGCCAATGATTGTAACATCCAATAAAAAGAATGTCACAAAAAAAGGTGGCAAAACTTACGTCTCAAGTAAGAAGTAAGGGGAAAGTATGGCTGATATTAGGCTAAACACTAGTGAATTAAAAGAAAAAGCAAGCACCTTGAAGGCTGGAGATAGGGTAATCCTCTCTGGCACAGTTTATACTGCAAGGGATGCTGCTCATAAACGTTTTTTTGAGCTCCTCGACAGTGGCGAGGAGCTTCCTTTCTCACTCGATGGTGCCTGCATTTACTACTGCGGACCGACGCCTACACCAGAGGGCCTTGCTATCGGCAGCGCTGGTCCTACAACGTCTGGTCGTATGGATCCATACGCACCACGACTCTTGGACCTTGGCCTTGCTGCAATGATTGGTAAAGGTGCCCGAAATGATGCGGTAAATGAGGCGCTCTGTCGCAATGGCGCAGTATACTTTGCAGCCATCGGTGGTGCTGGTGCGCTCTATTCAAAGTGTATCACAGAGTGCGAGGTGATTGCCTTTTCTGACTTAGGCCCTGAGTCCGTAAAAAGGCTTACCTTCAAGGATTTCCCACTGATCGTTGCCACCGACTCGGCCGGCAATACACTCTATTGATTTTATAAAAAGAGGCTCGATTGGGATGTAGTCCGCAGAATGCGTTTTGAAAAATTCGACCTATAACGCGCAAGCAATTTATTATTTCTGAATTTTTCACCCAGCATTTCAAGGACTATAGCCCAACCGAGCCTCTTAATTAATCGAACAAAAAGACTCTAGAAGTACCAACTTCTAGAGTCTCTTTTTGTCACCCGCCGAGCCGGGGTCTTAGGATCAGTAACCTGCATGTAAAAGCAGGTGGGTGTCTTCCGTCCGCTACCGTGCTCCCAGCGTCCCAAAAGGGGAGGTCTGCACTCCACATTCGAGAAAAACTTCCGTTTAAAAGTGTGTTGGGTTAGTGTTCTAAGAGAATCGCACCCGGCAGGCTTTAAACTTATTCTTCGTCCTCACCAACAAGGAAAGGATATTTCTTCTTGATGCGCTCAAACATTATGTCGCCAATTTCATAGAGTTCTTCTTCATCTTCAATCTGCTGAAGGAATGTTTCACCATTCTCATCTTCAACAACTTCAAGTATGAAGAGTTCATCGTCACCATCAAGGATTTCCTCGTCCTCTGCGTAAACAGGAAGGAGGGCTACATAGTGCTTGTTACCATCAGATTCGATGCGGTCGAGCTCTTCAAACATATGCTCAACGCCATCGTCATCGGTTACTGTTATGATATCTGGATTGTATTCTTGTTCTGTCATAATTTTACTCCTAAAAGGTTTATTACTGTGTCTTAATTTTAATCTTATATCCCTAAAAAGTCAATCTCGTGAGGCGCAATAAAAAGGTAGTTTTAAGGATGGTTTTGTGGTAAAATATTAGTGTTATTTTTTGAAAGTTAGAGGCGAAAAAATGGCAGATCAATCGGCAAAATTACGTGTTGAAGAATTACGTAAAATTCTTGCTTATCATAGTGATAGGTATTACAACAACGATGACCCCGAAATAGAAGATTTTGAATATGATGCGCTTTCAAACGAGTTAAAGAGTTTAGAAGCTAAATACCCGGAACTTATCACCCCTGATTCTCCGACTCAGAAGGTGGGCGGAAGCGTGGCTATTACGAAATTTTCTCCAGTGCCTCATACTGTTCGTATGGAGAGCCTTCAGGATGCATTCTCTTTTGAGGAACTTGATGACTTTGGTGAGCGAACACGGGATGCACTCAAGACATCTGGTGCAGCATATGTTGTTGAGCCAAAGATTGATGGACTTTCAGTGTCACTTGAGTACGTAAATGGTGAGTTTAAGAGGGGCTCAACAAGAGGCGATGGTGATGTCGGAGAGGACATAACCGAGAACTTGAGGACAATCAAGTCCATCCCTATGACACTCACTGAAAAGGTACCATTTATTGAGGTTCGTGGAGAAGTTTATATGCCACGTGAGGTCTTCTTGCAACTTGTTGCGAAGCAAGAACTTAGTGGTGAAAAACCATTTAAGAATCCGCGTAATGCTGCTGCAGGTTCGCTTAGACAAAAGGACGCAAAAATTACAGCAGAGCGAAACCTTGATATCTTTGTATTCAATGTTCAACAAATTGATGGTGACTATGATGCAACAGAGCACAAGGATTCTCTTGATTATTTAAAGGAACTCGGATTCAAAACGGTTCCGTTTTATACACCGTGTGATGATATAAAAGCGGCAGAGACTGAGATTTCACGTATTGGTGAAATTCGGTATACATTGCCATTTGATATTGATGGTGCTGTTATTAAAGTAAACGATTTCAATCTTCGTGAAGAACTTGGGTCAACGGCAAAGTTCCCAAAGTGGGCGATAGCCTATAAGTATCCACCTGAAGAGAAAGAAACAACAATTATTGATATAGAGGCTCAAGTTGGTAGGACTGGAGTTGTTACTCCTGTTGCACTTTTTGCGCCCGTGTTTGTTGCAGGTTCACTTATTTCTCGTGCTACTTTACATAACCAAGATTTTATTGCTGATAAAGGAATTTGTATTGGGGATACTATAAAAATTAGAAAAGCTGGAGATGTTATTCCAGAGGTAGTATCAGTTGTTAGTCATTCAAGTAATACAAAGCAATATGTTCTTCCAAGCGTTTGCCCTTCTTGTGGAGCAAAGATTTATAGAGGCTCTGAAGAAGCAGCAATGCGTTGCTTAAATCCAGAGTGTTCAGCGCAACTTTTGAGAATATTAATACATTTTTGCTCAAAGGCTGCAATGGATATAGATGGCATGGGAGATAGCCTCGTAGAAAGTTTGATTAATCTCAAATTAATAAACAATCCTGCAGATATTTATAAATTGACGGAAGAAGATTTGCAATTAGTAGTAGGCGCAATTACTGCCAAAAAGTTAAAAAATGCAATAGACGATTCCAAGGATAACGATTTATCAAAATTGTTATTTGCATTTGGTATTCGTATGATTGGTGAAAAGGCATCAAAACTATTAGCGGAACATTTTGGAAATATTGATGCTATTGCGGAAGCTTCGTTAGAAGATGTACTTTCAATAGAAGGTTTTGGCCAAATAATGGCTGAAAGCGTTGTAGAATTTTTCTCATTGCCAGAAACACTTGATTTAATCGAAAGGTTAAAATCTTATGGATTAAATACGGAGTCAAAAAAAGTAATCATTGATAACAGGTTTGAAGGAAAGATTTTTGTTCTTACAGGAACTTTGCCTACTTATGCTCGAACAGAGGCTAGTGCGATTATTGAACAATATGGTGGTAAGGTTTCAAGTTCTGTTTCAAAAAAGACAGATTATGTTTTAGCAGGTGATGAGGCTGGATCAAAACTAATAAAAGCACAAACTCTTGGTATCACAATTATTAGTGAAGAAGAATTTCTTGAAATGATTAAATGATTATGTTGTTTTGGAGGAAATACTGTGAATAGGGATGGAAAAGGAACTAAAGTTAATAGACATCTCACGGATTATTGTGTTTTAGACTTAGAAACAACAGGGATTTTTATTAATTTTGCAAAGATTGTCGAGATTTCAGCAATAAAAGTTAGAAACAACACTGTTGTTGATGAATTTAGTACTTTGATTAATCCACAATGTGAAATTCCATTTAGTGCGACTGAAGTGAATGGAATTACAGACGATATGGTAAAAGATGCGCCAATAATAGAAGATGTCATTAATGATTTTTTATCGTTTGTTGGTGACGATGTTATCTTGGGATATAACAATGCTGGATTTGATATGAATATCATTTACGACGCGGTTTTAGATTGTTGTAATGGTATTTTTGACAATAATTATATAGATTTGCTACATGTCTCAAGAAGATGCTTAAAGGGCGTTAAAAATTATAAATTGCAAACCATTAGTGAATATTTTTCTATTGATACAACAGGCGAACATAGAGCCTTAAAGGACTGTTATTTGACAAAGGAATGTTACGATAGGATTTTTGAAGAGTTTGGCGAAAATGCTTTTGCCGGAAAAACTGGAAGTAGTGATTTTGATCTAAACTATTCTATGGAAGCATCGTGCATAAAGGAATTACAGCAAATATTAAAAGTTGTCATTGATGATGATTCTGTTACTCTTGATGAATTTTTAAATTTAAAAATATGGATGGAAAAACATTTTAGCCTTAAGGGTCATTATCCTTTTGATTATGTTTATGACGCATTAGATAAAGTCCTTTTAGATGGTAAAATTACTGCATCTGAGTTAGATGATTTGCAAGTTGTGTTTTCAGATTTTCTTGATTCGGATATTGATAATACAGACGAAATTATAGATGAAGAAAATTATGATAATGCGACGGAATTGTTTAATACGGATTGGGTAAAAAATGTAAATGTGATGTTCGATGAAATTGTTAGGGATTATGAATTGCCTAATGACTCTTTGCGTTTTGAACCGAATTATGGAAAAAAAGAGCCAGATAAAATAATAAGTTATTCTGCTTACATATGGGAGCCGACATATCCAAGTATAAGTAATGAAAAATCTGAAAAAAACTGCTTGATTATGTCGTTTTCTCTTAGTAAAGTGAGAAGTAGACCAAATGATTTGGATATTAACATTAGAAATACTCAAGAGATTTCTTTACATAATTCTCTTCCAAAAGATGCCATAGTTGTAAGTAGTGTAGACAATGGAATGGCAAAGGTTCGTATTGATAAAAATTCTCCAAATTTAGTCAATTATATTAGAGAAAATGCGATTTATTGTATAGAAAATTACGAGTCTAAATCCAGTAAATTTGGTTGTTGTAGTTTGTACGAAGAGTGTTCAAATTTAAAAAGATGTCTACATACAAACAAACTGTATTCTACAGCGTGTATGTATAGGAAAAATCTTGAAAACGGTCACGTTTTTTATGGTGATAATATTGAATGTAGCGAGGATAAAAACTATATGGAAATGGAACAAGTATATAGTGGAAAGCCAAGTGAAAATGAGGCCGAAAAAAACGTAAGAAGAGAGTTGGGATTACCTGTAACAAAGCAATTGATTTATTATTTGGATAAGAGTGATCCAAATTCGTTCATAGATGTTGAAAACTTTAAAATTATAGAATCTTTTGAGATTACCGCTAAGTGGTATATGCTTGATGTTACAATAAAAACTGGAGATGTAATTAGAATTCATTCGAGCCATTTTGCAGAAATGCAAAAGCCTAATTTCGTGGCTGATATGGCTGCTCAATCGAGCCAAATTTGAGAGGATTATTAAATAGGAAAAGGCCTATCGGGAATCCGATAGGCCTTAATTTTTGTCTGTTAAATTTTGATTTCCATCTGAGCACCAGAAGTCTTTGAAAGGTTCTCTGTGTGCTTATCAAGGAGCTTCTGAATCTTGTCCATTGGATCAAGAAGACCAGAAATTGACATGTCGTGGTTGATTGTGTCGATAAGAAGGGCAATGTACTTTGCCATATCAACTTCTGTGTACCACTTGCGTTCTTTGAGTTCTGGTGAACGGTATACAAGGTTAGTTGTGAGGATACGCTCAATAACGCCATTCTTGAAGGCTTCGTCAAATATGTCGAGACCGTTGCAGAAAAGGCCGAAGCATGTGCAAACGTAGATGCGGTTTGCACCGAGACCCTTAAGCTTTGCTGCAACCTCAAGCATTGACTCGCCTGATGAAATCATATCATCAACAACGATTACATCTTTGCCTTCGATGTTGGTTCCGAGGAACTCGTGAGCAAGAATTGGGTTACGTCCATCAACGATTCTTGTGTAATCACGGCGTTTGTAGAACATTCCAAGTTCAACGCCAAGGACTGTCGCGTAGTGAATTGCACGGCCCATACCGCCTTCATCAGGAGATACAACCATCATATTAGATGGATCAAAACTAATGTCAGGAGAAGTTTTGATAAGGGCCTTTATCATCTGGTAAATAGGGGATACATTTTCAAAACCGTTAAGTGGGATAGAGTTCTGAACACGTGGGTCGTGAGCATCAAATGTGATTACACTATCAACACCCATTCTTGTGATTTCCTTGAGTGCCATAGCACAGTCAAGTGATTCACGTGAGGAACGCTTATGCTGTCTGCCCTCATAGAGCATTGGCATTACAACTGTGATGCGGTGAGCCTTACCTCCAATTGCGGAGATAACTCTCTTGAGGTTTGCAAAGTGGTCATCAGGACTCATTGGTACTTCCATACCGTACATCTTGTAAGTTACGCCATAATTGAAGGCGTCCATAAGGATGAAGATGTCGTAGCCACGTACTGTGCCGTTTATAACGGCTTTACCTTCACCTGAACCAAAACGTGCACATTTTGCGTCGATAATGTAAGAATCTTTGTTGTAACCATCAATCTTGATAGGAGAATTCTTCATTGTTTCGTTTTCAGCACGCCATCTTACGATGTACTTGTCGATGCGTTCTGCGAGTTCTTCACATCCTGGAAGAGCAATTATACCAAGTTTTCCGACAGGGAAAGTGGTATATTCTGATGACTCTGGCAATTCAAAGGCCGTAACCTCGGTTAACATATGCATACCCCCAATATTTACTGCATAAAATGCTATATATCAAAATATTAACACAACTTATAGTTTTATACAACCTAGTAAAAAGTACAAAAAAATGGACATTTTTCTACTCCAAAATAGTCAAAATAAAATACGTCAAAAACTTAACAAGCAAACAGTGATTTTTTCTGTGCGTTTTTATTGAAATTGTGTATTTACGTTGTTATAATAAACAAGTTAACAAGTGCAAAGTTAATATATTAATAGGTATTAAATTATTAATAGTTGACTCCACTAAACAGTTATACAAGAAAGGGTGATTTGGAGGAATGGCTTCAGAAATGATTAATCAGGTCCTTGACGCAGAGAAAACTGCTGCTGACAAGGAAGCTGCTGCAAGAGCTAAGGCTGCCGACATCATTAAGTCAGCAGAGGCAGAAGCTAAAGCTACTGCTGAAGCCGGTAAGGTTGCTGCAGCCAAAGAAAAAGAACAGATTATAGCGAAGGCACAGAAAAAGGCGGACGAAATTTACGCCGATGCTAAATCGCAAGCTGTACAGAAGAAGGATGCACTTCTCAAGAAGAGTGATGAGAAGATGGATGAATCTATTGCAGCTGTAATCAAGCACATTATTCCATAATTTATTTGTTTATGGAGACAAATTTAATAAGGAGGTGTTTCTTGAATGGCGATTTTGAAAATGAAGCGCATTGAACTCCTTGCTATGCTCGGTGATAGTAAGTCAATCCTTGACTTAATCCAGCAGAGCGGTTGTGTTGAAGTTCTCGACGTCGAAGAGGAATCAAACGATTTCTATAAACTTTCTATGTCAACATCTGTTAATCAGTTTGAGAAGTTTAAGGGCGTTGCAACACAGGCTTTAGAGATTCTCAATCAGTACGCACCAAAGGACGGCGGTTTGCTCGACTCGTTCGCACCACGTCCAGACATGACAGTTACTGACTTCTATAAGAAATCTCAGGACGCAGATGCTATTCTCAGTAAATGTTACGGCATTAATGCGCTTTATAAAGAGATACAAGACGCGAAGACAGAAATCATTCGTGCTCAAACGAGTATCGACCAGGTAATGCCTTGGGCTAATCTTGATATCCCATCCTCTTACAAGGGTACACAGTTCACTTCTTGCTTTATCGGAAGTATCGGTGAACCAATCACAGAGGCTGATATCAATGCCAAGCTCGCAGAGGCAGTACCAGAGATAGACTTCAAAGTTGAGACGGTCCTTGAGGACAAGAATCAAACTTGTCTTGTAGCTATTTGCCATAACGAGAATGCTAAGGATTTCGAGCAGGCATTACGAAGCATTGGCTTTGTAACACCATCAGATCCAACCAAGCACGAACCTGCTGTTCGTATTAAACGCTTGGAAGCACAAATCGAAAAGTGCAATGAGAAGATCGCAGAGAACGAAGAAAAGATTAAAACTTATGCTGAGTTCCGTGGCGATATGGAGTTCTTGGTTGACTACTTCACACTTAGAACTGACAAGTATCAGGCACTTGACAAAATCGAAATGAGCGACAACATCTTCGTACTTCATGGTTATGTACCAGAGATTTACGTAGAGGGACTTACCAAGAAACTCGAAAGTCTCTTTGATGTCGCAATCTCCATTACTGACCCAGATCCAGAGACAGAGGAGATTCCAGTTCTTCTCGATAATGGTTCAATTGGCCAGACAATGGAATCAATTACAGAAATGTACGCATTGCCAACACACAACGATGTTGACCCTAACAAGGCTATGGCAGTTTTCTATTACTTGCTATTTGGTCTTATGCTCGGTGATGCAGGCTACGGTATCTTGATGGTTATCGCATGTCTCATCGTTAAGTTTAAGTTCAGACTTGAACCTAAGAAGGCAGCAACAGTCAACTATGGTTTGCTTTGTGGTATTGGTACTACTTTCTGGGGTATCGTACTTAACGGTTGGTTTGGTGACCTTCCAGCTTATCTTGCAAATGGTCTTAAGATGGGCGGTACAAACCCAATGTCAAAACTCAGTTTCTTTGAAGCAATGGAAACTAGTGAGGCAACAGTTGTATTCCTCATGATTTGTTTGATGATTGGTATTATCCACTTGGTATATGGCCTTTGCATCAACATCTATAACATGTGGAAGCACGGAAACAAATTCGAAGCAATATTTGAAAATGTTCCGATGATTCTTATCTTTATTGGCTTCTTGCCACTCATCGACAGCCAGATTTCAGGTGTTGCACTTCGTGCATATGCAACTGATCCAACTGTAACTCATGGTGCAATTCAAGGTGTCTGCCGTGCATTGGTAGTATTCTTTGATACTTGCAGTAAGCCATTACTTATGGTACTTGCTGCCGGCGCTGCTCTTACAGTTCTCGCACCAGTTCTTATTGCTATTAAGAATAAGCAGAAGTTTGGTAAGGTAGCAGGCGGTTTTGGCGCTGGTCTCTATGCACTTTACAATGCAGCTTCAGGTGCTCTTGGCGACATCCTTTCATATGCTCGTCTTTTGGCACTTGGTCTTTGCACAGGTATCATTGCATCAGTTATCAACCAGCTCGCAGCAATGCCTGGTAATCCAATCTTGTTCGTAATTATCTTTGTATTCGGTCACGTAGTAAACATGGCTATCAACCTCATTGGTACTTACGTTCACACAAACAGACTTCAATATGTTGAATTGTATGCAAAATTCTACGAAGGCGGCGGACGTGGTTTCGAGCCTTTGACAGTAAACTCAAAGTCATTTAAATTTAAGGAGGAAAATTAATATGTTCCAGATAGTACAAGCTTTCGGCGGAGACGCTTTAGCAATTTTAGGCGCTGCTCTTGCAGCAATCATCGCAGGTATGGGTTCAGCAAAGGGTGTTGGCATCGTTGGTGAAGCCGCTGCTGGCGTAGTTTCAGAAGACCCAGGTAAGTTCGGTAAAGTTCTTATTCTTGAAATCCTTCCAGGTACACAGGGCCTCTATGGTCTCCTTGCAGCTATCATGGTAATGGGTAAAGTTGGCGGTCTTGATCTTGCATCAGGCGCTATGCTTCTTTTCGCATCACTTCCAATCGCTATCGTTGGTTATTTCTCAGGTAAGTCACAGGGCCGCGTTGCAGCTGCTGGTTGCTCACTCGTAGCAAAGAAGCCTGAGCAGAGTGGTAAGGGTATCATCTTCGCAGCTATGGTTGAGACATATGCTATCCTTGCACTTCTTATCTCTATCCTTCTCATCGGTAAGGTTGGCTAATTTATTAGTTAATCAAAACAACGTTGATTAGGAGGTTTATCAATGGCAGGGTTAGAAAAAATTATTGAAAGAATTGCACAAGACTCTGCTGCAAAATGTGACGGCATAATCTTTGATGCTCAGAATGAAGCTAATAAGATTAAGGATGCTGCTACACAAAAGGCTGAAGATGACAAGGCAGCTGTAATTGAAGCAGCCAACAAAGAAGCTAAGGCTCTTGTTGACATGGCTGAATCAGGTGCTGAGCTCGATGGTAAGAAGGAACTTCTTGCAACTCGAGTAGAAGTTATCAATAAGGCTATTGATGTTGCCTTCCAGAAATTAGGCGCTATGCCTGATGATGAGTATTTTGCAGCACTCTACGCTCTTGTTAAGAAGTATTCACAAGACGGAGAGGGTACAATGCTTCTTTCAAAGAAGGATTTAGGACGTCTTCCTAAGGACTTCGATAAGAAAATTAACGAAGGTCTTGCTAAGGGCGCTAAGATTAGCGTTTCTAAGGACCCAGCTAATATCTCTGACGGCTTTATTCTCGTTTACGGAGATATTGAAATTAACTGTACCTTTGAAGCATTAATCGAGGATTCTCGTGATGCTATCAAGGACGAACTTTATAGTATAATTTTTGCCTAAACAACACTATTTTCATAAGGAGGCGCGAGTATAATGAATCGCGAATTAGAATACACTTATGCAGTAGCGCGTGTGAGGGCAAATGAGCAAACTCTTTTAAGTGCAGCTGACATCGAACAGCTTATCACTGCTGGTGACTACAAAGTAACAATGCAGAAGCTTTCTGATGCTGGTTGGGGCGAAATTAAGGATATCTATAACTATGCATCATATCTTGAAAACTATTTTGCAAAGACATGGGATTTCCTTGTTGAGATCATGAGCGATATTCATGAACTTGATTTGCTCCTCGTTAAAAACGACATGCAGAACCTTAAGGCAGCACTTAAGCAAATCGTATCTCAGCATGACGCGAAAGATTTATATGTTCAGTCTACAGTTTATGATACAGAGACAATCTTAAAGGCAGTAGAAGATAGAAGATGGAATGATCTTCCTGACTTCATGCAAGAGCCAGCAAAGGAAGCATATGAAGTGCTTACTGAAACAGCAAATGGCCAGCTTGCAGATGCCATTATTGATAAAGCAACTCTTGAAAGAATCAAGTTCCTTGGCGTAGAGTCAGGTAGCCCAATTCTTGCAGAGCTCGCTGAGCGTATGTGCGCAACTGCTAATATCAAGACAGCACTTCGTTGCGCTAACACTGGTAAGTCTAAGGACTTCGTAACACGTTCACTCTGTGACTGCGACACTATTTCTAAGGATAAGCTCATCGAAACATCTCTTGAGGGTGTTGACTCAGTGCTTAAGTACCTTGAAGAGTCTTCTTACAAGGATGCAGGCGCTAAGTTTAAAGAGAGCACATCTGCATTTGAGAAATGGTGCGATGACATTTTGATGGAATGCGTTAAGGAAGCACGTTACACAGCATTTGGTATTGATCCAATTATTGCTTATTACGTTGCTCGTGATGCAGAAATCAAAACTGTTCGTATAATTCTTTCTGCCAAGATTAACAATCTTCCTGCAGATGTAATTAGAGAGAGGGTGAGAGCGCTTTATGTATAAGATTGCAGCAATGGGTGATAAGTCAAGCATCTATGGCTTTGCTTCAATAGGTCTTGAAATCTACCCAATCGATGAACCACAAGCCGCTATTCATCAGCTTAGAACTATGGTAGACGGTGGTTATGCAGTAATATTCATTACTGAAGAACTTGCTACACAGATCGAAAGCGAACTCGACCGCTATCGTGAATTACCTGTACCGGCTATTATTCCTATTCCGGGTATTCAAGGAAATACAGGTCTTGGTATGAGAAACGTCAGCAAGTCTGTAGAACAGGCAGTTGGCTCAGATATACTTTCAGACGCGTAATGCGTTAATTCAAAATTTAGCCGTAAACAGAAAGGCAAGTGATAGATAGAATGAGTAAAGGTACTATTACCAAAGTCTCCGGACCACTTGTTATTGCCGATGGCATGCGTGACGCTAAC
>JAGHVH010000031.1 GCA_018064455.1 Candidatus Limimonas egerieequi | reverse complement strand
CTTAAAAAGAAAGGCACCTTCTTTTTGAACATCATGTCATCCCCTGGTTCTGGTAAAACAACAACTTTGACACAGGTTATTCCACGCCTTGCAGAAAAGTACAAGATTGGTGTTATGGAGGCAGACATCGACTCTGACGTCGACGCTGCAACTATCACATCCATCGGTGCCAAGGCCATCCAGCTCCATACAGGCGGCATGTGCCACCTCACAGCCGAGATGACACGTCAAGGCATCGAAGGCCTTGATGAGGACTTCGACTTTTTAATCCTTGAAAACGTTGGTAACCTTGTTTGCCCTGCCGAGTTCGATACAGGTTCAGTCAAGAACCTTACAATCCTCTCTGTTCCAGAGGGCGATGACAAGCCACTCAAATACCCACTTATGTATCAGGTATCTGACCTCCTTGTCATCAACAAGATTGACGTTGCTCCTTACTTCACTTTCGACATCGACAAGTGCAAACAGAACGCGCTCATGCGCAACCCTTCACTCGACATCATCCCTATCTCCGCCAAGACTGGAGAAGGCGTCGATGAACTCTGCGCTTGGCTTGAGCGCGAAATCGAGGCTTGGAAACAAGCCTAACACAAAACAAAATGCTCCAGGAGTTGCCACTCCTGGAGCTTATTTTTGACATATATTTGATATGTGGTATTATGTATTAGTTAATTTTAAATGAAAAAGGAGATCTTTAAAGATGCGTAAAAAGCAATTTAAAGCTGAATCAAAACGACTTATGGATATGATGATCAATTCCATCTATACCCATAAGGAAATTTTCCTCCGCGAAATCATTTCTAACGCAAGCGATGCTATCGACAAGCTTGCATTCCTAAGCCTTACAGATGACAAAATAAATATGAAGCGTGAGGACTTCAAGATTACTTTGACACTTGATAAGGAGAATCGCCTTATTACCGTTACAGATAACGGTATCGGCATGAACCAGGATGAACTTGAAAACAATCTTGGTGTTATTGCAAACAGTGGTAGCTTTAAGTTCCGCCAGGAGAATGGCGAAGAGAAGGGCGACACTGATATCATCGGTCAGTTTGGTGTAGGTTTCTATTCTGCATTCATGGTAGCTGACAAGATTACAGTTATTTCCAAGAAGTATGGTGAGGACCAGGCATATCGCTGGGAATCAGAAGGCGTAGATGGATACATCGTTGAGCCTTGTGAGCGCGATGGCGTTGGTACAGATATCATCATGCACATCAAAGAGGACGGCGAAGAGGCAAATGAATATTCAAAGTATCTTCGCGAGTACACTTTGGAGAGCCTTGTTAAGAAGTATTCAGATTACATCCGCTTCCCAATTGAGCTTGCAATGCCACATAGCAGAGTAAAAGAGGGCTCACCTGAGGACAAGCCAGAGTATGAGGAAGTTTATGAGATGGAAGTCCTCAACTCTATGGTTCCAATCTGGCACAAGAAGAAAAAGGATGTAACTGAGGAAGAGTACTTTGCATATTACAAAGAGCAGTTCATGGATCAGAATGACCCAGTAGCAGTTATTCCAATTTCAACAGAGGGTACTGTTTCATATGAGGCTTTGCTCTTTATTCCACAGCAGCCAAACATGGGCTACTATACACCAGATTATGAAAAGGGACTTCAGCTCTATAGCGCAGGCGTTATGATTATGGACAAGTGCGCTGACCTTGTTCCTGATTCATTTAACTTTATTCGTGGTGTTGTTGAGTCACCTGATTTGAGCCTCAACATCAGCCGTGAGATGCTTCAGCATGACAGACAGCTCAAGGCAATTGAAAACCATATTGAGAAAAAGGTTAAGGCAGAACTCAAGAAACTTCTTGAGAACGATCGTGAAAAGTACGAGGAGTTCTTCAAGCACTTCGGCCGTCACCTCAAGGTGTCAATCCTTGACGGCTATGGTGCAAACGCAGAACTACTTTCTGATTTGCTCCTCTTCTATTCTTCAACAGAGAAGAAGTTAGTTACTCTGGGTGAATACGTTGAGCGTATGAAGGATGACCAGAAGTACATCTACTATGCAACTGGTGAATCAGTTGTTTCGGTTGATAACCTTCCACAGACAGAAATTATCAAGGATCACGATATGGAAATCCTTTACTTGGTTGATCCAGGTGATGAGTTCCTTCCTGATATGCTCAGAATGTCCTGTGAAAAGGAGTTCCGTTCAATCAACGACAATGACCTTGGACTTGAGGACGAGAAGAAAGAGGACGTAACTGGCGAGCACAAGGATGCATTTGATTTCATCAAGGAAACACTTGGCGACAAGATTGATGAGGTTAAGGCATCAACAAGACTCAAGAGCCACCCAGTATGCATCAGTTCAGGCGACGGTGTAACGTTTGAGATGGAGAGATACTTCAGTGCCATGCAGCCAGAGATGGGCGTTAAGGCAAAGAGGATTCTCGAAATCAATGTTGATCACGACGCCTTTATGGCACTCGACACAGCGCGTGTCGTTGACCCTGAAAAGGCTAAGAAGTATGTTAACATACTCTATAACCAGGCAAAGCTTATTGCTGGTCTTCCAATTGATAATCCAACTGAATATACAGATACAATCTGTAGCCTTTTCGGCAACTAAAAAACAAGCTCCAGGAGTGGCAACTCCTGGAGCATTTTGCCGAAAAAACAATTCTCACAAAGTAATACCAAAGCGTTCACAGACTTCCTCGATTGGAAGGGTGTTACCATTATCTAAATCATTTTCACCCTTCTTAAGATCAAGCATTAATCTGCCAATAGCTTGTTCCTTCAATGCTTCTTTAGTATTTTGTGTGACAATGAAAGGTAGCCCTTCGGCATTAATAGATTGTTGGATAAAAATATTAATTGCATCTGTTAGTGTTAAACCACACCTAGCATATATTTCTTCAACTTGCATTTTAATATCTGGATTAATTCGCATTTGGAATATTGCTGTTTTTGGTGATGTTGCAGCATTAATATCATTTGCCATACTATCAACTCCCTCTCTAAAAGTATATTTATTTTGTCTTACTTTGTCAACACAATGTAATACGACAATTCAAAACAATTATATTATGAACCATCTAAAATGTAAAAGTCAAAGAATATCTACGAGCGGTAGGGAATTCGTGACGAACGGTAAAAACAAGCTCCAGGAGTGGCAACTCCTGGAGCATTTTGTTTAGTTATTTGTTTAGCTGAAGTATTTGGTGATTGAATCAAGGTCCGTGTTGAACATGCCTTGAATCATATCATCTTTTCCGCCACCACGGCCATTTAGGGCAGCGTTGATTTCTTTGGCCATCTGGGAAAGTTTGATGCTACTGTCACCTGATGTGATCATGTATCTGAAACCTTCACCAGATTTTGTAAGAGCAACAAATAGGCCTGATACTTTTTCACGGCCACCATTAGCAAAAGCAAGGAGCGCATCTGTGTCTGCAGCATCGAGTTCCATGACAAGGTTGCCATTTTGCTTTTCAATGCTTTGAAGGCCTATGAGGGCAACCTTTTCGGACATGCGTGCCCGCTCCCACTCAAGGTGCTTGTTTGCCTTTTGAAGTTGCTCGACGCAGTCACCAACCTCGTACTGACGTGCGGAGAGCAAGTCCTGTACCTTGAGTACTTGCACTTGCTTTTCGTCGTAGTCTGTGAGTGCGGTGCGACCGCAGCGCAAGTGAAGTCTTGTGCCGCCATGTGACTTTTCAATATTAACGATTTTGATAAGGCCTACCTCGGCGGTATTCTTCACATGTGGTGCGCAGCACGCACAGAGGTCGACTCCGTCGATTTTTACAAGGCGTACGCCTTCAGTCAAATCAAGTTTTGCACGGTACTCATACTTTGACAAGTCAGCTGGGTCTGGGTACCAAGTTGTAATCTCGTGGCCCTCAAAGACAGCTTCATTTGAGAGTACTTCAATCTCTTTTACCTGCTCCCAAGTGAGTGCACCGTTATAGTCACAAGTTATATCATCGCGACCTAAGTGGAAACCGATGTTATCAAAACCATACTTCCTGTTAATGATGCCTGAGACAATATGCTCACCAGTGTGGTTTTGCATTTTTGTATGTCTTGGAATCCAATCAAGTTTACCAGTAATGGTTGTGTTTTCTTTGATTTCTTCCTTGGTGTAATGCTCTATTACGTTTTCAACGATTTGGGTATCGAATACCTCTATCTCTTTGCCGTCTACGATGAAAAATCCGTTGTCTCCTATTTGGCCACCAGCCTCTGGGAAGAAGGCTGTCCTATCAAGTACAACTTTGAAAAAATCACCGCACACAGTACAGCTCTGCACAGTGGCGGTGAACTCTTTCTCATAGCTATTTTCATCATAGAGCTTTATTGTTGCTCTATCACTCATATTATTTTACTACTTCTACCATCATTCCAGGCTTTGCACCACATGCGTTTGCTTCGTCTGTATCGATGTGAATTGCAAGACCTGATGTTGTTGTTACTCTTGCGATTACGTCATCAAAGATGAGAGAACGGCCGTCTGAATCAACCTTGATTTTGATGATTTCGCCATCTTCTACGCCAAGCTCTTTTGCTTCTTCTGGAAGAGCATGGAGGTGACGCTTAGCAACGATTACACCCTTGTCAATTTCAACTTCGCCCTTTGGTCCAACAAGCTTGCATCCGCCTGAACCTTCAAGGTCACCAGACATACGTACTGGAGCTGTGATGCCAAGTGTACGAGCCTCTGACATTGAGATTTCAACCTGTGTGTATGGACGACATGGTCCAAGGATTGAAACTGATGGGAACTGATTCTTAGGACCGATTACAGCAACTCTCTCTTCGCAAGCGAACTGACCTGGCTGTGAGAGGTCCTTCTTGTTTGTGAGTTCATAACCCTCACCGAAAAGGATGTCAAGTACTTCTCTAGTTACGTGTACATGACGCGCAGATGTTTCAAGTAAAACTTTCATTACTTCTACCTCTTTTATTATTAATCTAAAATATACCGCTTGTTATTCTACCTTGTTTACCACCAAAAAGCAACTATTCAAAATCCCATATCACTGCCTTGCAGCGATGTATAAATCAATATCTTGAACTATGTATTTTTCTCCTGTCGTATGAAGCGCTTCATAATATGTAATCACATAATCATCTATGCGATATTTTTCAAACAAAGCCATGACTTCACTGCCAGACATTCCCTTAGCATAGCGATAGATTTCCAAACAGAAAACTAAAAATATTCCTTCTTTAGTCATCAAAACGCCTCCTCCGGGAATTGATACTCTTTACCTTCTCGTTCTTGCTTAAGGAGCAAGTATAAAGCCTTTGGGCTCAAATGCCATAGCCCTGTATCTTCATCCATGATTTTTTTATACAAATTTGAAAAGTAAAACGCTTTGGTCGCATCAATTAATGATAGTCCCTCAGCTTCCATTATCTCATTGATAATCTGTGGCGCCAACATGGTGCTTATCGATAACATCTCTTTATTCAACATGTTATATCACCTCAATCGCCTTTTCCCCGTTAAAAGTTAACTTTTCAAGTGCCTTGTTTGTAACAAAAACGTATTGGTTAAATAGTTCCTTTACTTTAAGCGCTTCTATAGTTTGTTCTCTAGTTAATACTCCTGTTGAAAACAATATAAACGTTCTATATACATCATCATCAGCAACTGGGCCAATTACTAAATCGTATTTATCATTAATAGATTGGCCATTCCTATTAGCCGAAACAAAATCAAGCCATTCGCCATTTGCTGAATCAAATCGAAGCGTCTTCAAATCACCCATGCTAGAATCATCAAAATCATATATATTCAATACACCACTGTTTTGATCCATTCTTTTTGCAACCTTAGCTGCAAAATTCTCAGCCTGCTTTTCATTTGAAGTGGTATAAAACCCAGGCCCAAAATCTAATAAACGATTAGGCTCTATTATTTCTGGTTTATCAACTTTAACATAACTTCCATGATATAAAAGCACTAAATCATCTCCTCGTACTTGTTAGCAAGAGCATACTCCTCGCGCAATGCCGTTAGAACCTCACATATTTGAGCTCGACGTTCTAATTGCAGCCTCACATCAACAATACTTTCCTCATCTTTTCCCAAATACTTAGATGTCACTTTTTTACCTTCCCTAAACTGTAAGTAAAAATATTGATTGTTGTTTATATGCTTTGTAGAAATGTATCCTTTTGGAAGACTTTGCAATTCCTCTTCGTATGCGGATATCATTTTTTCAATTCTTACTTTTTCATCATTAACTATTTTTTGTAAAAGCAACATAATATCACCAAAAACATTATAACCTACCAAACCTCTAAATTCAATAAATTTGTAGGTTAAAACAATTAATTTTTGCGACGAGCAAAGTTCTCCTTTGATCGTCGATATCTAGCCAGTAGCACTGGCAAGGCGGCGAGTCAAGGTCTTCAGAGCGGAGCGTGCCTTGACACGTCGAATTGACAGTGCTACCAATTTCGCAGCGATTCCTTTTACTGTGTGAGCGCGGATTGACCGATCGGCAGATACCGAGGCAATAGACCAATTTCAATCAACTTACTACACGTTGTAGTAGGTTAAAAATTTTAAGAAGATTTTTGTAAATAATGCCACTCGCACAACGTACCTACGTTGTTTTCGCTCCCAACTTGCAGAATCCAACCCAACTTACTACACCCTGTAGTAAGTTGCATTTTAATGGGGGCAACAATCTCCAAATTTGTTTGGTATCAATCCCAAAATCGCGAACCAGCAGTCCCCAAACTCACAGAAAAATAGCGGTGTAAAGTCATTTTGCTTTACACCACTATTTGGCTAGTTAAGTTCTGTTAGGCTGTTCTTTCTAGCAGTTGCGTTTGAACTAAACTGGCTCTTGAATTAGTTAAACTAGTTAAGTTCTGAAAGAACCGTCTTACCAGCCGCAAGCGACTTCTGTACATCAATGATGCGCTGGTTTTTTGAGCCACGGAAAAGGCACTCGAGAGAGCGCTGCTCTTCGATGAATTTTCCGTCTACTAAAAGAGAGAGCTCGCGCAAAAGGTCAAGCCAACAGTTCTCGCTATTGGCACCATTTATGAGTTCCTCATATGTCCAACCAGAGAAGGACATTACATCAAGGCCTTCCTTCTTAAGTTCCCTTGCGAGAACTGTGAGCGCCTTGGCTTGAGTAAATGGTTCACCACCCGACAGGGTGATTCCTTTGAGCAACGGATTCTCCTTTGCTGCTTTTACTATATTTTCGACGGTCGTGTCATAGCCACCTTCGGTGAAACTCCATGTTGCAGGATTCTGGCACCCTTTGCAGTGGTGCGGACATCCTTGAACAAAGACCACCATACGCCAGCCTGGACCGTCGACGATTGATTCACGTATAACACCAGCCAGGTGAAGTTTAGTTCCACCTGGCTGGTTTAAATCAATAATCTGAGTGTCTATTGGGAAATCCATTAGATCTGCTCAAATTCTCCTGCACCAGTGCCGATTGAGTGCTTAACTCTGTCGTTTACTTCTGCATATTTTGCATCGTTGAAACGGTCAAGTGTGCCTACGAGGTAACCAGTGATTCTTCTGATTCTTTCGAACTTTACGCCTTCGCCAACCATTTTAGATTCCATCATGGTATTTTCCTCCTTATATTTCTTTAACATCTACTGGGTGTGCAACCTTGTCAGCTTCCTCAAGTGGGTTTTCGTCACATGAGCAAACATTGGTTGAATAACCCTTGATGCGCATAAGTACTTCTTCTGAGATTGCTTCACCGTCATGACGTCCGCAACGTGGGCAAACATCACCGATGATTCCTGTGTAACCACAAACTGGGTCACGGTCAACTGGGTGGTTGATTGAAGCATAACCCATGTTGTTTTCCTTCATGCAACGGATAACTGATTCGAATGCATCAAGGTTCTCGAGTGGGTTACCATCCATCTCGATGTATGAGATGTGACCAGCGTTTGTGATGTTGTGGTATGGAGCCTCGATCTTGATCTTCTCAAATGCTGAGATTGGGAAGTATACAGGAACGTGGAAAGAGTTTGTATAATAAGCTCTGTCTGTTACGCCTGGGATTACGCCATAGCGCTCACGGTCCATACGTACGAAACGGCCTGAAAGTCCCTCAGCAGGTGTTGCGATAAGGGTGTAGTTCATGCCCTCTTCCTGTGACTTCTGGTCGCAGCGAGAACGCATATGGCCAACAATCTCGATACCCAAGTTACGAGCTTCCTGAGACTCACCGTGGTGAGAACCAATGAGAGCCTTAAGGCACTCTGCAAGGCCAATGAAACCAACTGTCAATGTGCCGTGCTTTAATACTTCCATTACCTCATCGTCTGGCTTAAGCTTGTCTGAATCAAGCCACAAACCCTGACCCATAAGGAACGGATAGTTATAAACCTTTCTGTGACCCTGGATTAAGAAGCGGTCATAGAGCTGGTCAAATACGAGGTCAATCTTTCTATCAAGTTCTTCGAAGAAGATATCAATGTTACCATGAGCCTTGATAGCGATTCTTGGAAGGTTGATAGATGTGAATGAAAGGTTACCACGTCCGCAAGTAATCTGGCGAGATGGATCATAAACATTAGCCTTAACACGTGTACGGCAGCCCATGTAAGCAACCTTTGTGTTGTAGTCGTTTACGTCATAGCCAGGAGCGTTGAATGGTGCATCAGCAAAGCAGAAGTTAGGGAACAAACGCTTTGCAGAAACCTTCATTGCAAGCTTGAAGAGGTCATAGTTTGGATCCTCTGGATTGTAGTTTACGCCTTCCTTAACACGGAAGATTGAAACTGGGAAGATTGCTGTCTCGCCGTTTCCGAGACCTGCATCTGTTGCAAGAAGGAAGTTCTTAGTGATAAGACGAGCCTCAGGAGTAATATCATCACCAAGTGTAATTGATGAGAATGGAACCTGAGCACCAGCACGTGAATGCATTGTATTGAGATTGTGTACAAATGCTTCCATTGCCTGGAATGTCTGCTTATCTGTTTCCTTCTGTGCCTTCTTTAAAGCAAAGCTCTGAGCCTTTTTAACGCTCTCTTCTGGGAGCTTATACTTGTTGATAAGGAGAGAAGCCTCTTTTGCCTGATAATCGTTATCATTAGCAATTGTTGGGATTACTCCATAGGTTCCTTCTACTTCAAGGCAAAGGTTCTTAGATGCCTCTGTTGCATCATCAAAACCGCAGAGAAGTTCAAGACCCTTAGCGAGATTTGAAATGTAATATTTTTTATATGTCTTTTGTACACCAGGTGCGAGGAAAGTATCAAATGCAGGGATACTCTGACCACCGTGCTGGTCGTTCTGGTTAGATTGGATAGCAATAGCTGCAAGAGCTGCATATGATGAGATATCATTAGGCTCACGAAGGAAGCCGTGGCCTGTTGAGAATCCGCCCTTGAAGAGCTTGCTAATATCGATTTGGCAACATGTAGTAGTAAGTGTTAAGAAGTCAAGGTCGTGGATATGGATATCGCCTTCTGCGTGAGCCTTTGAATGCTCTGGCTTGAGTACATAGAGTTCGTTGAACTGCTTTGCACCTTCTGAACCATACTTGAGCATTGTACCCATTGATGTATCGCCATCGATGTTTGCGTTTTCACGCTTGATGTCGTTCTCTTTTGCATCCTTGAATGTAAGACCTTCATAGATCTTCATAAGGCGAGTGTTCATCTCACGTACACGTGAACGCTCTGAACGGTAAAGAATGAACTTCTTTGCTGTTCTAGCATGACCGCTCTCGATGAGAACCTTTTCTACTGAATCCTGGATTTCCTCGACTGTTGGTCTTGTGTTACCAGTTGACTCGATATAGTCAACAACCTTCTGAGAGAGTGCAAGAGCCTCCTCATAATCGTCGCCGCCTGTTGCCTTGGCAGCCTGGTAGATAGCATTAGCAATCTTATCGATTGAGAATGGAACCGCTCTACCATCGCGCTTAATAATGGTTTCTATCATTTCAAATCCTCCAAAAAATGTAAAAAACACAATATATTGTGTTTGCTGTGTCAGTATTAAACATTATATGGCACATTTTGCGTTATGTCAACAAGGCCAAATGTATAAAAATAAAGTATTTTTTTGGTCACTTTTATTATGATGACGTTTGTGTTGCTTTTCGTATTATAAATGGTATATAATAATAGACTGTATAAAACCCTCTTGGAGGTCTACTATGAAAAAGCTCAAGATTAAGAACTTATCTCCAACTCCATTGCTAATAGTATTAGCAGTGTTTATTTTCATAACTGTTCCAATCCGTGTGTTCCAGCTCACAAACTGTATTGACCCACAAACAGGCTTCTGGGCAGCACAGGATTTCACAGCTTTACTTCTCTACATCTTAATTATTGTATTCGCCGTTGTGGCATTTCTGCTTTCATTCTTTAGTGCCACAATGACAAGACCAGAGTTTGGTGAAAAGAAAGATGTAATCTATGGCGTTTGCTCTGCATTATTCGCCGTTTCAATCTTTGCTCAAACTGGCCTTAGCGCTTCTTCACTTCTTACAAAGATATCAACATTCACTGTATCAAGTGAAGTCCCAACTAGCATAGTAAGCATGCTTATCAGCAGCGGCGTTTTATCAATTGGACTTGAAGTTATCTTTGGCATATTCTCAGGCATCTACTTTATCTTTGCTGCAATAGGCGCATTCACTGGCGCTGACAAGGTGTCATCGCACAGGCTCATGGGCCTTGCCCCAGTTATCTGGGTTATGGCAAGACTTGTATATCACTTTATTGATCCTATTAACTATCGCTATGTATCTCAGCTTTTCCTTGAGATTTTACTCTATTGCTTTGCGATGGTATTCTTCCTCTCATTTGCTCGTATTGCCTCTGGCATCAACGAGGAAAAGAGCATGGAAATCATCTGGTTCACAGGCGTACTTGTTTCTCTCGTAAGTTTCATCTGCGCTTTTGCACCACTCATTCTTTTGATTACAGGCAAGGGCAACTTGATCCCTGACAAGTATCCACTTAACTTTGCAGATTTAGGTCTTGCCTTCTTTAGCACTTCATTCCTATTTACCATTACACCTTTGACAAACGAAATTGGTGAAGACTAATGATAACTAGACTCAAGACACTACTGGACGCGGGGCGATGCCCGCACGCGCTTGTCATTGACGGTGGGACGTATGAGTCACGCCTCCTTTGTGCACGCGAGCTCGCGGCTGGTCTCCTTGGCGAAACGGATAAGGTAATGAACGACATCCATCCGGATGTCATTACCGTTTTGCCAGAGGAAAAGAAAAAGACACTCTCGATTGAGGTCATCCGCAAGATGCGCGATGATGCTTATGTCATTCCAAACGAGAGTGAGAGAAAGGTCTACATAATAGCAAAAGCCGAGCTTATGCTCGACGCTGCTCAAAACGCTCTTCTCAAAATACTTGAAGAGCCTCCACAGTATGCGACCTTTATTCTTCTCTGCGACACACACTCTGTCCTCCTTGGCACAGTGCTCTCACGCGTCGCACTCTTCTCACTAGGCGAAGACGCGGAAACAGAAAACTCTGATGCATACACCGAATACCTTAACCTTGCCAAGTCATTGGCAAGTGGCGTCGCATCCGGTGATCGCTTCAAGTTGCTCGATGCCGTTTCCGCTTTCAATGATAAAAACTTTGACAAGCTTGCTCCAACGCTCGACTGCCTTTCGGCCATCGTTCGCGATGCGCTGATTATCAGTGCCGGCGGCAATGATCTCATTGGCGGGGCACCTGATATCTCTCGTGAACTCGCTCGCGCTCTTTCAACTGAGCGAATCATCTCTGTACAAGAGGGCATATCCGAGATTGGCAAAGCTATCAACATTTACGCAAACAAGAACTTGACACTTACAAGGCTTGTATCAAAACTAATTGGAGGTCAAAATGACTGAAGTAGTTGGCATAAGATTCAAAGAGGTCGGCAAGATATATTGCTTTGACCCAAAAGGTGAGACACTCACACCTGGTCAATACGTAATAGTTGAGACCGCGCGTGGCGTCGAATGCGGCCAAGTTGCAACCGGCAACGAGATGGTCGAAGAAGACAAGATTGTCGCACCACTTAAACCAATTGTCCGTCTTGCAACCGAAGATGATATCAAAAAGGTTGCTGAAAATAGACAGAAAGAAAAGTCCGCATTCACTATCTGTGAAGAAAAGATTGCAAAGCACGGTCTCGAGATGAAACTCACTGACGTTGAGTACACATTCGACGGTAGCAAGATTCTCTTCTACTTCACAGCTGATGGCAGAGTGGACTTTAGAGAACTCGTAAAAGACCTTGCTGCTGTCTTTAAAACCCGTATCGAGTTGCGCCAGATTGGTGTTCGAGACGAGGCCAAAATGCTCGGCGGCATCGGCATCTGCGGCAGACCATTCTGCTGCAACGCCTATATGGGCGAGTTCCAGCCAGTATCTATCAAAATGGCTAAGGAGCAGGGCCTCTCCCTCAACCCTACCAAGATATCTGGCGCATGCGGTCGACTCATGTGCTGCCTCAAATATGAGCAGGAAGCATACGAACACCTTGCCAAAATTACTCCTAAGGCTGGCGCCTTAGTTGAGACCAAGGACGGCAGAGGCATCGTTACCGAGTCGAACCTCATCTCTGGTGTAGTCAAAGTTCGACTTGATCGCAACCCAGACGCCGCACCATCAACTTACAACACAAAGCAAGTCAAGATACTCCGTGATGTTAAAACCACAGTATCAAAAGAAGAGCGTGAAGCTCTCAAGGCTATTGAAGAATAAGGAAGGAAGAAAACAAAATGGCAGACGAAATTTTACTTACTAGTGACGGTCTTAAGGAATTACAAGACGAACTCGAACAACTCAAAACTGTTGGTCGTAAAGACATAGCAGAAAAGATCAAAGTTGCCCTTTCATTCGGCGACTTATCAGAGAACTCAGAGTATGATGAAGCAAAGTCAGAGCAGGGCAAACTCGAGTCACGTATCAACGAACTCGAAGCAATCCTCCAGAACTACAAGCTCATCGATGAAGATGAATTCTCAGCTGACACAGTAAACCGTGCTTCTAAGGTTACTATCAAAGATATGGAGACAAAAGAGGAAGAGACATACCAAATCGTAGGTCCTCAGCAGGCTAACCCAATGAAGGGTCGTATCTCTGATGAGTCTCCTGTAGGCAAAGCACTCCTTGGTAAAAAGAAGGGCACTACAATTACAGTTGAAACTCCAGCTGGTATGCTCAAGTACAAAATCGTTAATATCGAAAAGATGTAATTTAGGAGATAAGATAAAATGGCTGATAACCAGAATCCAGCAGTTGAGGAACACGAGCTCACTGCTGAGGAAACTAACGAGCAAAGACAGGTTCGTATCGACAAGCTCCTTGCTCTTCAAGAGGCCGGCAATGACCCATTCCAGGTTATGACGGCAGAACAAACACATCACACAGTTGATGCAAAAGCTCTCTATACAGAGCACGAGGAAAAGCTTCTTGCCGGCCGTGTCGCACCGTCCGTTGAAGGTCTCGACGAGGCAGAAGCAAGACAGGTCATCAACGATGACTACAATGAGCGTCGCGCAATCATGGACGCTGATCCAATTGAAGTTGCCATCGCTGGACGTATGCTCTTTAAACGTGTAATGGGCAAGGCATCATTCTGCAATATTCAGGACAAGCTTGGCAACATTCAGGTATATGTTGCTCGCGACGCTATTGGCGAAGAGCCATACGCTGCATTTAAGAAGTCCGACATCGGTGATATCTTTGGTATCAAGGGATATCTCTTCCGTACAAAGACAGGCGAAATCTCAGTTCACGCTGAGTCAATCAAACTCCTCTCCAAGTCACTCCTTCCTCTTCCAGAGAAGTTCCATGGACTCAAGGACCCTGACACTCGCTATCGTCAGCGCTATGTTGATTTGATTGTTAACCCAGAAGTAAAAGATACTTTTGTTAAGCGTTCAAGAATCATCTCATCTGTACGTAAGACTCTTGATGATGTTGGATACATCGAAGTTGAGACACCAGTTCTTAACACAATTGCAGGCGGTGCATCAGCTCGCCCATTCATCACACATCACAACTCACTCGACCTTGATATGTATATGCGTATCGCTACGGAGCTCCCACTTAAGAGACTCATCGTAGGTGGCATGGAGCGTGTATATGAAATCGGTCGTATCTTCCGTAACGAAGGTATGGACACAAAGCACAATCCAGAATTCACAACAATCGAATTCTACGAGGCATATACAGACTATAACGGTATGATGGACCGCACAGAGGCCATCATCCGCAACGCTGCCATGGCAGCAAATGGCACTTACAAAGTAACTTTCAAGGGCGTAGACATCGACCTTGAAAAGCCATTTGCAAGAATGACAATGGCAGAGGCAGTTAAGAAATACACTGGCATCGATTTCGAAGAATTCGCTTGCGACAACGACAAGGCTATCGCTCTTGCCAAGGAAAAGCACATCGAAATCGAAAAGGGCAAAGAGACTTGGGGTGACATCCTCGTTTCATTCTATGACGAGTTTGTTGAAGCCAACCTCGAACAGCCTACATTTATCATGGATTACCCTGTAGAGGTTTCACCTCTTACAAAGCGTAAACCATCAAAGCCATATCTCACCGAGCGTTTCGAGCTCTTCATCCTTGGTACAGAGTACGGCAATGCTTACTCAGAGCTTAACGATCCAATCGATCAGATGGAGCGCTTCAAGCATCAGCTCATGCTCCGCGAGTGCGGAGACGATGAGGCTAACATGCTTGACGACGACTTCGTACGTGCCCTTGAATACGGCATGCCACCAACAGGCGGCTGTGGTATCGGCATCGACCGTCTCGTCATGCTCCTCACTGGCAACGAGTCAATCCGTGACGTCATCCTCTTCCCAACGATGAAGCCACTCGACTAATATCATAAATCAAAGCCCTGACGGAAATTCGTCAGGGTTTTTTGTTGACTTTAAGACCATTCATTGTTATAGTATTTAAGTTGTTCTATTTTTCAATACATTTAAAGAAAGGATGGTCCTAAATTATGAGCAAAAATGAACAGAAGGGACAGAGCCTTGTATGGATGTCAGTGCTCTATCTCCTTGGTCTTTTCATTGGCGCAATTGATAGCGGAATCATTACCCCAGCTCGTCCAATTATCCAATCTCAACTTGGCGTTGACGCAAACCTTGGTATTTGGATGATTACAATCTACACACTCACATATGCTGCAATCATTCCTATTTCCGGTAAGCTTGCAGACAAGCGAGGAAGAAAACCTATATACCTTATTAGTATAATGCTCTTTGGTTTAGGTTCTGTCATCTGTGCTCTCTCGCACTTTGCTGGCAGTTTCCTTGTTTTGATGATTGGTCGTGTAGTACAGGCTGCTGGTGCAGGCGGAATTATGCCTGTTGCAACAGCAGAATTTAGTACAAGTTTCCCAGAGGAAAAGCGTGGTATGGCGCTTGGCCTTGTAGGTGCTGTATACGGCATTGCAAATGTCGTAGGCGCATCATTTGGTAGCCTTATCCTCAATATCGCAGGCGTTAACAACTGGCAGTGGATTTTCCTTGTAAATGTCCCTATCTGCCTCTTTATCGCAATCGCCGGCGTTATCAAACTTCCTAACAACCGCGCAGATGAAATCAAAGCGATGGACAAGATCGGTACACTACTTATGACAATCATCATCCTCGCTATCCTCTATGGCCTCAAGAATCTCGATTTCTTTAACTTTATCGATTCCTTCACTACATGGAAGGTATGGCCATTTATCTTGGGCGCTGCCCTTTTAATTCCTCTCTTTGCTTTCGTAGAGAAAAAAGCAGAGGACCCAATCTTCCACATCGAGTATGTTCACAACCGCCAGATTATGGTTACACTTGTACTTAGCATAATCGTTGGTTGTTCTATGATGGGTATGATCTTTATCCCACAGTTTGCCGAGAACTGCCTCAAGATGGCATCCGGCAGTGGTGGATACTTCGTTATCATCCTTGGACTTTGCGCAGGCGCTTCATCTATGATTTCAGGTAAAATGCTAGACAAGCGTGGCGCAAAGTTTGTACTTGCAATCGGCTTTTTAACATCTATTGTCGGTTGCCTCTATCTCTCATTTATCACAACAAAATTCATCAACATATTTAATGTTGTAATCGCTCTTATCCTAATCGGTTTTGGTCTTGGCCTCACAATGGGTACACCACTCAACTATATGATGCTTGAAAACACAACCGATGAGGAGAGTAACTCTGCACTTGCAACTTTGTCGCTTATCCGTTCAATCGGTACAGCAGTTGCACCTGCTATCATGGTAGGATTCATCGTTCATGCTTCCGCTGGACTCCAGACAGAGCTTATGAACGTCCTTCCAAAGGATATAAGTATGCCAAAACTCCCATACGTTCAAGAGATTAATGAAACACTTGGAAAGTACAAAGAAAACCCAATGTTCTCAAAAATGATGGGCGACATGGAGATGCCTGACCTTTCCAATATGGGTCAAATGGATATGTCCTCTATGTCATCGGGTGACAATTCATTTGAGATGCCAGCAGAACTCCTTGACGAGATGCAAAACAGTGACGTTACAACAATCACTGATACAACAGTCAAGATGGTTAGCACAATGTTTGACCAAATGACACCACCAGTTGTTGAAAAAATCACAACTGGTATTGATGCTGGTATAAACGGCATCAACGCTGGTCTTGAAGGCATAGGCAAGGCAATGCCTGCCGGCATGCCAGCAGCTGCTATGGGTGCCATGGGCAGCACAATGACAGATATGAAGGAACTCTTGGCTCAGATGGAAGAACTCAAAGCAGCTGTTCCAGATGCATTCGCCACAGCTCGTGACAACTACGCTGACGCTGTACGCGACATGGCTCCACAGATCGAGGATACATATCAGGCAACCCTCAACAAGGGTTACCGCAACATGTACCTCTTCCTTGCTGCCGCCAATGCTGTCGGCCTTGCTGTTCTTTCTCTCTACAAACAAAAGAAGACAGCACCTGCCGACTAACCTTGAAATATAATGCTTTCTATGATATGCTTTAATTGTCCCAAAAAAACGAATACTATTATAGGAGGCAAAAGGAATGAAAAACTTTTTGCTAAGCAATCTTTCCACTTTGCTGTGGGTAATCACAGCAGTTCACCTTGGATTTATGGTTATTCTCCTTAAGAAATTCAAGGATAGCAAATACAAAATTTTCCTTCTCGCAGCAATTATTACTTTCGGACTTTTCTATGATGCACTCTTTATTTCACTTGGTGCATTCATCAAGGGCGGCTCAATATTCAAGGGCCTCTCACAGCTTCGTTTCGTATTCCACGGTGTGTTCATCCCACTCCTCTTCCCAATCTGTGCCGAAGCACTTGGCGCAAAAGACAAGACGAAGAAGATAGTTTGGGGCATCACAGCATTCTTTATCGCCTTTGGCCTTGCAGAGAGCTTCTGCACAGTCCTTGACGGTGAGACAGTAGCAAACGTATTCCGCTACAAAGCTGGCGACCTCACACCAAAGTGGGCAACAATCGGTTCCCTTGCACTTTCAATCGGTTCCGATATTCCACTTATGGTATGCGGACTCATCGCTTTAAAGAAGAAGAAAAATCCTTTCCTCTTCCTTTCAGGTTTCTTTATGTTCGCCATCTCTGCTGCTGGCGCATCAGCTGGAGAGCTGATGTTCTTCACCAGCATGTTCGGCGAGGTACTCATGATACTCTTCATGATTCTCTTTGGCGACAAGGATCTAAAGAAACTCAAAGCAGAATAAACAAAAAGACCCGAGTTTTGAAAACTCGGGTCTTTATTTTTATCTTATTTTGCTGGAGCATAATCAGGACGATACCAAGTTGATGCATCTACGTTGATAAACTTATTTGTATCTGCGCCATAGTCCTTGTATGCATTCTTGTGCTCTTGTGTCCATGTGCCATCATTCTTTACAGTGATTACCACAGCACCACGCTGTGGGCCATATGCCGCAATTCCTGAATACGCTGTGTTGTCAAGAGAGTTACCATATGCAAGCAATACGCCCTTATACTCTACAACAGCATTGTTTGTGTGATCATGTGCACAGAAGATAGCTTCCATTGTGTTGATGCCATCAGGACCAAGCTCCTCAAAGAAGTTATCTACATCTTTTGGATCCTTGTCAGTTTGACAACATCCACCGTACCAAATACGAGTGTTGATATCCTCGCTTACTTCCTCGCCCCAAATGCCTTCAATATACTTTACATCCTCTGTATCCTTAAAGTCATTTGCTGCGAGTTCTGCATATGCAGATGCAAACTCGCCAGTTGGAATATGGAAGAAGAAGAGACTCTTAATCTCTGTGCCATTCTTTTCTGAAAGGCTCTTTACTGTATCCTTTACCCAATCAATTTGCTTGTCGTTTATTGTATCGTATCTCCAATTGATTGATGATGAAATCGAATTATCAATATAGTCGTTTGAATCAATTACGAAGAGAGCCTTTTTAATGTTGTCCTTTGTATCCTTAAGGAGGATGCATTGGTTTGTAACGCCATACCCATCAAAGTCACTGTTAAAGATACAGTACTTATACTTTTCATCCATATAGAGCTTGCCAAGGTTCTCTCTATTTGTATAGTCAAAAGCTTCTGTATCGTGGTTACCAAAAGCAACTGTATAGTAAGCGCCAAGTGTGTCAAAGAAAAGGGCTACTTCCTTTGAAACCATCTTGTTATTGAGTGTTCCGCCACCATTGAATATAAGGTCAGGAACAGCAAAGATGCTATCACCATTTAATATGATGAGGTCAGGCTTTTCTTTCTGTACCATAGTTGCAACTTCATATACGGTCTTCTTATCCTTCTTTAAAGTCGCAA
Organism: Candidatus Limimonas egerieequi; assembly: GCA_018064455.1. Lineage (GTDB taxonomy): Bacteria > Bacillota > Clostridia > Oscillospirales > Acutalibacteraceae > UBA1227. Next base: position 19,416 of record JAGHVH010000031.1, on the reverse strand, counting down.
GACCACCACCGATATGAAGGTCATTAAGTTGCATTATCCTAATATCATCATCTGATGTAATTGTATAGAAGCCAGTTTTTTCATCAACTTCTGGAACCAACTGGTTCTCATATACAACTGGTTCAACATCTTTGATATAGTTGCGAAGGAGAACCTGAGCAACGCCAGTACAAATTGTGTGAATAAGTAAAACAGATAGGATTAAAATCAAAAGGCCTAAGAAGAACCATTTGATTACTTTCAATATCATTTTACCTACACTCTTTTTCTCTTTATCAGCCACTTTAATGCATCTCCTTACTTAATACTAGAAAGATCGTATGGTGTATTCTGATATACGAAATAGTTAAGCCAATTTGAATAGAGAAGATTTGCAGATGAGCGCCAAGTTACTGGAGGCTTTGCTGTAATCTTGTCATTTGGGAAATAGTTTACTGGCATATGGATTGGCTTACCGGCATCCAAATCACGCATATACTCGTTGTAGAGCGTGTCAGCGTCATACTCAGAGTGACCTGTGATAAATATCTGTCGGCCAAGCTTGGTTGCTATTGCATAGACGCCAGCCTCTTTTGAAGATGCCAATATTTTAAGTTCTGGCACTGCCTCTATGTCCTCACGGAGCACAGTTGTGTGACGTGACTGCGGAACCATAAATATGTCATCAAAGCCTCTAAAGAGCATAGAGCCCTTCTTGTCCACTTTGTGAGGATAGATACCAAAGAGTTTCTCTGGAAGGTCTTGCTTTTTAACACCGTAGTGATAATAAAGGCCTGCCTGTGCACCCCAACAGATGTGGAATGTTGACCATACATGAGTCTTGCTCCACTCCATTACTTCGCAGAGCTCATCCCAGTAGTCAACGTCCTCAAACTTTAAATGCTCAACAGGAGCACCCGTGATGATGAGTCCGTCGAAGTTCTGGTCTTTGACATCGGCAAATGTCTTATAGAAGCTGAGCATATGCTCTTCGCTTGTATTTTTGCTCTCGTGTGAGGACATCATGATAAGCTCGAGTTCAACCTGAAGAGGTGTATTGCCAAGAAGTCTGCAGAGTTGAGTCTCAGTCTCAATCTTTTTTGGCATGAGGTTAAGAAGCAAGATTTTAAGAGGACGGATGTCCTGCTTACCAGCTCTTGTCTCTGTCATAACAAAGATGTTCTCAGAGTTTAGGACTTTTTTTGCAGGTAAATCTGTTGGAATTTTAATTGGCATAAAATCACTCGCCTTCCGTGTCCTTGTTTTCTTTACGCGCATTAAGCGCTGAGGTTATAGTCTCCATCTTTTCTTCGGTCAAATTGTATTTTTTGAAAAATACAATTGCAGCGAAGATAAAGATTATCATTGGTACAATTGTGATTGTAATCTCAAGTCCGCGCAATGCGCTTCCCTGAAGCAGCTGTCCCGCAACGTGTGATGTATCTTTGCTGATATGGAAAGTTGAGATACAAATCGATGCAACAAGTGCGGATACGCCAGATGCGAACTTAACAACAAGAGTCTGAATCGAGAATATTACCGATTCATCCCTGTTACCATTTTTGTATTCTCCATAGTCAACCGAATCCGCAAGGAAGATGGTAAGGAGTACCATCAAAAGTCCATTGCAAGAGAAGATGATTGCAGCTGGAATATAGAGGAAATAGTGGTGCAAATGTAAAAATACGATGATAGTAAAGATAACATAGCCAATTGCTGCACCAACAAGAGCAGTCTTGAAAACTGAGATAGCTCTCATACGTTTTCTAAGAAGTGGGAAGAAGAGTATCATTGAAAGAGCTTGGAAGCTACCGCCCACAACTGCGAACATCGTATAGTTGTTGTACCAGCCTTCGCCGCCAATTGCGTACTTATAGAAGTAGATAGCAAGGTTGGCTGTGATATAGAAGGCTGTGTTAATAAGGATGATTGTAAGCGCCATTGTGAGCGCTTGATCATTCTTAAAGAGTGCCTTGAACATATACTTTACTGAAGTAGTCTCAATGTTCTCTGTTGACTTTTCCTTCATTGTAAAGCAAACGCCAAGCATGGCTACGAATGTGAATACAGAGATGATAAGGGCATACCATCTAAAGCCCACTCTCTCGTCACCGTTGCCGAGCGCCATTACGCAAACCATAGCGGCAACGGTTACGATTGCGCCGCCGATGGTGGCGCATGTACGGCCGACCTGTGTTAGGCGTTCACGCTCTTTGCCTGGTGTCGTCATCGACGGCACCATAGACCAGAACGGAATGTCGGCCATCGTATAAGTAACACCCCAAAGGATGTATGTGACGGCAGCATAAGCGACAAGGCCCTTTGGGCTCATGTCCTTTGGTCCTGCAAACATAATTACTGTAATGAGAGAATTAAGGCCTGTGCCAACTAAAAGCCATGGCCTAAACTTACCCCATTTAGTTTTTGTCTTTGCAGTGATAACACCCATAATAGGGTCATTGAACGCGTCAAATATACGTGCGCAAAGAAGGATGACGCCCATCGCCCACGCACTAGCTCCAAGTATGTCCTGGAAATAGTAAAGAACATAACTGCCCGTGAGCATAAACATCATATCTTTACCAACAGCACTGAGGCCATATGATACTTCGGCCTTGGTGCTTAATGTTTTTTCCATTAAATCACCATCAATTAAATATTTGCGAGCGCCTGCTCAAGGTCTTCGATAAGGTCATCAGCATTTTCAATGCCGCAGGAATATCTAATAAGGTCGCCTGGTACGCCAGCAGCGATAAGCTCCTCATCGTTCATCTGACGATGAGTTGTTGATGCTGGGTGAAGGCAACATGTGCGTGCGTCAGCAACGTGAGTTTCAATAGATGCAACCTTGAGGTTTGCCATGAACTTCTCTGCAGCCGGCTTGCCGCCCTTAATACCAAAGGATACAACGCCACATGTGCCATTTGGCATGTACTTCTTGGCACGATCATAGTACTTGTTACCAGGAAGGCCAGCATAGTTTACCCATGTAACGTTTGGATTCTTCTCAAGTGCCTGTGCAACTTTAAGAGCGTTCTCGCAATGGCGAGCAACGCGTACTGGCAAGCTCTCAAGACCAAGGTTTAAGATGTATGCGCTAAATGGCGACTGTACAGTACCGAGATCACGCATAAGCTGTGCATTAACCTTAGCGATATAAGCGCCGCCAAGGCCAAACTTTTCTGTATATACTACGCCGTGATAACTCTCATCTGGAGTTGTAAGGCCTGGATATTTATCGGCATACTTATTCCAATCAAAGTTGCCCGAATCAACGATACAGCCACCAAGTGTTGCACCGTGACCATCCATGTACTTGGTTGTTGAATGTGTGATGATATCAGCACCAAACTTAAATGGGTTGCAGTTGATTGGAGTTGCAAATGTGTTGTCAACGATGAGTGGTACACCATGAGCGTGAGCAGCAGAAGCAAACTTCTCAATATCAAGCACTGTAAGTGCTGGGTTTGCAATTGTCTCACCGAAAACGAACTTTGTGTTTTCCTGGAACGCAGCGTCCAGTTCCTCTTCGCTGCAGTCAGGATCAACAAATGTGCATGAAAGGCCCATCCTCTTCATTGTTGTTGAGAGGATGTTGTATGTGCCGCCATAGATTGTTGCACTTGCAACAACGTGGTCACCCGCTCCGGCAATATTAAAGAATGCGAGGAAGTTCGCACTCATGCCTGAGCCTGTGAGTATGGCAGCTGTGCCGCCCTCAAGCTCAGCAATCTTTGCAGCGACCATGTCGCATGTTGGATTGCCGCAGCGTGAGTAGAAATAGCCATCTGCCTCTAAGTCAAAGAGCTTGGCCATCTCGTCAGCACTGTCATATTTAAATGTTGTACTCTGAATAATTGGAAGCTGGCGTGGCTCACCATTGCCAGGTACATATCCGCCTTGGATACATATAGTTTCCTTTTTCATTTTGTCACCTTATTTCCAAGAACTGTTAAGGTCTACTGTTCTATTAAAGATTACCTTGTCATCACTTGAATTCTTATCAACTGTGTAGTAACCCTTCCTCATAAATTGGAAGGTGTCGCCAACCTTGAGTCCATCAAGGAGTGACTTGTCCACTACTGAATTTTCAAGTATCTCAAGTGAATTAGGATTTAAGTATTCGGAGAGTTCTTTAGAGTCATCTGATGGGTTCTCAACATTGAAGAGTCTGTCATAGAGGCGAACCTCAACATTTGCAGCATTGTCTGCTGATACCCAATGGATTGTTCCGCGAACCTTACGTCCGTCAGGTGTTTCGCCACCCTTGGACTCTGGGTCATATGTGCAGTGAAGGCAAGTGATGTTGCCATCCTCATCCTGCTCGTATGAGTTACATGTTATATAGTAAGCACTCTTGAGACGAACCTCGTTGCCTGGGTAAAGTCTAAAGTACTTTTTAACTGGATCTGCCATAAAGTCATCCTGCTCAACAAAGAGTTCACGAGAGAATGTAACCTTTGTTGTACCAAGCTCTGGGTGGTCAGGATGAACCGGTGTCTCAATTATCTCTGTCTTGCCTTCCTCATAGTTGTCGATGACAACCTTGAGTGGGCGAAGTACTGCCATCGCGCGGGCAGCAGAGGCGTTGAGGCTGTCGCGTACGCATGCTTCCAAAAGGCCAAAGTCTACGACTGAGTAGGCCTTGGATACGCCGATGCGTTCGCAGAAATCACGAATAGCCTCAGCTGGGAATCCGCGACGGCGCATACCAGAGATAGTTACCATTCGTGGATCGTCCCAACCATCAACATAGCCGCCATTTACAAGGTAAAGTGAGCGACGCTTTGATGTTACGCAATAGTTAAGATTAAGTCTTGCAAACTCAATCTGACGTGGACGTTGCCAACCAAGTACACTTGCTACTTCACACTCATCGAGAACCCAGTCATAGAGTGGACGGTGGTTCTCAAACTCAAGTGAGCAAAGGGAATGTGTTACACCTTCCTTTGCATCCTCAAGTGGATGAGCAAAGTCGTACATTGGATATACACACCACTTATCGCCCTGGCGATAGTGTGAGAGGTGTGCGATACGATAGATTACTGGGTCACGCATGTTGATGTTAGGTGAACTCATATCTATCTTGGCACGAAGTACTCTTGTGCCGTCAGGGAATTCTCCCTTTGTCATTCTATCAAAGAGGTCTAAGTTCTCCTCGATTGTTCTGTCTCTGTATGGGCTGTTCTTACCTGGCTCTGTAAGTGTGCCACGATATTCCTTCATCTCCTCTGGAGAGAGGTCGCATACGAATGCCTTGCCCTTTTTGATGAGGCGGATTGCACACTCATACATAAAGTCAAAGTAGTCTGATGCATAGAGTGTCTCTGGGAGTTCCTCACCTACGAGCCACTCAATGTCCTGGCGGATTGACTCGGCATACTCTACATCCTCTTTGCCTGGGTTAGTATCATCAAGACGAAGGTTAAACTTACCGTTGTACTTCTTTCTTGTTACCCAGTTGATGCATATTGCCTTTGCATGGCCAATATGGAGATATCCATTTGGCTCAGGTGGGAAACGTGTCTGTACTCTGTCATACACGCCTTCCTTTAAATCCTCATCTATAAAGTCATGTATAAAGTTAGAAGGAGCTGACTCCTCTGCTTCAACATTTAAAATCTCTTCTGCCATTTTATTTCTCCCAAGCACTGATTGCGCTGTCAATTCTCTTCATTACTTCTGCCTCACCTAAGATTTTGATGATGTAGTAGAGGTCAGGTGTATTTGTACGAGATGTAAGTGCAACTCTAATAATTGTTGATACGTCGCCGATGTGTCCCTTGTATGCGTCTGGATTTGCCTTGTACTCCTTAACATTTGGAGTGAATCCAAGTGGTTCGCAGAGGTCCTTCATACGGCCAAACCAAGTGTCTTTATCATCTGCAATGTTAAAGGCGTCTTTATAAGCCCTAAGCACTGCAACTGCATCAGCTCTGTTGATGTTCTCTGGGAGGACATCAAAGTCTGGTGTGTAGATCTCGTCATAGAAGTATGCGACATACTCTGGAACGTCAGACCATTTTGCAAGGTCCTTACGAGGCTTTGGATTCTCGCGGTCGATGTTGAGTATCTCGCGAGCCTTTGCCTTATCTGCAGAGAAGAGTTCAAAGAACTCTTTATCATACTGCTCTGCCCAAGAGAGTGTTCTCTCAAGTACCCAATCGGCATCCTTAACGCAGATAACGTTCTTTGAAATGTCATTGAACTTCATCAAATCAAAGAGTGCGCCTGAAACGCTCATCTTCTTTAAATTGAATGGGAACTCTGAAAGTGTTGCGTCCTTGTTTGCACGACGCCAATCCTCAAAGTTTGAGTTTGCAAGTGTGTAGAGGTACTCAAGTACAGACTCCTTAGGGAAGCCCTGCTCGCTATAGAACTCTACTGCTGCCTCTGGGTCCTTACGCTTTGAAAGTTTGCGCTTGTTGCCATCGTCGAGCTTCATTATTGGTGCGATGTGAGCGTACTTTGGAACCTTAAAGCCACAGGCTTTGAAAAGTTCAATATGTGTTGGAACGGATGAAATCCATTCGTCACCGCGAACGACATGTGTCGTGCGCATTAAGTGGTCATCTATACAGTGAGCAAAGTGGTATGTTGGGATTCCGTCTGTTTTGAGGATTACTACATCAACGATGTTCTGTGGCATTTCGATCTTGCCCTTTATCATATCGTCAAATGTAATCTTACCATCAGGTGAACCCTGGCTCTTAAGCCTTACTACGTATGGCTTGCCAGCGTCGATGTTTGCCTTAATCTCGTCAAAGCTAAGACTGCGGCATACTGCGTACTCGCCATAGTATCCAGGGAGTACTCCCTCTGCCTCTTGCTTGTCGCGGATGGCTTGAACCTCATCCGCTGTACAGAAGCAAGGATAAGCGAGTCCCTTCTTTACGAGGTCCTTGGCAAAGCACTGATAAATTGCCGCACGCTTTGACTGAGTGTAAGGGCCATAGTTGCCTGCCTCGGTCTCGAAACCTGTTACACCTTCGGTGATATCGATACCGAAATCGCAAAGGCCCTTAACTATGCCTGACACGCCGTCCTCTACCTCGCGCTTCTTATCCGTATCTTCGATACGGAGGTAGAAGTTACCGCCTGATACATCGGCAGTAAGCTTCGAGATAAGCCCCGAGAAGAGGCCGCCGATGTGGAGATATCCTGTTGGCGATGGCGCGAACCTTGTTACGCGCGCGCCCTCAGGGAGTCCACGCTCAGGATAAAGTTCCTCATAGTAATCTGGAGTTTTATCAATTTCTGGGAATAAAAGCTCCGCAAGTTTTTCAAAATCCATACCAAATGCTCCTAATTTAACAGAGTAAAAGTTATTATAATATTATATATAATAATACCTTAATTGTAAATAATAAAAGCACTCGGAAATTGCTTTCCGAGTGCCTAAAAAACGCTATAAATTAGTCATTGTAGCGAGCGTTATCCTCTGCTACTTTGTCCTTTGGAAGTCTCTTCTCGAATACGTTATCATACTTCTTAGCCCAAGCCTTAACAGCATCTAAGCTGTAGTTCTTTGGAATCTGGAATGATACTAAATAGTACTGAACGATGTCAAGTACAACTGGAGCAACCTTCTTGAGGAGACCAGGGTTCTTAGCAAGATCGATACCTCTCTGAACAAGGCTCATATCTGCATGTAAGAACTTCCAAATTGATGTGTGGTTAGCTGTGATTGTCATCTCACGGTATGTAAGAAGACCCTTATCAATAGCATAGCGAAGTTCGTCCTGAGTAACACGTGTCAAAACGAGTTTTGCAAGTGCAAGAGGAGCGATGTTACGACCCATCTTGTTGAAGTACTTATACTGGTACTCCCAGAGTACATCAGCTGAGTATGTCTCTGTTGTGTCAGATGCGATAACCTCTGCCAAAATCTTTGAGTTCTTGATAGCATTACCGATACCAGAACCGATGATTGGAACTGTCATAAATGCGCTGTCGCCCAAAGCTGCATAGCCGTTAGCTACCATGATTGAAAGTGGCTGACGAACTGGGATAAGTGTGAAGTAACCACCACGAGTCATCTTTGTTCCAAGCTGTGGCTCAGTCTTTCTGTATCTCTCAGCAAGAGCAAGTGCTTCTGCCTCTGTGAATGGATCCATATGACCGATAAGAAGGTCTGAGTGAGATTCCTTATCTGTTGCCTCTGATGCGATCCAAGCAATACCTACTGATTCCTTATCTGGGAAGAGGATTACCTTATAAAGGTCATCAACTGACTCGATTGGAACTGGAAGGTCATAGAATGCACGATATACATGGAACTTCTCGCCCCAACGTGGGTGCTTCTGGATACCAAGATATTCAGGAAGGTTAACACGTACTGGAGATTCGCATCCGCAGCAGTCGATAACCATATCGCCAAGGATGTCGCCCTTGTCTGTCTTGATACCGATTACTCTATCCTTCTGCATGATAGGACCAAGAACGTTTACGCCATACTCGATCTTTGCGCCCTTTGACTCTGCAAAGTTAACAAGAAGATCATAGATGTCAGAACGTTCCATCTTGATTTCCATTTCCTCTGGATCGTTTGGAACTCTCTGGCGAATCTTAGCCTCTGGATTTGTCTCTGGGCCCCAGAAAGTCATATCAACTTTCCACTCAAACTTATCCTCTGAAGGACGTGGGCAGCCAACAAGATCAAGTGCCTTTGGATCAAAGATGTCTGTCCAGTCATAACCGAGCTTGCCCTTCTGGCCACGCTCGTAGATTGTTACATCAAATCCTTTTTCAGCAAGCAAACCAGCAGCTGTAAGTCCGCCGTGACCTGCACCAGCAACGATAATTTTCTTTCCCATATATATCACCTCAATATATTATTACCGCAATTAAAGTAAAAATATTTTACCATAATAAAGAAATATAAACAAGAAAAAGCTCTAGGGAAATCCCTAGAGCCTTTAATTTCTGAAGTGTTAAATTACTTAAGAGTAACCTTAGCGCCAACTTCTTCGAGCTTAGCCTTAGCAGCCTCAGCGTCATCCTTGCCCATAGCTTCCTTAATTACCTTTGGAGCGCCATCAACAAGAGCCTTAGCCTCTGCAAGTCCGAGACCTGTGATCTCACGAACTGCCTTGATTACCTTAATCTTCTCTGCGCCTACTTCTGTAAGCTCAACATCGAATTCTGTCTTCTCCTCAGCTGCTGCACCTGCTGCTGCAACTGGACCAGCTACTGCTACTGCAGCTGCTGCTGATACGCCGAATTCATCTTCTACTGCGTGTACGAGTTCTGAAAGTTCAAGAACTGACATTGTTTTAATCTCTTCAAGAAGAGCTGTTACTTTCTCTGAAGCCATTTTATTTTCCTCCAATTATATTTTTAGAATTTAATTACTAGATTTTTGTTTTTATTCAGCTGCCTCTTCAGTAGCTGGAGCTTCCTCAGCTGGTGCTGCTGCTTCCTCTACTGGTGCAGCTTCTTCAGCTGGAGCTGGTTCCTCAGCCTTTTCCTCAGCTGCTGGAACCTCTTCACCACTCTTATCAACAACTGCCTGAATAACACGAGCGAAAGCTGCGATAGGAGCATTGAATGCGTTGCATACTGTTGCAAGAAGGATATCCTTTGATGGAAGAGATGCAAGACTGTTGATTGTATCAAGGTCTACTACTGCACCATCCATGAAACCAGCCTTGATGTTGAAGTCCTTATGAGAATCAGCGAACTTCTTAAGGATTCTTGCTGGAGCAACTGGATCCTCTGCGCTCAAAGCGAGAGCTGTTGTTCCGTTAAGAACATCGTCAAGACCATCGATACCAGCTTCTGCTGCTGCTCTCTTGAGGATAGAGTTTTTAACTACCTTGTAGTTAACCTCGTCCTTACGGAGCTCAGCACGAAGTGCTGTATCATCTGCAACTGTAACACCGCTGTATTCAACGAGTACGCCGGCGCATGAACCCTTAAGCTCTTCAGCGAGGGCTGCAACGGCCTGCTTCTTTGATTCAAGAACGATTGCGCTTGCCAAAATATTCACCTCCTATGAATATTAAAAGCCCTTCCTTAACTACCTAAGGAAGGGCGTAACAAACATAAAATGTTTAGTTAAGCGTCGTTCCTCGGCAGGTAAGGCAAGTTGCCTGTTACGTCATTTTGACACCTGCTGTCTTAGGTGGACAGCACGAATATACTAACACACGGGAAATCCCATGTCAAGTACGATTTTAATTACTTCTCAACTGGAGTAGCAAGGTACTTAGAAGCTGTAAACTTAACACCAGGACCCATTGTTGAAGCAACAGCACATGACTTGATGTACTGGCCCTTAAGTGCTGCTGGCTTAGCCTTTACAACTGCTTCCATAAGTGCGTCAAGGTTCTCAACGAGCTTGTCAGCACCGAATGAAGCCTTACCGATTGGGCAGTGGATGATATTTGTCTTATCAAGACGATACTCAATCTTACCAGCCTTAGCTTCTTCAACAGCCTTAGCTGTATCAGGTGTTACTGTACCTGCCTTTGGTGAAGGCATGAGGCCACGAGGACCAAGAACCTTACCAAGACGACCAACGAGACCCATGCAGTCAGGAGCTGCAATTGCTACGTCAAAGTCAAGGAAGTTTTCCTTCTGGATACGCTCAACGAGGTCTTCTGCACCAACTACGTCAGCGCCAGCTGCCTCAGCTGCCTTAGCAGCGTCGCCCTTTGCAAATACTGCAACGCGAACATTCTTACCTGTACCATTTGGAAGGATAACTGCACCACGAACCTGCTGGTCTGCGTGACGTGAGTCAACGCCAAGACGGATGTGAGCTTCGATTGTTGAATCGAACTTAGCTGTTGATGTCTTTACAGCGAGGTCAAGTGCTTCCTTTGGATCATATGCTATAGTTCTGTCGACAAGCTTTGCAGCTTCGACATATTTCTTACCATGTTTCATTACTCTTTACCTCCTAACAAGCTTAATCAACAACAGTAATGCCCATTGAACGAGCTGTACCCATAATCATGGATGTAGCTGATTCGATAGAAGATGCGTTAAGGTCAGGCATCTTCTGCTCTGCGATCTTCTGGCACTGTTCTTTTGTGATTGTTGCAACCTTATTCTTGTTAGGTTCACCTGAAGCCTTCTGGATGCCGCAAGCCTTCTTAATAAGAACTGCTGCAGGAGGAGTCTTTGTGATGAATGTAAAGCTGCTGTCTGCGTAAACTGTGATTACAACTGGGATAATAAGACCCATGTCGTTCTTTGTGCGCTCATTAAAATCCTTTGTGAAAGCCATGATGTTAACACCATACTGACCAAGTGCAGGACCTACAGGTGGTGCAGGTGTTGCCTGTCCGGCTGGGATTTGAAGTTTAATAAAACCTTTAATTTTCTGAGCCATTGTGTTTTCACTCCTTAAATATTGTGGTAATTGGCGGAACGCGTTATAGCGTCCCTCCCACTGAGAACCAAAAGGTCCTCGTAATCAAAGTGCCAAAGCACTAATTACCAAATTAAAATAAATTAGTTTTCTACGGCGAGTTCTACCTGATTGAGTTCAAACTCAGTAGGGATTTCTCTACCGAACATTGAGATGCGAACAAGTACATAGTTCTTGTCCACGTCGAGCTCGTCAACGATACCTGAGTAGTCAGCAAGTGGACCATCAACGATATTAACGAGATCGCCAACGTTGTAGTTAACTTCTACAACTCTCTTTTCTACGCCAAGAGAAGCAACTTCAGCATCTGTAAGAGGAACTGGTTTGCTCTCTGGGCCAACGAAACCTGTAACACCACGAGTATTACGGATTACATACCAAGCGTCATCAGACATTGTAAGTTCGTCCTTAACCTCAGTTACTGTGAGCTTAACAAGTACATAGCCAGGCATAAGCTTGCGCTCTACTTCTTTTGTCTCACCGTTATCCTTAATCTCAGTTACGATTTCTGTTGGTACTTTAACTTCGAGAATCTGGTCTTGCATGCCACGGTTGGCAACGACCTTCTCGATGTTGTCTTTTACCTTATTCTCATAACCTGAATAGGTGTGGATAACATACCACTTAGAAATTCCTGCCATTTGGAAATCCTCCAATTATAACAATGTTGTGAGGTTCTGAAGCATTATCATAGCAGCTTCTGCTCCACCTTTATCAGCGATGGAATAGATGAGCTCGATAAGCTGGCGGAATACTACGTCACTGATCCAAACACCAGCACCGATGATTACGGTTACCATAAGAACAACGCCTGTGTCCTTAACTGTGTTTGGCCATGTGTTCCAAACGATTTTTTTAGTCTCTGCCTTAACATCTTTGAAGAACTGCTTAATCTTGCCAAGTACGTTTGGCTTATTAGCTGTTGCCTTCTTCTCAGGCTTCTTTTCGACTTTCTTTTCAGGTTTTGAAGCTTTAGGCGTCTTTTTCTCTTCTGCCATAAAGATTCTCCTTCCTTACTTTGTCTCACGATGGAGAGTGTGCTTCTTGCAGAATCTGCAATACTTGTTCATCTCCAACCTGTCAGGTGTGTTCTTCTTGTTCTTCATTGTGTTGTAGTTGCGCTGATTGCACTCTGTGCAGGCGAGTGTTACTCTAACTCTCATAACGGCACCTCCATTAATCGGAAAAATTTGCCCTCATTGTAGGGAGGGCTCTTGCCTCCCTCTTTTACTTGAAAGTCCTTTATTATATAACCTATAAATAGGCACAAAAAAAGAACCCTCTTTAAGAGGTACAAAGATATTACCACAAGGCACATCCAAAATCAAGCATTTTTCCTCTAAAATACGTTGATTTTTCGACTTTTTTCGCCAGTATTTTTTCTCTTGTGTAGCAAATAAAAATGGGGCCCTATATCTAGTGGCCCCATTTCATTTTATCTATTCTTTTTTATCAGGATCATCAAAGTATTTGAGATAGTTATCATCTACTTTAAATGGCGCTGCTTCCTCGCTTGTTTCCGGTGTTTCAGCAAGCACCTCATCTTCAAGCTCAGGCTCTACAGCCTTGTCCTTCTTTCTAAATACAACTGCGCCTATGGCGAAGCCAAGAAGCAAGCATGCCACTGCGGCAATAGCCAGCACAACAGGCGATACGCCTGCCTTAACCTCTGCAGGCTCCTCGTCCTTTACCTCTGGCTCCGCAGCCTTGTCCAGCAAGCTTGCTGGCACGCCAACTGTATCCTTACCACCAAACTGATCCATACGAACTACATAGACTGTATATGTTCCGACAGAATCATCTTCAGCAGTGATTTCAACCTTGAGTTCGTTTACGCCAACTTTAAGTTTATAATCCTCAATATTCTTGATCTCTTTAATCAAGTCATTGGCAGTCTCACCCTTGATAGAGATTGTATCAACCTCGTATGGGAGATATACTACGTACTCTCTAGTCTTAATTGCAAACTCTGGCGAGAGTTTACCCTCACTTACTGTGAGACTTGAAAGTTCAGTCTCACTATTTGGAACATAATTTGGATCCTGCTCACGTTCAACAGCGATTGTGTATGTCTTGGTCTTGCCAGAAGGAGCAGTGACAACTACACGAACATTGTTCTTGCCAACCGCAAGATTTGCACCATTTACTGCAACGCTTGCGCTATTGTCATGCGCGGTTGCAGAGATGTTGAGTTTCGCAACATCAAACTTAACCGTACCGCAAGAATAGTTTGTTGTGCTTGGGCTAAATGACGGTGACAATGTTGCATTGCTAACTGTAAGGCTTGATAAATCACAGTCGTCTGAAAGTGGTGCCGCAACTGAAGCTGAATATCTTGGCCCAACTCCACTAGATGCACTTCCATCAGCAGGAGTAACTTTTCCACTAAAACCAACTGAAATTCCTGTTCCTACAGCAACTCCACTATTAACTTTAAAAACAGCATCAAAAAGACCTGCAGTTTGTGGTGAAGTTGCAGCAGTATCATATGCAACTATAGAACCACCATTTTGCGAAAATGACCAGCCACCACCGCAACGGCTGTTAACGCTCTGTAATGTTAACACACTAGAATCATATTCTAAATTACCTTGAAATCCTGTCACTTGACCATCGACCCTAAAGGTTACCGTAATTGTATCCCCTGGTCTTGGAGTACTAGTAGATCCAGAAAGACTGCCACTAACAGCGTGTGCTGGAATAACAAGTAGCGTTAAAGATATAATCAAAACAATAAGAACTGATATATATTTTTTCATAAAACACCCCAATTAATATGCTCTTGGTGAAATAGTAGAACGTTTAAGAATTTGATCACGTACTTTAATCAAATCATCAATTTCAATTGAACCATTTCCATCTACGTCAGCAGCTTTGTAATTTGCGCCAGACAATGTTGACTTGCCCTTAAGCGATGCAAGAATCTCATTCCTTATTGCAATAAGGTCCGCAATGTCAATTGCGCCATCGCCAAGTCCATTATTCTCTCCAACATCTCCAGTTACAATTGTTGTATATGATTTAATTGTACTGCCATTAGAGACAATAGATACAACGCATCCAGTTGTCACTATTTCATTATCGCCAAGTGTTCTTCCTCCCTTTGTTATAGAAACATATTGTTTCTCATTCAAACCAGATTTCAATGTTCCAGCTGTTGTACCAAGAGGAATCTTACTAATAAATGAAGCTGTATTATTAACTGAATAATTTGATGATGTAATTGTTGTTGGAACACCGGTTGGCGTTGTAGTAGACACTGTCACATTTACCACTGCAAACGAACCATTTGCAAGATATGCAACAACTTTAGTTGTGCCCTGTGACACACCCGTTACAACACCATTGGCGTTTACAGTTGCAATACGCTTGTCCCAAGACATAAAACGTGGCTTTTCAGTACTACCGGAGTTTTGAGAAGTATTAAGTTGAAGAGTACCACCCTTCTTTACAGTTGCATTTGCATTAACTTCAACATAATCCTCAATTACATATGCATTACCAACCTTATACCAAAGTGGTCCGTAATACATTGTACCTGTTTGTGTTACATTACCATTGTTGTGAAGTCCAGCCTCTAATGTTACATTGTCACTTGAAAGTGTAGTTTTAGCCGCAGAGTAATTTCTATCAGTTCTAATTGTAGCAATTGAACGTTTTACTGTGCCTGTCTGAGGATATCCAGAAAAACTAATCGTTGAACCTGTTGCATTTGGCATATTCTTATAAACAGGTATTTTAAACGTCCTAACACTATCAAGTGTTCCTGCCGTCTTGTATCCATCATATGTTTTTTGGAGCGTTACATGAATACCATTGATAGCAGTCATATATTGATGCGATGTTGTTATTTTTCCATTCGCTACATTAAACTTTTGAAGGTATGGAGTATCCTGTCCAGCAGAGATATAGCCATTGGCTATTGTCTGTGCGCCACCCTCAATCGCAGCACCTGGAGAAGTCCAGCCATGTGACTTGGCATAGCTAAGACCATTCGCTACTGCATCACCGCTTGAACTGTCACTTGCGCCAACATTCAGATAGTTATAATAACCGGTATAAGATGAAGTTGTACCAGAAGTGCTTCCACTACCATTTGTTCCAA
Source organism: Candidatus Limimonas egerieequi (assembly GCA_018064455.1). GTDB lineage: Bacteria > Bacillota > Clostridia > Oscillospirales > Acutalibacteraceae > UBA1227. Next base: position 3,952 of record JAGHVH010000031.1, on the reverse strand, counting down.
CCTCACCAAGAATTTTTGATGTTAAATAATATGGGTTTAACTTGTTGTTCTTCGCTGCTGTGCAGATAAGAGCAGCATACGTGTCGCCTGTCGAAACTCTCTGCCCACTTGTGTTTACATATGTGACACAACCTGAGGCAGAGACATAGTTTGTATTAATATTCGACTTAGACATAAATGTGCCCGTAAGCATTGCTTCAATGTTATTTACAGTTGTGTTGTAATCAAGGTCGCCCCAACCAAGGTTTTCAAACATTAAAACAGTTACATCACTATCAAGGAAATAATAAGGGTTCATAAAAGCGGCTATCGCCATAACGGATGCGTCGACATAGTAGCCACCACTACCTTGATCACGAACCTCATATGTGTAATCAAGGCCTCTGCTAGCAGTGTATGTTCCCACACTCCTATCAGCATAGAGCCTTGTAACAGCAGTGCTTGTTGAAAGCCATACAGTATTGGCCTTCGGCTGTGCCTCTGTATTAATTACTGTGTCCCAATCGAGCCCAGTGTTCATTGGCTCAAATTGCCAGTTAGGATGTTGCTGCTTGAGCTCCCAAAGTTTATTTATATATGCTGTTGGCAAGCCATTAAATTTATTGTAGAAATCTGTTTGACTCTCTGCTGCCAATGCGGAAAATCCAGACGATATAAACGTGGTGAGTATAATAATAGTCGCCATTAAGAATGATAATACTCTTTTAAGACTATGCATATGCTCTCACCTCCAAACGATAATAACCCACTATAAATTGTTTATTCATAGTTTATTATATACATTATATAGTTGTTTGTAAAGTAAAATACTTCACAGCAAAATAAAAAAACAGCCCTCTTTGTAAAGAGAGCTGTAATGCTTATAAAAGAAAAATAGGGCAGCAACAAAATACCGCCCACACAAAAGAATATTCTTTTTTATAGCACCTTTATTATATTTGTCTTAACTTAAATTGTCAACTAATCTTACAATAAAGTGCAGGGATGTCTTTCAATGAATAGTATTAAACACCCATTTCAAACCATCACACATATAGCATTCTATCATATATAATGGCTCTATGCAAAAAAGACTCGCAGTTACCTGCGAGTCTTATAGTTTAAATCTTATTCAAGATTGATTGTTGCGCGATAAGCCTGATGAGTAGCAGTACCAATACGGCCTGTCTTGTCAGCATCGCCAACTGTGATAACCTTATCGCAAACCTTGAGGATAGATTCATCAAGTGTTGCTGGACGAACACCAAGTGAAATAACAATAGCATCACAAGGGATCCTTCTTGTAGCACCAGGAACTGTTACGTCCTCAATAAGTGCTGCATCAGGAGCACATTTTACAAGCTTCCAACCTGTGTAGAATGGAGTTCCGCGGCTCTCAAGCTTTGGAATGACATCCATCTTGTGCTGAATCCATGTGCCAGGAGCCAAAGTGTCAGCCATCTCAACAATAGCAACTCTGTTACCGATGTCTGAGAGGTATTCAGCTGTCTCAAGACCTGTCATACCAGAACCGATAACTGCAATTGTCTTGCCCTGAAGTGTTACCTGACCGCTCAAAATCTGGTCTGGTGTGTATACGTTTGGAAGGTCAACGCCTTCGATCTTTGGTACTACTGGAACACCACCAACGGCGTTAATTACAGCATATGGCTTGAGCGCTGCAACTGCATCCGCTGTTGCCTCAACGCCAAGGTTGAACTTAACGCCAAGAAGGTCGCACTGAGTCTTGTAGTCCTCTGTAACCCAACCGATCTTATACTTCTGCTTTGGAGCAGCAGCAAGGAGTACCTGGCCGCCAACTCTCTGATTCTTCTCAAATACAGTTACGTTAAAGCCCTTCTGTGCGCAAGTCCTTGCAGCCATGAGGCCTGCAGGGCCAGCGCCGATAACTACTACCTGGCGGCCCATGCCAGTCTTGCGTGGCTCAAGTGGGAAGTCAACCTCATTACATGTACGAGGGTTTACTGCGCACTGACCAGGTGTGCCACCTTGAAGTGCGTTGTGCATCATTGACTCGAGGCAGTAGAGGCAAGAGATACATCTGTTGATTTCCTTTGAACGGCCTTCCTTTGCCTTATTTACCCAGTATGGGTCTGCAAGAAGTGGACGGCCAAGACCGATAACATCCTGATATCCTTCAACGAGGAGTTGCTCAGCCTGCTCTGGTGTACGGATGACACCAGTCTGACCTACTGGGATAGATACTGCAGCCTTAACAGCCTTTGCGTTATCCTTTCTCCAACCAAGGTCAAATGATGTTGGCTCACACCAAGCATTCATTGTCTCGTATGTACCACATGAGAGGTCAAGGAACTGAACGCCATAGCTCTCGAGAAGCTTTGCTACCTCAACGCCCTCTGAGAGTACAAGGCCCTGGTCATAACCAAACATTCTATAGTACTCATCAACTGTAAGGCGGGCTGAAATTGGATAATCAGGTCCGCAGAGTTGATGAATCTTGTCGATAATTTCCTTAACGATACGAAGTCTGTTCTCAAGAGAACCACCGTATTCGTCCTCACGTCTATTTGTATAAGGAGAGATGAACTGTTGAAGGAAGTATCCATGTGAGCAGTGAAGCTGAACACCATCGATACCAGCTTTCTTACAACGAAGCGCACCGCGTGCAAACTCGTCCTCAATGTAATGAATTTCCCATTTTGTAAGCGGTCTTACCTTCTGCCACTGCTCAACTGGTGAGCAAAGTCCCTTATTAGGTACGTTTGAAGCAGATACTGTTGGAAAGTAGAACTTGTGCATTGGCTGTGAATCAAAGAAATCCATAAACTTTGTTAGGCCAAAAAAGATGCTCCACCAACCGTCCCAACGACGACCGATAACATCAGAAAGTTTCCAAGCTGTAACAACAAGCTGGTATGTCTGACGACCTGGGTGATGAAGCTGTAAAAATACCTTAGAGCCCTGTGCATGAATAGAATCAGCAAGGCGTGTAAGGCCTGGAATGCAGCGGTCAGATGTAACTGACATTTGTGCAGGGCCAGTACAACCTGTCCAGTCAGAGATTCTTGTTACCTCTGTCTCGATGAGGCCAACGCCACCCTTTGCACGCTCTGTGTAATACTCAACACAGCGGTCACCGCAAGTACCATCAAACTCGGCTACTTCTAAGAGCATTGGAGTAAGAGCGATTCTGTTAGGAATCTCGCAAGTGCCAATATGCCAAGGCTCAAAAAGCTTTGAAAAATCTGCCATAGTTATATCTCCTTTTTTGTTTTTCTAATTATGACGTTGTTATTATATACTTCTTATTAATAATTTGCAATTACAACACCCTTATGTTATCATTTTTGATATCAATTTTTATAAGGAGATTAAGCTATGGACGTAATGGAAGCTGTAAGACAGCTTGGCGTTTCAATTCAAGCTGATGAACGCTACAAAAAATTCATGGAACTCAGCGATATAGCAAAAAATAACGAGGATGTAGCCAAGGCTACAGAGGAACTTCAAGCTACTGCCGAAAAGTACGAAGCAGAGATGCAAAAAGAGGAGCCAAATGAGCAACTTCTTGCTGACATCCAGGCTGAATATGCTGCAAAATATCGCAATATGTTCAACATCGGTCCTATGAAGGAAATGATGGATGCACGTGAGAATCTTGATGGCATGATGAACGACATCATGCAGATTATTTACCTCTCAATGAACGGAAATGATCCTCTCACAGCAGAGCCATCACCTGAAACACTTCAGGAAATGCAGACTAATTTCATGAATATGTAATTTTAGGCAAAAGAAAAGAGCTTCACCAATCGGTGAAGCTCTTATTTTTGCACCCTCAAAACTGAACAAAGAACATTTAAGGGTAAGTGCACAAGCAATTCCTGTTATATAGACAAGCCCTCGACCTATTAGTACAGTTTAGCTGAATGTGTCACCACACTTACACTTACTGCCTATCAACCTTGTAGTCTTCAAGGGGTCTTACTAG
>JAGHVH010000001.1 GCA_018064455.1 Candidatus Limimonas egerieequi | reverse complement strand
TTTGGCGGAGAGTAAGGGATTCGAACCCTTGGGCGGTGTTACCCGCTAACTGATTTCGAGTCAGCCCCGTTATGACCACTTCGATAACTCTCCATATTAGCTGCAAGGTCTCCCTTGCAGCGTTTTTTATTTACTTTCGATAATCTTGTTTGCAACAAAGACACCAGATGCTGATGCATGTGAAAGGCTATGTGTTACACCAGAACCATCACCGATAACATAGAGTCCCTTGTGACATGTCTCAAGGTTGTTATCAAGCTCAACTTCCATATTATAGAACTTTACTTCTACTCCGTAAAGTAGTGTATCTTCATTTGCTGTTCCTGGCGCAATTTTATCAAGCGCATAGATCATCTCGATGATACCATCGAGGATGCGCTTTGGGAGCACCAAGGAGAGGTCGCCTGGCGTCGCGTTAAGCGTTGGACGAACTGTGTTCTCCAAAATACGCTTAGCGTTACTGCGGCGACCGCGCTCTAAATCACCAAAGCGCTGTACAATAACGCCACCGCCTAGCATATTAGAGAGCCTTGCAATTGACTCACCGTATCCGTTTGAGTCCTTAAAAGGCTCTGAAAAATGCTTGGACACAAGGAGTGCAAAGTTGGTGTTCTCGGTATGCTTTTCTGGGTCCTCATATGAGTGACCGTTAACGGTAACAATACCATTGGTATTCTCGTTTACAACAGCACCATATGGGTTCATACAGAAAGTCCTTACATGGTCCTCAAACTTCTCAGTTTGATACACAATTTTGGACTCATAAAGTTCACTTGTTAAGTGTTCAAAAATCAGTGCTGGAAGCTCAACACGCACACCTATATCAACTCTATTTGAATGAGTTTTTATATCCAGTTCCTTGCAGACGGTTTCCATCCACTTAGAGCCTGATCTGCCGACTGAGATGATACATTGAGCACACTCAACTTCACTATCTTTTGTAAAAAGCTTGTAACCATTATTTGTCTTCTCAAGCTTAAGCACTGGCCTGTGGAAGAAGAAATCTATTTTATCCTTGAGTTCGTTATATAAGTTCTCAAGAACCACATAGTTTATATCTGTGCCGAGGTGGCGTACAGAGGCATTGAGAAGTGTCAAATTGTTCTGCATACAGAGTTTCTTAAACTCTGAACCAGCAGTTGAATACATCTTGGTGCCCTCGCCACCGTGGCTCATGTTGATTTCATCAACATACTCCATGAGTTCTATTGCCTTTTCGCGGCCAATGTACTCGTAAAGTGTACCACCAAAATCATTGGTGATGTTATACTTGCCATCCGAAAAGGCACCCGCTCCACCAAATCCATTCATGATTGCACATGTATGGCAGTTTATACAGGATTTAACTTTATCACCATCAATTGGGCACTTGCGTTTTTCAAGTGGATATCCAGCTTCAAAAACAGCAACTTTGAGGTCTGGCGCCTTTTTCATAAACTCATATGCAGAAAAGATACCACCAGGACCCGCACCAATGATTGCTACATCATATTTCATTAATTTAACCTCTTACTTTGTTACAATATTTACTGGTTTGCCAGCAAGAAAGGACTTGTAATTCTTAATTACCTCTGAAAGGAGCCTCTGGCGTGTCTCCTTTGGGCACCAAGCAACGTGTGGCGTAATCATACAATTAGGTGCGCCAAGGAGCGGACAGTCCTTGTCCATAGGCTCAATTGATACTACGTCCACACCAGCGCCAGAGAGTTTGCCCGAATCAAGTGCATCACGAAGGTCCTGCTCGTTTACGATTGGACCACGGGATGTATTAACAAAGAATGCACCATCGCGCATCTTGGAAATTGTCTCACGATTGATAAGGCCAGTTGATTCTGGGTTTAGTGGGCAATGCACACTAACGATATCAGAGTGACGAAGGAGGTTATCAAGCGTTACAAATGTAACGTCCCTGTCGGCACGATCCAAGAAGCCTTCAAGCATAGTGTTGTCGCCCGAGCTCTTGGCCTTTTCGTAACTCCTTGTATACACAAGGACATCCATGCCAAAGGCACGCGCAATCTTGGCCACTTGATGGCCTATCTTGCCATATCCAATAAGACCAATTGTCTTGGAAGCAAGCTCTGACAGTGGGAAAACAAATGGCGCAAAAGTACCAGAGTTTACCCATCCACCCTCTTGTACAAAATTGTTGTACTTTGAGAGATTTGAGTAATGCTCAAGGATGAACGCAAATGTCTGCTGTGCAACTGAATTAGTTGAATAAGTTGGCACGTTGCAGACAGTTATGCCGTGAGCATTGCAATACTCAAGATCAATATTGTTGTATCCTGTTGCAAAGAGTCCAACAAATTTAACACTTGGGTTCTCGCCAAGGAGAGCCTCGTTTATTTCAATCTTATTTACAAGGATTGCATCGGCATCCTTTACCTCCTGCAATACCTTGTCCTGCTCTGATGTGTTAAGCGCTACTACGCGTCCAAACTGCTCAAGTGGTTCCAAATCAAGGTCATCTTTGCCACTTGTGAGTGTATCCACATCAGGTATTACTATTTTAAAATTAAGTTTTTCTTCAGCCATATTTATCACCAATTATACATATGATTGCTCAACGATAATTACTGCGAAACAATCAAGTTTGCTGTGAATGATTTCTTTGAGTTCCTCGTTTACTTGCGAATTTGACTTTTTATACTTTGCAGGTACAACTACATCAAAAATCAAGTTTGTGTGAGTCTCACCTGGTACCATTCTAAAATCATGGAAAGATAAAACTTCATCGTATTCCTTGATTATTTTTGCAACTGCTTCTTTAAGTTCAGCAAGATGCTCGTTATTAACATCAATTGGATCCATATGAATGGTCGGTTCACAGCCAATAACATCGCGAAGTTCAAACTCAGCGTTGTCTATCTCATCGTGAAGTTCAAAAATATCAACGTCACCTGGAACCTCTGCATGGAGTGAAACAAAGAGTCTGCCTGGACCATAGTCATGAACAATAAAGTCATGAATACCAACAACGTGCTCTTGCTTCATTACGATTTCCTCAATCTGCTTTACAAGTTCTGGGTCTGGAGCCTGACCAAGTAGCGGTGCCACTGTGTCACGGACAGAATCAAAACCTGTCTTTAAGATGAGGATTGCTACAAAAATACCAGCAACAGCATCAATCGGGAAATCAATGAACTTGGAGAGTATCATTGAAATCAAAACAACAACTGTTGAAATTGTATCTGAAAGAGAGTCTGCTGCAACAGCAGCCATTGCTGCACTATCAATCTTTTTACCAATCGTCTTGTTATAAAACGCCATATAAACCTTGATTAAAATAGCGGCAACCATTATGCCACCAGCAAGGAGGCTTGCCTCAACTGGCTCTGGATGAATGAGCTTTGTAACAGAGGACTTCATAAGTTCAAATCCCATCAAAAGGATAAGAATCGAAACTGCAAGGCCAGAGAGATATTCTATCCTTCCATGACCGAAAGGATGATCAGGGTCTGGCTTGCGTCCAGCAAGCCTAAAGCCAAGTAATGTAATAATTGAACTACCAGCATCTGACAAGTTATTAAACGCATCAGCTGTGATAGAAACAGAGTTTGCAATAGTACCAGCAATGTACTTGCCTGCAAACATCAAAACGTTCAAGAAAATGCCAACAATGCTACATAAGGTACCATAAGCCCGGCGAATTGCCGGGCTTGTGAAATCATTAGCATCTTTTATGAAAATTTTTGAAAGTATACTAATCACTTAAGTTCACCTTTAATTCCCATCAAAGCACCAGGATATGCTTCTTGTATTTTTAATTCTTCACCATATGTGATACCAAATTTTTCTGCTCCTGAAACGTTGAGTACCAAATCGCCATAAACTGACTTTGGAATAGCAACAGCAGCAAGTGTGTTATCTGATGCAAGCTTCTTAAGTCCGCCGATAAGTTCCATAACTACGCCGTTTTTGAAGTCACCATCGTTTGCTTGAAGCCCACAAACCTTGAGAATTGGAGTCTCAAAGCCATTGCTGTCAAGTATTACGCCTTTACAAGACTGGATAAATCCAACCTTTTCATCGTTAACATATGCCTCAAGGACCTTGTCAGTCAAGGATTCTTCGCCCGATACACATCTGATATCAATGAGTGGCTTTTCTTCACCATTTGAGTTATTCATTGCAGCAGCGTCCTCTGCTGTGATGCCCTCTGCCTCTTGCTCAGCAAGAGCTTTTTCAATCTCGTTATCGATTTCACTATCGATATTGATACCTGCCATCTTGGAGTTGTAATTGTTTACTCGGCGCTCTGTGAGGAAATAGTCACCAACACCAATTACAACCGAAAAGAAAATGAACACAAAGAGGAAGAACCAAAACGAAGGAGTATTAACGCCATTTTCAGGGTCGAGTTTGAGTTCAAGTCCCGAGAACGAATAAATAACTGTAATTGCAGTAATAAAAGCACCAAAGAGCAAGCCTTCAATAATAACTGTCTTGAGGCGTGACTTTCTTGCAGCCTCATCCTGAGTTACAGGTATTGGCTTTGAAAAGATGTTCTCTGGGCGCTTAACCTTGGTTGTGTCAACCTCGCCACTTGCTTCACCTGTTGGCTTTCTGCCAAAGATGTTATCAATAATTGCCTTTGTATCTATGTCCTTTTCTGGAGCAACTTCTGCTGCCATTTCTGGCTCTTCTGCCACAGCAGGCTCTTCTACTTCATTAAGTTCGTTTTTAATTTCATCTGCCATAAAAAGACCTCCAATCTATGCTATAAACTGTGCATAAGATGTCTGATCAAATGATCTTGTATCTGTGTTAACTTTAACAAGTTCGATAATCTCATCTGCACCAGTGTCGTATCTAATACATACAAAGAACTCTGGCATTCCATTTTGAAGGAAACTAAAGCCTACTACCTTTGACTCAAGTAAATCCTCGCCAAGTCCCTTGCTCTTATACAATTTTGTAACAAGTGAATCAAACTGTGCTGCATCGTATCCTGCAATCTTTAACGCATCATCAAGGAGGACCTCACTGTCATTCGCCTTGTCATATACATAAGATGCAACCGTATCATGATCCATACCAACACTAAGTGGTCGACCATAGAACACTACTGCACAGAGGTATCTGTCAGTTTCTACTACTGCAGTATCTGCTACTGCGTACTGAAGCGGCTCTGCTGCTGCCTCGTCGCAGAAAGCTACGACCTCACTCTTGATATGATCATTGATTTGAGCGATTGCAGCGCTCTCGCCCTCTACTGAGAAGCTTGGGAGCTTGGCAGCATTAAGCATTGTACCTGTGCCATGCTTGTCCTCTGTTATTGTAACCTTTGCAGTTGCTCCAATGCCGGTGACCTCTACCTTCTCGCCCTTTTGAGGCTTGTCAGTATTTGTAGTCTCGCCGCCCTTTGAGCAAGCTGCAAATGAAAGCACTAAAATTAATGATAGGAGTAATGCTATAAGTTTCTTCATCTTAAAGCCCTTCTTTCATAGCGCAAAAGCGCATTCATATAATAATTTTACTATATATTGTCCACTTTTACAACTTATTAAATTGACAACCCTTATAATATCTATTAATATAGTAACGAATTTTGGGAGATTTCTCACTGAGGTATTTTTATGTTTGTAGACATAGCAAAAATCACAATAAAAGCTGGTAAAGGCGGAAATGGCGCTGTTGCTTTTCATCGCGAAAAGTATGTAGCGTCAGGTGGTCCTGACGGTGGCGACGGTGGTCGTGGCGGAAATATCATTTTCCGCGTAAATACGAACCTCTCGACGCTCGCCGATTTCCGCTATAAGAAAAAATATTCCGCAAGGAACGGTGAAGATGGCAGAGGCTCACATTGCAATGGCAAAAAGGGTGAGGACCTCTATATCGACGTGCCTCGCGGCACAATAATAAGAGAAGTTGAAAGCGGCGTAATCATGGCAGACATGAGCACAGAGGATGAATTCATCGCAGCTCATGGCGGCAAAGGTGGTTGGGGCAACGTTCACTTTGCCACCCCTACTCGTCAGACTCCTCGTTTTGCAAAAGATGGTATGCCAGGTGAGGAATGGGAAGTTCAACTTGAACTCAAACTCCTTGCTGATGTTGGTCTCCTTGGTTATCCAAACGTTGGTAAATCAACGCTTATCTCTGTTGTATCAGAGGCCAAACCAAACATTGGCAACTACCACTTCACAACTATCACACCAGTTCTCGGCGTTGTATCTATGGGCGAAGGTTCCTCATTCGTCATGGCCGACATCCCAGGCCTTATCGAAGGCGCAGCCGATGGCATAGGCCTTGGCCATGACTTCTTGCGTCACGTCGAACGCTGTCGCATGCTTGTCCACATCGTAGACGTCGCAGGTTCAGAGGGCCGTGACCCAATCGAGGACTTCGAAACAATCAACGCCGAACTTATAAAATTCAACCCTGAAATGGCAGAACTTCCTCAGATTGTTGCCGGCAACAAAACCGATATGGCAACTAAGGAACAGATTGAAAAATTCAAGTCATATGTCGAAGAAAAAGGCTATGAATATTTCAGCATCTGCGCCCCAATTTTAGAGGGCACAAAAGAGCTCATAAATGCCGTAGCAGCGAAGCTTGCTACCCTCCCTCCTATCAAACAATATGAGGCTGAGGAAATCCCACTTGAGTTCTATGAAAAGAAGAAAGGTAACCGTAATTTCACTATCACAAAAGAGGACGATGACTACTATGTTGTTGAGGGTGAATGGCTCATCCCAATCCTCTCTAAGGTTGACCTTGATGACTATGAGTCACTCCAGTATCTCCAGCGCGTTATGATAAGTTCTGGAATCGAAGCAGAACTACAAGCACGCGGTATTCAAGAGGGAGATACAGTAAACATCTACGACATCGAATTCGACTATGTACCATAGGGGGAAACTATGGATAATTCACAGTACAGTCCACTGACTCTCGCCTTCCTTGGCGACAGTGTATTTGAACTCCTAGTTCGTGAGGCACTCGTAAAGACAGCCAATCGTCCGGGGAGCGAGCTTCACAAGGAAAAACTAGAGTTTGTAAGTGCATCAGCTCAAGCGGATGCTTTTCGCATAATTGAAAGCATGCTAAACGAAAAGGAACTCGACATTTATAGGCGTGGACGCAATGCCCACACCAACCACACGCCAAAAAATATGTCCGTTGCTGACTACCACGCAGCAACTGGCCTTGAAGCACTTTTTGGCTACCTCTACCTTGAGGGTGAGAGCGATAGAATGAACGAGTTATTCCAAAAAATTTGGGAAGCAAAAAATGAGAGATAGACAAACGCTTTAAATGTTGTATAATAATACAGTAAATTTCGAGAAATATTAAGGAGTTGTTCTAATGTCAGGACATTCAAAATGGAGTACAATCAAACGTAAAAAGGGCGCAAACGACGCCGCTATGGCCAAGGTATTTACCAAGATTGGCCGTGAAATCGCAGTTGCAGTAAAAGAAGGCGGACCAGATCCAGCTTCTAACTCAAAACTCAAAAACGTAATTGCTAAAGCAAAGGCTGCAAATATTCCTAACGACAACATCGACCGTGCAATCAAAAAGGCTGCCGGCGAAGGTTCAACAGCTAACTACGAAGAGAACATCTACGAGGGTTACGGCCCATCAGGTATCGCCGTTATGGTAGAGACTCTTACAGATAACAAGAACCGTACAGCTGGTAACGTTCGTCACTACTTCGATAAGTGCGGTGGCAACATGGGACAAAATGGTTGCGTATCATTCATGTTCAATCGATACGGTGTTCTCGCTGTTGAGAAGGAAGACGTTGATGAGGAAGCACTCATGGACGCAGCACTTGAAGCAGGTGCAGTTGACTTCTTATCTGACGACGAAGCAGTATTTGAGATTCGCACAGAAGCAAATGATATTGGCGCTGTTCGTGAGGCACTCGAAGCAGCTGGCTACACATTTGCACTTGCAGAAGTTCAGTACATCCCTTCAACTTACACCAAGCTTGAAGATGAGGATTCTTTGAAGGCTATGGCTAAAATGCTTGACCTTTTCGAAGATGACGATGACGTGCAGAACGTTTGGCACAACTGGGAAAACGAAGAAGACGCAGAAGATCTTCTCTAATACAAAACAAAACAAGAGCCGTGGCGGGGACCACGGCTCTTGCTTTGTCTAGGGAACTTGTTATATGGTGAAAGAGGTATATGGGGGACCTCTTGACCAACTAAATTATGCTACCTCACGGTTAGCAGAACGAGATGACTGCTTGCCAGAGATAACCTTGAATGTTGCCTTGCAGCGAACAACCTTTTGCTGAGAAGCAACAGGAGTTTTATTAGTTCTCTTAACATCCTTAAGGATGTACTTATGGAAGCAGAAACGAAGTACTGGAGCAAGCTCATCCTCAAATGCAATAAGCTTTTCCTCATTCATAATGCCATATACTATAAGTAAAACAACAGCTACTTCAAAAATTACTTTTATACCAAATCCGAGTGTCATACTAGGTAACCTCCAACGAATAATTTTCAACCGAACATTTATTTGATTTACAAGTCCATTATACACTCCAAAATCGAAATGTCAACAAAATGTTCGCACAATTTTTTTAGTTGTCCCAAAACACGGACTTGTATTGACAAAAACGCTTCTTTACATTAATATTTATTAGGTTACAAAAGGAGGCGTGATGATGGCCTACGAAAATCTCTATTTACCAGAACAGACGACCATTGGTGGCCGTTACTTAATTGGCAATGTTATTGATGCCAATGGCGACGGTGTCACCTATATGGCTTTTGATACAGAGCGCAAGTCGACTGTTGAAATAAGGGAGTTCTTACCTGATACAATTTGCATTCGCAAAGAGGGTTCTACTCACCTACTTATCAAACAGGATAAAAAATTATTCTATGAGACTTGCCTCAATTCTTTCCTTGATATGTGGCGCAAGCTTGCACGTATGCGCGGTCTCTCCGCATTGATTCTCGTAATCGATATTATTGAGGAGAACAACACAGCATACGCTGTATGCGAACACATGGAGGGCACTGTCACATTGCGTGACTACTTGCTCTCAGCAAGTGAAGGATATATCTCTTGGGAGGAAGCAAGAATTCTCTTCATGCCAGTCCTCTCCACTCTATCCACTCTTCACTCTGCTGGCATTATCCACCGCGGCATCTCACCAAACACACTCTTTGTTGGTCCAGATAACAAAATCCGCATCGGTGGTTTCAGTATCCCAGAGTGCAGGAATGTCAGCACAGGCATCGCAGCAGAGATTTTTTCTGGCTATGCCCCTGTTGAACAGTTCGGCGTCAAGGCACCATCTGGTCCTTGGACAGACATCTATGCTTTCGCTGCAGTCCTCTATCGCTCACTCATCGGCACTACTCCGATTGAATCAACTGAGCGTATGACGAACGACCGTATGATGATTCCAGCAAAGTTTGCCGAACAAATTCCAGCATATGTAATCAATGCACTTATCAACGCATTACAGATAATGCCTGAGGATCGTACCAAGACTGTTGAACAGTTTAGAGAGGAACTCTCAGCATCACCTACAGCAGCAATCGCTGCTGACTATGAGCCAGAACCAGTTTCAAGTCCAGCACCAGCTGCCACTCCTGAAACCATTTCGACTCCAGCACCTCCAAAGACACCGAAAAAGACTGCCGAGCAGGTTAAAAAGGAAAACATGAGCCTTGCTTTAAAGGCAGGCGGAATCGCCGCTGGCGCAGTTATCCTCATCTTTATCATCCTCTGCCTCACCGTCCTTCGTGGACACTTCGGTGGTGGTGGGGACACACCTGAGGAAGGTCCAACACTCAATCCTGATGTAACAGTATCAGTTCCAACATTTACTGGTAGAACATACGCAAGTATCACTTCTCAAAAGTCTTACTTCACAGACTTCTCAATTGTTAAAAAGGAAGAATACAGCACTGATGTAAACAGAGGCTATGTAATCTCTCAGTCAATTGAGGCAGGCAAAGAGGTACCACAGGGCACTGAAATTGAAATCGTTGTTTCAATCGGCGTAGAACAGATTGAAATGATAGATGTCTCAGGCAAGACTTTCGAAGAAGCAAAAGCAATGCTTGAGGAAGCAGGCTTTGAAAACATCAGCAAAGTCACCAAGACAAATGATGGTTCTCACACAAGCAACACAGTTGAGAGCAGCCGTCAGACAGTTGGTGAGCTCTATGACAAGACAGAGAAAATTGCACTGATTGTTTATTCAGAGGCCGAGACAACAACAGCAGCTCCAGTTGAGGGCTAAGACAAAAATTAAAGGGAAGAGCTTATCGAAGCTCTTCCCTTATTTCTTATTAAAGTCTCTCTTTGATTTTATCTTTTACTTTATCTCTGAGTTCTTTCCTACTCTTGTCACGCTCTGCTTCACGTTCATCAACCAAGTTGAAGAATTCCTTCTTAACCTGACGTTTGATGTCTTCGCGTGTTATCTCACGATTATCCATAGGAATATATTCCTGATGCTCACAGATATTCATGTAAGCAGGACGAATAATCTTACCAGCGTTGATAAGTTCCTCAAGTCTGTGTGCACTCCAACCTGAAATACGAGCACAGGCAAAGAGTGGTGTAAAGAGTTCTACTGGAAGGCCAAGCATCTCATAAGCAAAGCCGGAATAGAAATCGACATTTGCACAGATATTCTTATACATATGACGCTTGCTTGCGATTACGTCTGGTGCAAGACGTGCTACGCGTTCGCGAAGCTCGTACTCGTCAAGACGTCCCTTTTCTTCCGCAAGTGCACGTACAGCTGACTTGAGCATCTGAGCACGAGGGTCTGATTTGGTGTAAATAGCATGACCTATACCATAGATAAGGCCAGCGCCATCAAACGCTTCCTTGTTAAGGATTTTCAAAAGATAAGCAGAGATTTCCTCATCACTTGTCCAATCCTTAACGTTTGCTTTGATGTCCTCAAACATCTGAACATTTTTAATGTTAGCACCGCCGTGCTTTGGTCCCTTAAGTGAGCCAAGAGCCGCAGCGATTGCAGAATATGTGTCTGTACCAGATGATGTAACAACGTGAGTTGTAAATGTCGAGTTGTTACCACCACCATGCTCAGCGTGGAGTACTAATGCAACGTCAAGAGCCCTTGCCTCCGCCTTGGTAAACTGGCTGTCTGCGCGGAGCATATGAAGTATGTTCTCAGCAGCAGAATACTCTGCCTTTGGAGCATGAATAAAGAATGAATCACCGTCATGGTAATACTTATAGGTCTGATATCCATACACAGCAAGCTGTGGGAAGAGAGCGATGAGTTCAAGACACTGACGAAGTACATTGTCAATTGATGTGTCATCGTCCCTGTGGTCATAGGAATAAAGTGTAAGTACAGAACGCGCAAGCGTGTTCATCATATCACGCGATGGCGCCTTCATAATAATGTCACGAACAAAGTTTGTTGGAAGAGCTCTATACTTTGCGAGGAGCTCCTTAAACTCAGCAAACTGCTGAGCATTTGGTAACTCGCCAAAGAGAAGAAGATATGTTGCCTCTTCAAAAGCAAAGTTGTCATTAGCTGGGTGGCCCATGATAAGGTCTTGAATATCGTATCCACGATAACGCAAGATACCATCTACTTCATGTTCTTCGCCATTTTCATCTTTCTGGCGACCCCAAACTTCTGAAATTTCTGTAAGACCCGTAAGCACACCGTGTCCGTCGAGGTCACGAAGTCCACGCTTTACATCGTATTTAGCGTACAAAGACGTATCTATTGTACTATGTTCAAGTGTGAGCTTTGACAGATCAGTGATTTGATCTGTTACGATTGAATATTGATCAGCGAATTGCAATGTGCTATCTCCTTAATTTATTCTAAATTGCAGACAATCTTCATAAGGTTGAAGATCTCATTTCTAAACTTATCAGGGCGAACAAAGAGACCCATGAAAGAGAAATGGTTACGTGTCTCAACCGGCATCTGATACCAAACGCCTGGCTGACATCTGCTAATATCTTTGAATGCTGTTGCCGACTCACTAAGAGGTGGCATCTGAGCATTTGTATTTACAAGACCATCATTGTCGTGGTCACGCTTTGTAATAATTGGGAACTCAGGGAGGTAGTTCTCGAAAGTAGAAATAAGAACTGTTGTTGGAAGAGTAAGTCCTGCTGCAAGCTTTGGTAAAGTTACCTTGTTCATAACATTGCTTGTTACTTCACCAGAGAGTGAGAAGTAGAAGATGTTGTCGAATGTGCCAAGCTTGCTATTGAGTTTTGCCATACCGAGAGGGCCCATATCATAAAAGATGTTGTCCTCTTTTGAAAGGTAAGAATCAATTGCTTTCTCATCGAACTTAACCTTGTTCTTATCATCTACCTTTTCAAGGCGAGCGCTTACAGCGTGCTGAGATACTGATATACCATTCTTCTGATTGTATGGATCAACGAAGTCCTTGTACTTGAGTGCTATGTCAGCAACTGTTGCTGCCTTCGCAAGTACCTTTTTAGCACCAGGGAAACGACCCTCAAGTGCCTCTGCAGTTGAGATACCCTCATTAATACCAGCAATTGTGATAAGCGCGTGAATCTTATTATAGAAACCACCCTTAAATAAATCTGAAAGTTCATTTGCAGGAGTTGCAGATGTCTCCTCAGCAGAACCGTTGTTTAAGAGTTCAATGAAAAGACGTGCAACCGGTGCACCAAAGCCATGTGCGATAAGAGTGATTTTATCCCAAGACTCTATCATTGGCTTTTTATATGTCTTGCCATAGCGAGCATGTCCATACTTCTCGCTATGAGCTTTACCATAGTCAACTGTTCCACCAACTATTTGAGCATAGAGTTCACATGTTCTATCCCAAATGCTAGAGAGAAGTTCAAAAGTTGCAGTATGGCAATCCATACCCATGTCCTTAATAACCTTCTCGTAGCTTGTTGATGTAAGGCCAAAATAAGGAACTACCTTATGAAGGATAGTCTCCTCGCCATAGCCTACAACACCAGGAACCAAGATTACTGGATATAAGTTCTTGTGTTCAAACATACTAATTACCTCCCCAGGTAAGTTGTGCGATAATAATATAGATAAGATAATACCATATTTAGGCACTTATAGTCAAACCCTGTCACCCAAAACGAAATCGTCACCTACTTCAACAATTTTTACTGAAACAATTTCATTATTTAACGCTTTATCTGATTTAAACTTTACTGGCGTGTAGTTCTCGGTATAGCCTTGAACCAAGCCATCCTCATACGTCTCGCAGAGGACGTTTACAATTCGTCCTATCTGCGATGACAGGAACGCAGCACGGAGTTCACTTGCGAGGGCAATCGCACGGTGAGCGCGCTCGTCCTTGACGGCAGGCGCCACCTTTGGCTCAATCGAAAGTGCCCGCGTGCCAGGGCGCTCTGAATAAGGAAAAACATGTATTTTTTCAAAGCCAACCTTGCGAGCAAAGGCAAGGGACTCTTCAAAGTCATCATCCGTCTCTCCGGCAAAGCCAACCATCAAATCAGTTGTAATTGTCGCATCAGAAAATGCGGCTCGCAACTTGTTGCAAAGGGCCAAATACTCGTCACTCGTGTAGTGACGATTCATATCATGAAGCGTCTTGTCACAGCCACTCTGAAGTGACATATGAAACTGAGGGCAGAAGTTTGGAAGTTTTGAAAGACGCTCTATCGCCTCATCACTGATATTGTCATACTCGAGTGAGCCTATGCGAACACGGTCAAAGCCCTTGCTACAAGCAAGTTCAATAGGATCAACAAACGTCTTGCCAATATCAAGTCCATAGCAACAGAAATTGATGCCTACAAGCACCACTTCCCTGTACCCCGCATCCTTAATCTTATCAAGCTCAGCGCTCAAATTTTCAAGACTTCTTGACCTTGAACGTCCACGTGACGTTGGGATAATACAGTAAGAACAGAAGCGGTCGCAGCCATCTTGAATTTTAATAAATGCGCGTGTGCGTCCGCCAAAGTTTTCTACCTCAAACTCCTCAAAGACATCGCCTTTTTTGTGCTCTGGGATATCTACTATCTGAGCATCAGACACTCTTTTCTCCACATAATCGAGAATCAATTTGTGATCCTTGTTGCCTGTGATTATGTCAGCCTCAACTAGTTCTGTTGCCTTATCTGGATACGCCTGTGGCATACAGCCACAAAGTACGACCAAAGCATCAGGATTGTTGCGCTTAAATCGGCGCACAGCCTGCCTTGTCTTTTGGTCGGAGTTTGCAGTTACAGTACATGAATTGACAACAATCACTTGGGCCTTCGCAGGATCATCAACGATGCTGTATCCAGCACCGATGAAAAGCTCTGCCAAAGCCTCTGTTTCATACTGATTCACTTTGCATCCAAGCGTATATAGATAAAGGTTTTTCATATCATTATTACTTCGTCTGTAAGCTCCGTTCCACAAGGTAAAATACGCGGTGTAGCCAAGTTGTAAAGGTTAGTTGCTTTACACTCTAGTTCAAACACATGCTTTGCATAGTCAGAAAGCTCGTAGGTCTGGGAAGATTTCATGATTATCGGCAAGCTGGATGTGTCCTTTGCAACCTTTAATACTTCCCTGCCCTTTTCGGTAAATCCGAGCACTCTGATATACGGCACTCTATGGAGTGCATCCGATGGTGAAATGCCAAGGTACAAAGCGGTAACAATCCTACGGATTCTGGAATGAGTATATCGCTTTGTCTTGACTATTGAATAGAGTTCCTCAAGTGAGGTCGCACTCATTATAGCATTATAAATTCTATTTTCCAGTCCCTCAGAGACATCTGGTGCTTCTTTTATATCCTCTACAGTGAGCATACGAAGTCTCGAGAGGATAGCGCGCTCGCTGTCATCGATAGTGACAGGCGCACGGCCTACCTTTTGGAGGCGTTTGAACTCATCGACAGATGACTGTGGCATAAAGTCAAATGCTGTCTCATCGCCGCGCTCAAGCATTATACGGAGCGCGGATGCGCTGCGGGAATCCCCATTTTCCTTGAGCGAGTCATGATCAGCGCCAATACGTTCAATTGGCATAATATCAAAGTTTCCACCAAGCGAACGCATTGCTTTGATATACTCAACTGCCAAGATATTATTTGGCATACGAATTACATCTGCAATCTCCTCACCATAGAGTTCGAGAACTGCCGCTTCCCTCGCAGCTGCGTAGGTTACGCCACCTGTGAGCTTGTCTTTGATGAGCTCGTGGACCTTGATATCACAGACAGCGTCAGCTGCCTTGATGAGAAGGTCCTTGTCCGCTGTCTCACAGCCAAAGGCAAGTGTATCGACGCAGCCAAGACCGAGCAGCGCAGACACGCCACCGCGTGCAAAAAGTTCAGCAGTTGAGACGGCCCAAGGCACTGGTAATTCTATTACCAGGTCAACGCCGTCAAGAAGTGCTGCCCTTGCACGCGCACGCTTGTCCATTATAGCAACGCTACCGCGTTGCACAAAGTTGCCGCTCATAACCGCAACGATGTGCGTTGCGCCCTGTTCACGGCAAGCGTTTATCATATATTGATGTCCATTGTGATAAGGATTATATTCTGCTACAAGTCCAACTACTTTCACCACTATCACCTCTTTCTATATTGTAGAACAAAAGGTGATTGACCGCAACTTTTCTTTAATATATAATACCTATGACAATATTTTAACGAGGTAAACGCAATGAAAATTTTAGTAGTAAATTGCGGCAGTTCATCACTAAAATATCAGCTCATTGATATGGATGGTGAAAAACTTATTGCGAAGGGCCTTTGCGAAAGAATCGGTGTTGACGGCCACTTCAAAGGTAAAACCGCAGACGGTAGAGAAACCGAAAACAACAACACACTTAAAAACCACACAGAAGCTTTCTATGAAGTAAAGAAAGCACTCACAGAGGGCGAAACCAAGGTTATCGACTCACTTGATGAGATTGATGCTATCGGTCACCGCATAGTACAAGGCGGCGCACTTTTCAACGACAGCGTCTTAGTAACAGAGGATGTCAAAAAGGGTATTGAATCCTTAATTGACCTTGCCCCTCTCCACAATGCAGCACACCTTCAGGGCATCGATGCCTGCCAGGAAGTATTTGGCATGGACAAGCCAGAGGTAGTTGTATTTGACAACGCATTCCACTCAACAATGCCACCAAAGGCATTCATTTTCCCAGTACCATATGAGTACTATGAGAAGTACCAAGTTCGCCGTTACGGCTTCCACGGCACATCTCACAGATACGTATCAAACAGACTCTCTGAAATCTGGAGCACAAGCCTTGAGGGCAAAAAGGTAATCGTTGCACACATCGGTAACGGATCATCACTTTCAGCTATTAAGGATGGTAAGGTTATCGATACAACAATGGGTATCACACCACTTGATGGTTTCATTATGGGTTCCCGCTGCGGCGGTGTTGACCCATCAGCTATCACTTACATCCAGGCAAAGGAAGGACTCACACCAGCTGAAACAGACCAGATGATGAATAAAAAGTCAGGTCTTCTTGGCATCTCAGGTGTTTCATCCGACATGCGTGATGTAGAGATGGCAGCAGCTGACGGAAACGAGCGTGCACAACTCGCACTCGACATACTTGATTACCAGGTAACCAAGTACCTAGGTGCATTTATCGCAGCGCTCGGCGGAGTCGACGCAATCTGCTTTACAGCAGGCGTCGGTGAAAACGCTCCTGAATTCCGTGAGCGTGTATGTGAAAACCTCTCATATATCGGTGTTAAAATAGACAAGGAAGCAAACAAGTGCCGTGGCAAGGAGGTCAAGATTTCTACTCCTGATTCCAAGGTAGAGGTTTACATTATTCCTACAAATGAGGAACTTATGATTGCAAGGGATACCAAAGCAATCGTTGAGAATTTATAAAAAAAGAGGCAAAAATTATGAAGAAGTACATTGCAGAATTTATTGGTACATTCGTACTCGTATTCCTTGGATGCGGTACAGCAATGCTTGTTGGATGTGACGCTGTAAACGGTGGCGGATATATCCTCACAGCTCTTGCATTCGGTCTTGTTATTGTTGGTATGGCTTACTGTGTAGGCAACATCTCTGGTTGTCACATCAACCCAGCAGTATCTCTTGGCGTTCTCCTTTCTGGTGGAATGAAGTCAAAGGATTTCGTTGGTTACGTTATTTCACAGTGCCTTGGCGCAACAGCAGGTTCAGCTCTCTTACTCGCTATCTTTAAGCTTGGTGGCGTAGAAGACATGACAGGCGGACTTGGTTCAAACGGTCTTGCTGGCGTAAACGGCAGCGCAGTTGCTGGTCTTCTTGTTGAGCTTGTACTCACATTCATCTTTGTTCTTACAATCCTTGGTGTAACAGACAGCGATGCTGGTCACGGCTCATTCGGCGGCCTTATCATCGGTCTCACACTTACACTCGTACATATCCTTGGCATTGGCCTTACAGGCACAAGCGTAAACCCAGCTCGTAGCTTTGGTCCTGCTCTTATCGCAGCAATCACAGGCAACACAGCTCCAATCGCTTGCCTTTGGGTATTCGTATTAGCACCTCTCGCTGGTGGTGCTCTCGCAGCATTCGCATACAAGGCACTCAAGGCTGCTAAGGAATAATCCTTTTTGCAAAAGAAAACATAATAAGAACGACCTTCAGCAATGAAGGTCGTTTTCTTATATCTCTATTACTTTATCACAAATCTCAAGATCCTTTTCAATGTGTGAAATCAGCACTACTGGAATAGATGCTGCGATTTCTTTTACCACACCAATTGCCCTTTGCCTATTCTCCTCATCAAGGCCGTTGAACGGCTCATCAAGGAGCAGCAACTTGCAATCGTGAACTCGCTGGTATAAAAACGCACGCGCAAGGCATATGCGCTGGTTCATACCGCCAGAGAGTTCTGCTGGACGCTTTGCTGCATCCTCCTTGGAAATGCCTAGGCGTAGGAGCGACTTATATATATCCTCCTCACTCGCCTCTGGTACAGTTGCCTTGATATTATCATATCCACTGTACCAAGGAAGCAGACGCGCCTCCTGAAAGGCCACAGCCACCTTTTCTGGCAATCCTACTATCTCGCCAGAAAGTGGCGTCTCAAGGCCACACAGCATGCGCACAAGCGTTGTCTTGCCCGCTCCAGATGGTCCGGAAATTGCCACAATTCCCGCATTCGGGAGCGCAAACGACAAATTCTCTATTACAGCATTGCCGTCATATATCATTATAAGATTATGGGCCTCTATCATTTCTTGGCACCTCCTTTAAAGAGCTTTAAAAGGAGTTTGTCAAAGATAACTGACAGAACTATTACTGTTGCAGTCCATGCAAACATCTCAGCAGTTTCAAAGTAATACTTTGTCTCCCAGATGTAGTTACCAATTGATGGTGTTGCACGGCAGATAACCTCAGCCGCAATACCGGCCTTCCAACAAAGGCCAAGTCCTGAACCTACTGCAGACAAAATATACGGCCTTATTGAAGGCAGATAGATGTGACGAACCTTTTTCGCAAACGGCATATCATAAACTGTTGCCATCTCAAGGAGTTTCACATCCACTGCATCAAGTCCACCAAGCACATTGTTCCAAACAATAGGTGCCACCATAAGTGTTCCAATAAAGAGAGGAACCAAATCCTTGCCAATAAAGAAAAGGGCAAGAATAATAAATGATGCAACAGGTGTTGCCTTAATCACAGTAATAGCAGGACTTAAAAATGCTCGCAAAAATGAGAACCTCTTTGAAAGTACTGCGAGCGTTGTTGTCAAAACGAATCCAATAACAAATCCACCGATTACACGGAGTACAGAGAATAGAATAGTCTTCCAAAAATCAAGCGTTACGCAGAGTTTTGAAAATGTTATAGCAACACTTGAAGGAGATGCAAAAAGCATCTCCTCATCTATTGCCATTGCAGCAAGTTGCCACAGCACTATCCAAAGTATGACAATTGCTATTTTATTTATCTTTGTAGTAGAAGTTGTCATCAGGAAGTTTTCCTCCAACGGAGGCCTTGTTACTATCGAACAATACCTTTAAGAAACCAGTTGTCTTTTCTTGCATTTCATCGCCTGTGATGCAAACGATGTTGCATCTTGGGATAATCTCCTTCGCAACATCTGCGCTCTCAACTATCTTGTAACCAGCAACTACTTCTGGAGCCGTTGTCTGGCTCCTTACATTGCTAACTGACGCTTTATATTCACGGAGAAAGGCAGATACTGCCTTTGGACGAGCATCAAGGAAAGCACTGTTTACGGCTATACAGCCCATACAGATTTCGCTTCCCTGGGCATCAGTTCCCTCAACTGCCTTCTCCCACTCCTTGCCAAGGTCAAGTGTAATCTTTTCCTTGCTTGCCTTGGAAGTTGAGATAGTGGCATTTGGCTCAGGAAGTACGCAGTGCATTACCCTGTTGCTTGCTACAAGGGCAGCGAGATCAGCATGTGTACCAAATTCAAAACTAAAGTTTACATCCGTTCCAACCTTGAGGCCATTCTTTTCAAGAAGGAACTGCATTACATATTCAGGAGCGGAACCTTGTCCGCTGATATAAATCTTAGAGCCCTTTAAATCGGCAAGACTCTCAGAGCCCTCGCCCATTTCAACAAGATATAAAACGTTAAGTGTTGCAAGTGAGATGATTTTAATTTTGCCCTCACTCTTGTTATAGAGTGTTGCAGCAACATTCGTCGGAAGTGCTGCAATATCGAGCTCACCAGAGAGAAGTTTTTGACCTACTAAAGAAGGGTCAGACTCGATTGTATACGCATATTTGTTAAGTGACTTACCCTCATCAATTGACTTAAAAAGGTATGACATGCCAATGCCAGTTGGTCCAACAAGACCAGCTATACGCACGGTTCCATCGCTCTCAATCCTCTTTGTCGTCTGAGCAGTTTCCATTGTAGCGCCCTCTTCAAATGATGGCTTTGCTGGAACCTTTGAGCAGCCAGCAAAAAGTGTTAGCATCAATGCTGCCACAAGCACTAAACTAAACAACTTCTTCATCATCAAGATTCCTCCTTCTTTGCGTCTGCAAGGTAAATAGCCCAGTACATAACGCCAACGAGAACTGCACCACCGATGATGTTACCGATAGTAACAGGGATCAAGTTGTTGATAAAGAAGTTGCCCCATGTAAGGCCTTCTACAGCAGTGCCCGTAGCACTTGCAGCAAAGAGGCCTGCAGGAATATAGTACATGTTTGCCACGCTATGCTCAAAACCCGCAAGTACAAAGAGCATGATTGGAAGGTAAACAGCAGCGAGCTTTCCTCCAACTGATTTAGCTGCGAAGCTCATCCAAACAGCAATACAAACAAGGAAGTTACAAGCAATACCCTTAAGGATAGCCTGACCAAACGTCAATGTAGCTTTACCTGTAGCCACTTTAATTGTTGTTGCAGCAAGAGCACCACCAAAGAGGCCAAACTGGCCACTGTAGCAAGCAATAAGAGCAATAAGGATAGAACCTACAAAGTTACCAAGATAAACAACACCCCAGTTTTTGAGCATCGCAGTCCATTTGACGTCGCCTGTCAAAACAGAAACGATGATAAGGTTGTTACCTGTGAAGAGCTCAGAACCTGCAACAAGTACCATCAAAAGACCTACTGGGAAAATGCAAGCACCTACGAGCTTACCAACACTTGCGTTAGCAATTGTGCAAGAAGCTGTGTTTGCGCCTACTGCTGCGAGAGCAATAAACATACCTGCAAGGATTCCAAGTAAGAAAAGCTTATATGGCTTGTTACCTGCTTTTGCTTTACCGATGCCAATAACATTATTAGCAACTTCTGCTGGTGTAAACATAATAAAACACCTTTCTAAAATAATATGCATCTATTATAACATCATAGATACAATAAAAAAAGACCGGGTCTTGCGACCCGGTCAAATTTTGACAATTATTTGATTGTCTTTGATCTATCAACATAGTGAGTATGGAGAACCTCATGAGCAATATGGCTATTTGGTTTCTCGAAATACTCACTGTAAGCAACACTAACTGCTGAGTTGTGATGTGACTTTCTCTCTGGAAGATCAAGATCCTCTTGATAGAGAACGCCTGCACGAAGTGCCTTGACGTCAACAGTCTCACGAACCCAGTTAGGCTGGATTGGCTGACCGCCGCCGTTGATACAACCGCCTGGGCAGCACATGATCTCGATGAAGTGATAGTTCTTCTCACCAGCGCGAACTGCTTCGAGAACTTTCTTCGCATTCTCAAGACCTGATGCAACAGCAAGATTGAGTGTAAGGTCGCCAACTGTGTAAGAAGCTTCCTTAATTCCGTCCATACCACGAACTTCTTTGTACTCAATGTTTGCGTTCTCCTGGCCAGAAAGTACGTCAACTGCTGTACGAAGAGCTGCTTCCATAACACCACCAGTTGCACCAAAGATAACAGCAGCACCTGTACCCTCACCAAGAGGTGAATCGAATTCTTCATCAGGAAGGTTATCCCACTGAAGACCAGCGCGCTTAATCATCTTAACAAGTTCACGAGTTGTAAGAGCGTAATCAACATCTGGAACACCAGCTGCCTGCATCTCTTCACGACCTACCTCGAACTTCTTAGCTGTACAAGGCATGATTGAAACAGAAACGATGTCCTTAGGATCGATGTTATTTCTCTTAGCCCACCATGTCTTAATGCAAGCACCAAACATCTGCTGTGGAGACTTACATGTTGAGAGGTTAGGAAGGAAGTCTGGGAAGTAATGTTCACAGTACTTAATCCAACCTGGTGAACAAGAAGTAATCATTGGAAGTACGCCGCCGTTTTGAACACGACCGATGAGCTCTGTGCCCTCTTCCATGATTGTAAGGTCAGCTGTGAAGTTAGTATCAAATACCTTATCAAAGCCGAGTCTGCGAAGAGCAGCAACCATCTTGCCCTTGCCCATTGTTCCGATTGGCTTACCAAAGCCCTCAGCGATTGCTGCACGAACTGCAGGAGCAGTCTGAACAACAACAGTCTTTGATGGGTCATTGATAGCTGCGAAGATATCATTAATCTGATCCTTCTCAACAAGAGCGCCAACAGGACAAGCCTCGATGCACTGTCCGCAGTTTACGCATGCTACATCAGCAAGCTTTGTCTCGAATGCACAACCGATTGTTGTGTCGAAGCCTCTGTGATTTGCGCCGATAACGCCTGTTTGTGAACGACAAGCAGCTACGCAGCGACGGCAAAGGATACATTTACTATCGTCACGAACGATAGATGGTGAACTCTCATCGAGTTCAACCTCTGTCTTTGCACCCTTATATGTGTTGAAGTCAACACCAAAGTTACGAGCGAGTGTCTGGAGTTCGCAGTTCTCTGAACGGTCACATGCCAAACACTCACAGTTGTGGTTTGACATAATAAGTTCGAGTGTCTTTTTGCGAGCCTTCAAAACGCGATCGGAACGTGTCTTGATTTCCATGCCCTCAGATACAGGCATTACGCAAGCAGCAACAAGAGTTCTAGCACCAGTTACTTCAACAACACAGATACGGCAAGCGCCGATCTCGTTCTTTTCTTTCATGTAGCAGAGTGTAGGAATCTCAATGCCGATAGTTCTTGCAGCTTCAAGAATTGTAGTACCAGCAGGTACACTTACAGGTGTACCGTTGATTGTAATGTTAATCATATCCATAAAGCACACCCTCCCTTAATCCTTTGTGATTGCGCCGAAAGCACAATTCTGCATGCAGACACTGCACTTAACGCACTTCTCATGGTCAATTACATGTGGCTCCTTAACGTTACCAACAATAGCATTTGCTGGACAGTTTCTAGCACACTTTGTACAACCTACGCACTTCTCAGGATCAATTGTAAATGTAAGGAGTGGACGACAAACCTTTGCAATACACTTCTTATCAACAATGTGAGCCTCATACTCGTTTCTGAAGTAACGAAGTGTTGAGAGTACTGGGTTTGGAGCTGTCTGTCCAAGACCGCAAAGAGAGTTGTCCTTAATATGAGCTGCGAGAGCCTCGAGCTCATCTATATCATCAAGTTCGCCTTCACCACTTGTGATTTTCTCAAGGAGTTCATAGAGTCTTCTTGTACCGATACGGCAAGGAGTACACTTACCACAAGATTCATCAACTGTGAAATCAAGGAAGAACTTAGCGATATCAACCATACAGTTATCTTCGTCCATAACGATAAGTCCGCCAGAACCCATCATAGAACCGATAGCGATAAGGTTATCATAGTCAATTTCAACATCAAAATGCTCAAGTGGGATACATCCGCCTGAAGGGCCACCTGTTTGAGCAGCCTTAAACTTCTTGCCGTTTGGAATACCGCCACCGATGTCTTCAACAACTGTGCGGAGAGTTGTTCCCATTGGAACCTCTACAAGACCTGTGTTATTGATTTTACCACCGAGTGCGAATACCTTTGTACCCTTTGACTTCTCAGTACCCATTGCTGAGAACCAATCAGAACCATTAAGGATAATCTGAGCAACGTTAGCATATGTCTCAACGTTGTTAAGGATTGTTGGGCTCTGGAAGAGACCTTTAACTGCTGGGAATGGTGGACGTGGACGAGGCTCGCCGCGCTTACCTTCGATAGAAGTCATAAGAGCTGTTTCCTCACCGCATACAAACGCACCAGCACCAAGACGGATGCCGATATCGAAGCAGAAGTCTGTGCCCATAATGTTATCGCCGAGGAAGCCATATTCCTTAGCCTGAGCGATAGCGATGTTGAGACGCTTAACAGCTACAGGATACTCTGCACGAACATAGATGTAGCCCTGCTTTGCGCCAATAGCCTTACCAGCAATTGTCATTGCCTCGAGGAGTGCATGTGGGTCGCCCTCAAGTACAGAACGGTCCATGAATGCACCTGGGTCACCCTCGTCTGCGTTGCAGCAAACAAACTTCTGAGGAGCCTGATTAGCTGCTGCGAATGACCACTTCTTTCCTGTTGGGAAGCCAGCACCACCACGGCCACGAAGACCAGATGCAAGCATTGTGTCGATTACATCCTGAGATGACATCTCAGTGATTACCTTATAGAGAGCTGCATAACCGTCACGAGCGATATATTCATCAATGTTTTCCGGATCAATAATACCGCAGTTACGAAGAGCAATTCTCTTTTGGAGTTTATAGAAAGTTGTATCCTCAAGAGACTGGCAAGTAATGCCATTCTCAACGAGGAGATAATCTGTAACAACCTGTCCGCCAAGGATATGCTCTTGATATACACGAGCAGCCTTTTCAGCGTCCATCTTTACATAAGTAGTTTTCTTACCAGCTTCAACTACTTCTACGATAGGCTCGTATTGGCACATACCGATACAACCAACCTGAGCTACTTTACAATTTGCATTGCCTGCTGCTGCCTCAATAAAAGCATCGTAAACAGGCATAGCACCTGCAGCTATACCACAGGTTGCAAGACCTACAAGTACTCTGTACTGACCAGGAGCAGAAGCACTGAAAGTCTTAGCATTAACGTCAGCTTTTATAGCTTGAATCTCAGCCCATGTTTTCATATTCTGCTTCCTCCTTTTCATACTCTCTGTACTTTTCGATGATATCGGCAACATCTGCAGCCTTCAGACGTCCATAAACGTCTGAACCATTTACCATCATTACAGGTGCAAGACCACAAGCGCCTACACAACGACAAGCCTCGATTGAGAAAAGTCCGTCAGGTGTGCACTCGCCAGGCTCGATTTCAAGGATTTCGCAGAGTTTATCGAGGACCTCACGCGAACCCTTAACGTAGCAAGCAGTACCAAGGCATACACTAAACTGGTACTTGCCCTTTGGTGAAAGATTGAACATAGAATAGAATGTTGCTACTCCGTATACTTCCTCAGCAGGGATACCAAGCTTTTCAGCTATGTGGATTTGTACCTCTTGTGGAAGATATCCGTAGATAGCCTGAGCTTCCTGCATGATTGGCATGAGGCAGCCCTCTTCGCTCTTATGCTCAGCGATATAAGCATCGAGCTTAGCTTCTTGCTCCGGTGTTCCAGCAAATGGAATGGAGCTCATCTTCTTTTTCAATTTAACACGCCTCCCTTAAAAATTTTGGTCGTACAACATAGACAAAAGTCATATTGTGTCTATACCAACATTCATATTTTAATAGATATTATTATTAAAATCTATAATTCTGAACCAATTAAAAGAAGTTCATTTACATGCACAAACACCAAAAAAATTTTTTGTACACATTCACACCTTTTGTCCAGGCTTGCACTACACTTGTCCGTTTATCCCAAACAGATACAATAACATTCTCAATATTTACTTATTCAAAAAAAAGTATATAATTTTTCTTTGGACACAAAATTAGGGGGTAATTATTTTGGCAGTAACTAAAACAACTGGCACTTACAAATCAACATGCAAAGCATATGATATCGACATATTCTATGCTGTTTGGAAGGACGATTCTAAAAATCCAATCGGCGTTATCCAGCTCACACACGGATGGGCTGAATACATCGAGCGCTATGATGAAATGGCAAGATACCTTGCAAACGAAGGTTACATCGTATGTGGTCAGGATCACTTAGGTCACGGTAAGACATGTGGTCTTGCAAACAGAGGTGTATACCCTCCAAAGGCAGGCAAGTGGATGGTTGAGGATATGAATACTCTTCGTAAGCTTATGCAGAAGCAGTATCCAAAGCTTCCATACATGCTCTACGGTCACAGCCTCGGTTCACTCATGACACGCACATACATCTCCAAGTACGGCAAGGGCCTTGCAGCTTGCGTAATCTGTGGCACAGTTCCAATTCCAGCAATAGGTATGCTTCTCCAACCTATCTGCTACATCGCAGCTAAATTCATTTGCAACTTTGAGAAGGAAGTTTCTCTCAACGAAGCTAAGTTCGATATGAACCCAATCTCTGAGGAGATTACAAACAACAAGATGGACCTTATTGGTAAGCTCACAACAAGCTGGCTCTCATATGACTATGACAACCGCTACACTTACTTCAACAACCCATATACAACACTTATTATCTCCCCAACCCTTCTTGATATGTTCCCAGCAACACTCAACGCTGGCAAACTTGGTTGGGCAAAGAAGGTTCCACTTGAACTTCCAATCTTTGTAGTATCTGGTAAGGCTGACCTTGCAGGTGTTTACACACTTGGTCCAAAGGAAGCATTTAACAAGCTTCAAAAAACTGGCCATGATGTTAGAATGAAGCTCTATCATGGCAAGCACGAAATCCACAACGAGGGCAAGATCAAGGCAGAAGTACTCAAGGATCAACTTGATTTCTACAATGCACACAACCCTCTTTTGAAGAAATAAAACACAAAAAACGATAGCCGCTCAATCGAGCGGCTTTTCCTTTACCTATTACCCTTTTTTGAGAACTCACAACCGCAATAATCTTGCCTGTAAAGGTTATATAATTTACTCAGTTCGATTGATTGCTTATATCCTTCCCTCTTTTTGAAGTCTGATGGCAACCAAGAAACCTCGTAAGTATGGGATAATTCCGTTCCTATTTCATTGAGAACAACTGCATTTTTATATGGGCTAACAGACAGTGTTGAGCAGAAAAATTCGAACCCACAATCACGTGCGCGCGAAGCGGTTGCTTCAAGGCGCTGACGATAGCAAATGTGACATCGCTCGCCGCCCTCTGGCTCGCACTCAAAACCTAAAACCAAGTCAAGGAATGACTGGTGGTCATAGTCGCAGTCCATAAACAACACTTTATTTTCTGTCGTCTCATTGTACTGAGAAATCAGTGACAGTTGTACTTCTTTGCGATGATAGTACTCCTCATCCGGCGCAATAGACGGATTGAAATACAAAACAGTAATATCAAAATACTGATTCAAATATGTAATTACATATGACGAACAAGGCCCACAGCAACTATGAAGTAGTAGCTTTGGACGCCTGTCGCCAAGACTTGCTATTAAATTATCAAGTTCTAGTTGATAGTTCATTCTTTATACGCCTTTACAAGTGCTTTTGCTCTTTCTTCCACTTGCTCCCTAAACGACTGAGGGGCAAGTGCCACCATGGAATCACCATACTGCATAATCCATGATACAAGACCTGATACAACTGCGTTTACAGCAATTGTAAATGTATCCTCTGTGTGTTCGATAATTGCTACATCTTCACCAAAGCGATCAGCTACAATCTCCCACATACCAGTTTTACAACGTATCTGTACCCTCTCCGGTGTACCAGAGAACATATTAAACTGAGTTGAGAGGTAATCAGCAGCATCGAAATGATCCTTGTATTTAAACACCTCAGAAAGTGGCCTTGCTGGCTCATCAAGAATCTTGACCTTGGTAATCTTGTCAATTCTCAAATGCATTGCATTAGGATACTTTGCATTATTACATACCAAATAATAATGTCCATCGTTCCAAATAAGAGCATATGGAGTTACGTTATAGATATGTTCCTCATTTTTAGGCTCCTCGCCCGCAATAAGGCGTCTTTTGATGTAATGGATGCAAACCTTCTTCTTGGTCTGAATAGCCGTCGAGAGGGCGTCTATCCAATAATAGAGCATCTCATTGGAACTCTTGTTTTTATGCTCAACATAGACCTGCTGTCTATGCAAGGTATCACGCTGATACTTTGATAAGCTCTTCTCGACACTTTCGATTATCTCCTCTGTCTTCTTCTCAGTTATCGACTGAGCAGACTGGAGAGCATCTATAAGTAATCTCGCTTCCGCTATCTGGAAATCGCGCTCACCAAGGTAATAACCCTTTGCTGGTGGAGGATTCTTAATAATGTCATAACCATAATCAATGAGCATATCGATATCGCTGTAGATAGCTTTACGTTCTGCGCTAAGGCCACAGTTTTTAAGCATATCCGCTATCGTAGTTGCTGTGATAGGATGATCCTCGTCAGTATACTCACGAAGGATATCATTGATTGCCAAAACTTTAGCCTTTGATCCTGAATTTCCTGCCATTTCCCTTCCCCCTTCACAACCTTATAGTACCATAAATCGTACAACTAATAAACCCCATTTTTATATTGAAAACGTATCTCTTTTCTGCTAAAATAGTCAAGTCACATGCACCTGTGGCGGAACTGGCAGACGCGCTAGACTTAGGATCTAGTCTCGAGAGGGGTGCAGGTTCGATTCCTGTCAGGTGCACCAAAAAAAAGGGTTCTCATTCGAGAACCCTTTTTACATTATTTTGGTCTATCTTTAGATTTCCATTCTCTATGTCTTTAATCATCTTTGTGAGAGAATCGTTTACTGGAGTTGGGATGCCAAGCTCTTTTCCCTTTGCGGAAATATAGCCATTCATGATGTCTATCTCTGTTCTGTGGCCCTTCTCAAGGGACTGGAGAGTTGATGGTTTAACATTCTTTGAGGCAACCTTGAATCCAATGCGTAGAAAGTTGCTAAAGAATGCGTTAGAAATTGAGTTATTGTTCTTGGCTATTGTGCCAAACTTTGGAAGCATATTGAACTTTGGAACATCGAGCTGCATTTTGTCAGCTACAGCCATTCCCTCGCGAATGATGGCGAGGATTATACGGCGTGCTTCCTTGGTGTCGAGGATCGAACCAACTGTCTTGCCAGTTATGCCAGCAAGACTGTTGATACAAGAGTTAAAAATTACCTTTGAGTAAAGACGTGCAATTATGTCATCCTCGACGGCAGTTGGGCAGCACGCCGACATGAGTTTTGCAACCTCATATACTTCTGGTGTGTTCTCCCTATATGGCATGCCAATTATAAACTCATTGCCCGCCGTAACCTGAACATGGTTAGGAGCAAGTAATGTTGCACCGATGCCTATCATGCACGCAACTGTGCGGTTTTCGCCAACTTCTTTGGCCAAAAGATCTGTCACAATTCCGTTTTGAAGTGACACAACCAACGAATTTTCGTTAAGATGTAAAGTAATTTCCCTTGCCAGTTCTGGCATTTGTTGGTATTTTGTAGCGATAAAGCAGACATCATATGTGCCAGAAAGCTCATCAATACTAGCGTGCGCGTTAAGCCTCTCCACGTGCTCACCGAGGGTTCCAGTTACCTTAAAGCCCTCTTCCCTAATGAGTTTTGCCTTTTCTTCGCCATGGGCGACTACATCTAAATCTACGCCCTTCTCATGCATTAAAACTGCAAGTGGGCCACCGATTGAACCTACACCGATTAATACTGCTCTCAAAAAATTCGCCTGCTTTTCTTTTATTCTTCTCTTAACTTTTTTACTTTGCGTTCAACCTCAAGCTTTTCCTTATTGCGGTTGGCGATAATCATCATGTTTTTATACATGTCTTCGCCAACGCAATCCTTGGCATACTTGCACCATTGAACGCAGCTCAAGGTGTCATTGTACACAGTGTAACCACAGTTTTCACAAACCATTTCTGTGTCAATTGAAAACATTTCAATTTCTGCACCACAATTCGGGCAAGTCTTTTCGATTATAGTAGGTGTGCGAGGCTTGCCTTGGCATCCATCCATAATCATGTGAATTACCTCCATCAACTTTAAACTATATACTCATAATACACAAATTCAATTGGGATTCCTAGATAAGAGTCAAGAACCTGCGACCCACAATAGTTGAAGCCAAATGAGCTATACATATGCTGTGCTACTACATTACTGCGAAGGGTATCAAGTCGAACTGATTTCTTGCCATTTTCCCTTGCAATATCAAGGCTCTTGCCAAGCATAAACTTTGCGATGCCCTGTCTCTGATACTCAGGACTAACACCGATGATATGAACTGTCATAGCATCCTGCTTATCAATGCTTTCATCCCATCCAACTACATCATAGTCAGGGGTTTGATAAAGTGGCGCCGCCATAACAGATACAAAGTTTTCACCATCTAGGAGGATGTACATAGCATGTTCCTTGATATAGTTTTCAACCTTCTCTTCGTTTGGATGAAGGCCCCATACCCATCGAGTTAATATAGCAAAGTCTTTAGTATCATCAATTATGTGCTTGTATAGTTCAACGATTTTTTCGAAATCATCCATTGTAGCGCATCTAAATTCCATTTTATCTCCTAATAAAAGGTTATTCTTCTTTTGGTTTTCTGAATAAAAGTTTATCTACTGGGAAGTAGAGGAAGAACTGGATTGCACCGCAGATTGCGCCTGAAAGCGAAATAGCTAGATTCTCCCCTACCTTACTGCCAAGGGCAGTGATGAGGGTTGGAGAAAGCCATGCGGAAAAGCAGATAAGTGCAATCGTAAACACGATGTAAATCGGAAGTGTCACAGCAATATTTGCGCTTGAATTAAATGTCTTGTCTCTGTTGATAAAGAAAGAGACAATCTGTGCAAGCACATTACTTACATTAGCTGCGATAAATATTCCAAGACCAACATCAGCGGTTGACTTGAAAATCCAAAATACAAATTCCCTATAAAGGAACTCGTCACTCATAGGTAGCTTCAAAAGGAGTGGCAAGAATGTCTGAATGACAAACGCACCCATGCTTACTACCATAAACTTAACAAGCTGCCAAAGGGTTTCAACGCCCTTGCCCTTTTCTTTTGCTTTTTGATCAATTGTTTTAAGTGACATATGAATTACCTTACTTTAAATACTTTGCGAGTACATTCTTTAATGCGTCAATGTTAATAGGCTTTGCTAAGTGCTCGTCCATACCAGCGGCAAAAGCGGCCTCTTTATCCTCTGAGAATGCATTGGCAGTCATTGCAATAATTGGGATGTTTGCAACATCTTTATTTGCAAGTTTTCTAATATTGCGAGTTGCCTCATGACCGTCCATTACTGGCATTTGAACATCCATAAGGATGAGGTCAAAGTCGCCAGGCTTTGCATTTTCCATGATTTCAACAGCTTCTGTACCATCAGTAGCCTGCTTTACAATCATGCCGTTTTCAACAAGGATGTCACAAGCAATTTCTCGATTAAGTTCGTTGTCATCAACAAGTAAAACCTTGTGACCAGTTAAGTTGTAGTTATCAAGTGGCTTATCATCGGATGCATTAGCAATGCCACAGCACTCTGCAAGCACCTTGTGGAGGTCTGATGGGAAGAGTGGCTTTGGAACAAATCCTGTTACGCCAGCCTCTCTTGCCTCCTCTTCAATATCCGTCCAGTCATATGCTGTGAGGATAATGATTGGAGCCTCATCGCCAACAACTCTTCTTATTCTTCTTGTTGTCTCAATACCATTCATATCAGGCATAAGCCAGTCAATAATATATACTTTGTAGCTGTCACCATACTGAACTGCTTCCTCTGTACGGATAACTGCTTCCTTACCTGATGTACACCATTCTGAGCGCATACCGATTTCCTTGAGCATTTTGGATACGCTTATACAAGTATCGGTGTTATCATCAACTACAAGGCCACGAAGGCCCTCTACTTGAGGAATTACCGTTGGAACATTGTGCTCTGTTGCAAGTTTAAATTCCAAGTTAATAATGAATTCAGTGCCCTTACCAATAGTGCTCTTTACGTCAATTGTACCACCAAGCATATCAACAATATTCTTGGTAATAGCCATACCAAGGCCAGTGCCTTCTACACCGCTCTTGGTTGAAGAATGAGCTCTAGAGAATGGCTGGAAGATAGTAGACAAGAACTCTTCTGTCATACCTATGCCATCATCTATAATCCTAAACTCATATGATGCTCTACCATTTGGCTTTATCTCTTTTTCAGATATCTTGAGCGCTACGTGACCACCATTTGGCGTGTACTTGATAGCGTTTGACAAAACGTTGAGAAGCATCTGATTAATTCTAAGTTTGTCACAGAAGACATACTCATCGTACATATCAACAGAGTCGATATAGAAATCAATCTCTCTTGCTTGAATATCAGTTTGAACAATATTCCTAAGTGAGTGAATAATTTCAGAAAGGTTCTCTTCCTTTTCCTCAATATGCATTCTACCCGACTCGATTCTTGACATATCAAGTACGTCATTAATCAAAGACAAGAGATGTTCTGACGATTGACTAATCTTTTTGAGGTAAGCGAGCACCTGTTCCTTGTTATCAATGTGAGTTGCAGCAAGGCTTGTGAAGCCAATAATTGCGTTCATTGGTGTTCTAATATCATGGGACATATTAGAGAGAAATGTTGTCTTTGCACGGTTTGCTGCTTGAGCCATGTATACTGCTTCTTCAAGCTCTGCTTTATGTGCCAATTCCTTTTTCATCTGGTCATCAATGTTGTGAAAACCTACAACATAGTTTTTGATATTTTCATAATCTATGCATGAGAAAACTGCCTGGTAATAAACTATTTGATCGCCAAATACTTCCCTAAAGTTTACGCGATATATGTCTTTTGACTCAAGTTCTCCAAGTACTACTTCTTTGCTCATTGCTTCATCATAGTACTCTTTATCTTCTGGATGGACAATTTGCTCGCCAACAAGAGCAACCTTTTCAACAAAGTTACTGTTATCCCATCCAGGTAACAAGTCATTAAAACTTGGATCCTGTCTCATTATGATTTCATCGAATGTATCAGGATTGATTACTGAAATATAGTCGTAATTCTTTGCGAAAGCAGTAATTACAGTTTGTTCAGTTATTCTCTCAAGAGCTGCTTCATTGATGTCCCTGAATGCTATAGCATAAACATCCTTGTCATCAATTACAATTTTTACAAAGCACATCTCTGTGTAATCAGAAGAATTAATCTTTGTCACACGTCTAAACTGTACTTTATATACTCTGTTTTCAGCTGCCTTTTGAGCAAAAACATCAAACTTTGTTTTTGCTTTTACTTCTTCTCTGTCCTCAGGAGCAATATACGTGTCAATATACGTATCTATTGCCTCATCATATGAAGC
This sequence comes from Candidatus Limimonas egerieequi, assembly GCA_018064455.1. Lineage (GTDB taxonomy): Bacteria > Bacillota > Clostridia > Oscillospirales > Acutalibacteraceae > UBA1227. Next base: position 33,049 of record JAGHVH010000001.1, on the reverse strand, counting down.
ACTATTTACTGCCATATCCATAGCGGATTTAATAGACTGATTCTCTACCATTCTAAACGGCATAACCTTGTGAGTTTCACCATCCACTAAAACAACAGAATGGTAATCGAAAAGAAGTGCGTCTAAAACCTTAAGAGCATCCCTTGTTTCCTTATCAAGTTTGTATTCGTTTTTAATGTCGCCCATGATTTACCTCTAATTTTATATATTACTATTTGTGTATTTACTTAAATCTACTGTTTTATCAACGGACTTTTCCATAATGCACCCTCTTTATGGACATATTTATACTGGTCCTTAATTTTTTATATTGCTTATTTACGCCTATCAAGGCCAGTACGCCTATAGTACTCGTCCTTGTTTTCATACATACGCTTGTCTGCAATTTTGCCAAGTTCCTTAACTTTTTTGTCAGGGAACTCTGACTGACTTGCAACACCGTATGAAATTGACATTGTATCGCTGTATTCGCCCTTCCAAGCATCGCACATGTCACACATACTCTTTGTGATTTCATCTATCTTGCTTGGTTCAACGAATAGGATTGCTTGGAACTCATCGCCGCCAGTTCTAAACACCTTACCAAAACGGCCCATTGAAGCACGAATAATTTTAGCTGCTTCAATAATAAGTTCATCACCTGCTGCGTGACCAATGTTATCGTTTACACGCTTGAGGCCGTTTAAATCCATTGAAACATAAGTAAAGTTTTCTGTTTTTGAAAGATCCGTATAGAGCTTGAGTTCTTCCTCGTATGCACGACGGTTGAGAAGTGTTGTAAGTTCATCTGTAAGTGAAATACGGATGAGATTTTCCTCACGACGCTTTTCTTCGTCAATAACCTCAGTAGCAAAGATTACACGAGTTGGCAACTCATCAAGGCTCACATCGTTAATTCTGATAAAGCGGCCTCTGCACCAACCAAAATTGGCACTAATAAACTCAAATGTGATACTCTGCTTACCACGCATACGTTCAGCAACTGTATGTAAATCAGTAAATTCGATAACTGCATCTTGATATTCGCTTACAACAACATGCTTCATCGTAGCTATCATAACTTGGTCAGCATCAGTATTTTTAGTCGCAACTTCCCTAATAGCACTTGAGGCGTTGTACTCTACTGAAGTGTTCTTATCAAGATCAATGATGTGCAAAGATAGATAAATACTAGAAAGTGAATCAATTAACAAGAATTGAGTCATCGCTGTATCGAGTTTTTCGTTTTCTGGCATATGAGTTACCTCCTATCTCATTTTTTCACTTTTGCTACAAGTTCCTTGATATCAGCCACAATACGAGCACCACCAAGGATAACGATGTATATTTCAAGACGAGCAATTATCATTTCGAGAATGATGATAAACATCGCAAAATTGCTCATATCTGGTCCTACAATACCAATTGAAAGTCCAACTGTACCAAGTGCTGAGAAGGACTCAATCAAGCTAGCTTGGAATGTATATCCACAAAGAGTCAAACCAAAGGTTCCAAGAAGGCCAAGCAAGAGATACATAACGATGTATGTGTGGTTCTTGCTCTGCTCTGTTGCGTCGATATTGTCCTGCTTGCCAAAGCGATATACAAATCTTGCTCTGTGGATACGACCAGCTTCTATTTCGCTTCTAGCATCATAGAAAATGCTCTTAAGGCCAAATGCTGCACGATAAGCCTTGATACCACCTGCAGTTGATCCACTGTTACCACCAACTATCATCAAAAGAAGAATTGGTGCCATCGCAAATGTGACATTAGGTAAGAAGTCATTTATTGTTGAAAGTCCTGTCGTTGTCAGTAGTGATACTACTTGGAAAATACCGTTATCTATTGCAGACAGAGTGTTCTGACAAACACCATTTACAAGGAGCTGAACAATAACAATTGGAGATACGATTGCAATTAAAAAGATTGTTATCAATGTCTCATCGTTAAGGAGTGCATCACGGAACTTACCCTTCAAAATAAGCATTGATGTCATAAAGTTTGTTGCACCCATTATCATAAGTACGACTGCTGTAACATCAATTGGAACACTGTGCCAATATCCAATACTTTCAACCTTTGTTGAAAAGCCACCAGTTGAAACCGCCGATATTGCGTGGTTAACTGCATCAAATGCAGGCATACCAAATATGATAAACAAAATAGTACCGCCTATTATGAAGCCTAGGTATATGAGGATGATAACCCTCGCTGAGTTTCTAAGGCTTGGTGCCAATCTATCAAGGTGTCCCTCTGCCATATAAAACTGCATTCCAAACGTTTTGGATAGTATGAGACTCAAGATAAGTACAAGTCCTACACCACCAAGCAAGTGAAGTAGCGAACGGTACATCAATACGATGTGTGGGGCATTTGCTACATCAGTTACAGTAAAACCGGTTGTTGTAAATCCACTGGTAGATTCAAAGAGTGCTTGAACAAAGGTATACTGCTTTGTAAGCACGAATGGAATCGCGCCAAGAAGGATTGAGACAACCCAAAGTAGCAATACCATAAGCGAACCGCCGTTTCGCTTAAGGTTGGTTACCGCATACCCTTCAGTACAAAGGTGGATAAAGTATCCAATAAAGATATAGAGTATGCCAGGGAAAACGAAGCACCACATATAAGGCTCCTCATCCCTATAGAAGAAAGTCATAAATGCAGGCAAAACTGTTACAACACCTACCATAACGAAGACGTATGATAAGCACTTTAGCATTGCCATATAATAAGATTTAATCAAGTTATCTTGTTCCATATACTTTTCCTTCTTTGAACACTGTAATCATTTCGCCAGTAAGGCTTGGATTATAATCAAAAGTTGGTAATTCTTCTCTAGTTTTAAATACTGCCTCAGCAAGTTCTTTATCATCAAGCGAGATATTTGGTTCACCATCTACCTCGCAAAATACACCAATCAATAAATCTGATACAATTCCCCAAGGCTGGGATTTGTAATAGCGGAAGTTTTTGACGTTGAGGCCTGTCTCCTCCTTGACCTCTCGTCTTACTGTGTCCTCAACAGTCTCTCCTATTTCACAGAAGCCTGCTACCAAAGCATTGCCGTTATAGCCATGTGCATATCTTGTAACTAGTAGTTTATCACCATGGACCACACCAACTATTACAGCTGGGCAAATCTTTGGAAAGATCTGATTGCCACAGTTTGGACATCTGAGCATTCGCTCTTTGCTGTCATGCTCAGTCTTGGTACCACACCTGCCACAATATACATTGTCGGTGTACCAAGTATTAAGGTGCATTCCTGTGATAACAGCGAATGCATAGTATTCTGGCCCTTTGTACATCTGACTCCTAAGGTCACAGTATTCAAAGCCCTTAATCGTAAGTTTTTGAGTAGCCAAAAAGAACTTCTCATCATCGATGGAAAACGCATAGGTAAGGCAAGAACCAACATCTTTGACCTCTGGAAACACTATGTCTTTTTCATCACTTTTTAGCAAAATCTTACCATCTGTAAAGGCTAAAACCTTGTCGGCTGGCTGCGGATCCATTTTGCTGTAGTCAACATGATACTTTTTTGGTGATATATCCTGTATCATTTAAAGCGCCTCGATTACATCATTAACTATTTTATCTGCATCAAATCCAATAACATCAAGCATTTCGGCTTTGACGAGTTTTACATCCTTGATGCCAAAGCACACTGTTGCGAGCATCTTCCAATAACCGAATCCAAAGTCCTCGATGAGAGGGCCGCCTGCTGTTGTCACATAGTAGAGTTCCTTTGCATTGCAAAGGCCCACTGGCATTCCTGTCTCATCATACTTTGATGTGAGACCTACACAGTAGATGTGCTCCTCGTAAAGCTTGAGAGATGCAGGAAAGGATGCGTCCCAAAGTGGAGCTGAGATTACGATAGTGTCTGCTTTTGCAAATTGATTTGCGAGATCAAACATTGGGTCATCAAAGCAACCACTCTCGAGAAGTTCTGTCCTCTTATCTATCATTTCTTCTGACAAAGGCTCAAGGTTTAAATCAGGAAGGAACACCTCTTCGTACTCCCCACCAAGTTTTGAAAGTAGAGCCCTTGATATTTTATCTGTGCGAGACTGTGCCCTTACACAGCTGTTTACGTATAAAATCATTTCTTACCTCTATTAAAAATCCAGGGAATCAACCTGACTTAAAAGTTCATCAATTACCTTTATGCAGGTATCAACAACTAGCTTGTCTTCATCTGTATTGATGCCACGGCGCTGTACGTGGCGGATGTATCTAAGATAACTTAAGATGCTTACCTTGCGTTCAACATCATTTATGCGCTCCTCATCCTCTGTACCAAGGTAGTAGCAAAGGAACTTGCTCCATATCTTCTTGGTAGTCTCATATGGGAGGCCAATAAAGTTTTCTACTATCTTTGGATTTACAATGCCAAATCCAACATATGCAATATGGATGTTGGCAAGTTCAAAGATTGGATGGCCATATGAGAGAGTATCCATATCAATGAGAATCACTTCGCCATTTTGTAAAAGTACGTTGTTTGTATGATAGTCGCAGTGGAGCATCTTGTTCCTGTCTGGCACTGCATCAACAAGATCACGAAGTTTTTGATACATATCGTCTGGAACAAAACCTTTTACTTGCTCAACGCGGCTTTGGAACTTTTCCTTACCACTTGGCATATCATCAGGACTTACGTCCGTGTCGTGAATTTGCAAGAGCAAATCAGCAAAGCACTTTACGTACTTGTCAAAGTTCTCTGGTTCGTCTGCTATGTACTCCGAAAGTGATTTAGTATCAAGGAGCTCAAAAACAGAACCAAACTTGTCTCCAACTTTTACTACATCATATGAGATAGCAGTTGGAACGCCTAATACGAATGCCTTCCTTGCAAGCTCACGCTCACGTTGGATAGCTGGAAGGCTGTCTGAGTTATTATAGACCTTAACTATTGTCTCTGGGTCATAACGGTAAACTGTGCCCTTGGCACCCTTACCAATAATTTCACAACCATCTACCGAGAACTTACGGTAGGCTTTTTTTATTGTTAGGATTTCAGAAAATCCTGTCATATCAAAGATGTCATATACCTCTGTGTTGGCATTAACTACTTCAAAATTCTTTTCTGTTTTACCAAGTTTCAAAACTATTCTAAGGCCAGCACTAGAGATATAGCTTAAATCCTCTGCGTCAAGAACTACTGCATCATGAGGATTGGCTGAAGCGATTTCATCAATTTCAGCCTGTATGTCAGGTGCATTAGTTGAGTCAATTCGACCACTTGGTATGAGCGTCAATACTCCATCTTCAATTTTACTGTTTATAAGTGACATCAAATAGCACCTACATTCTTTGCAAATTTCTCTAACAGATCCACATATTCTTTATATGCATCTGTGTCTTTGAGTTCTGATTCCAAAAGCTGCGCAACACTGTTGAAATACCAGTATTGCATCTTTGGATCCTTCTGGTGGAGGTGAGTTAAGAACTCGCCTCCACTCTTTTCGGATTCACGATAAAAGGAACGTAAATTAGAGAGTTTGTCCGAAAGCCAAAGAACTTTTACGCCACGATCCTTAGTTGTACTAAGGACAATGAGCGAGTCCTCTTTTCTTGTCTTCCAAGAGTCCACAAGTGAAATATCAAGCATCTTGTCCTCTGTCTCCGACATGACAAGGGCATAGACACGGGAGCCGAACTTGTCACGGATGGTGTTTGGATCAACGCCACAGTCCTCGACAGTGTCGTGAAGGACGGCTGCTGCCATGACCTCAAGTTCATCCGTCATTGTGCCGGCTATCGCCGCTACCTCTAGCGGATGCAAGATGTAAGGGGTATTTGACATCTTGCGTGTCTGGCCCTCATGGGCTTTTGTTGCAAAGGCAATTGCTTCCTCTAATACGTTCATTTTGTCTCCAGTCTAGTCGTCTAAATTCTTGATCAATGTCAATACATTCTGACCATTCTCATATCTGTATTTAACATCGTCCATAGATTTTTTAACCATAAAGATTCCAAGTCCACCGATGCCACGCTCCTCTGCTGAGAGTGTGATATCTGGGTCCTTCTTCATAAGTGGGTTGTATGGTGACGCCATATCAATGAACTTAACGCAAATTGCGTGTGGTTCTTGCTTTTCAATGATTTCAACCTTAACAGGTCCCACTGTATCTCTATAGCCGTACTTTACAATGTTGCTGTAGATTTCATCTATTGCAATACTCATTGTAACAGTAACCTTTGGACTAATATCACGCTTTTCAAACTCCTCTTCAACAAAGGCAGTAACGGCAGTGATATCGTCTATCTTTGCCTCAGCAAAGGTTATTGATGGTACCTCTGGGATACCAAGGAATCTAAATGCAACCATTGTAATATCATCAAACTGTGGTGCGTCGCCAACAAAGGCATCAACATCTGCTTTGATGTAATGACAGAGTTCCTCTGCCGACTCAAAGTACTTTGAGTTTGCAGCAGCGAGCAATCTATCTTCACCATAGAGCTCTTGCTCTGCATTTGTTGCCTCTGTTACACCATCTGTATAAACAAATACTATATCTCCAGGGCCAAGCTGTAATTCCTGTGGCTTGTACTTAACAGTATCCATGCCGGCAAGAACAAAGCCAGGGCGGCCGTGAAGATATTCAAACTTGCCGTCAGCGTGGCGAACAAGTGGCGGGTTGTGACCCGCGTTCGCGTACTTGACGAGACCACTTTGAAGATCAATACTTCCCTGCCATGCTGTAACAAACATGCCGGCATCGTTGCCCTCGCAGAGGGCAGCATTACCATGAGTAAATACTTCCTCAATTGGCATATCTGTTTCTGTAAGGCTCTTGAGTTCTGTCTTTGCACGCATCATAAACATCGCTGCTGGGATTCCCTTACCGGATACATCCGCAACAAGGAAGTTAAACTTATACATGTGTGTAAAGTAGAAGTCATAGAAGTCACCACCGACTTCTTTTGCAGGGTCCATACTTGCATAGATATCTATCTCTGGACGCTGAGGGAATGCTGGGAATACAGAAGGCAAAGCAGATGCCTGAATATTCTTGGCAAAGTTAAGTTCCTCATCGATGCGAGCAGAAGCCTCATCAATGTAGCGCTTCAATGTATCAACAGTCTTGTTGATGTCGTCTGAGAGCGATGCAAACTCCTCGTTGGAGCGAACATCAACTACAACATCAAGATTACCATCAGTAATCATTGAAAGAGAGGAGTTGATTTCCTTAATCTGGTTTACAACTACCCTCTTAATGAGCAAGTAAACAAGTGCGAAAAGAACGGCAAATACAAGCACTTCCATAAATGTATTTACATAGAGCGCAAGATCACGTGCCTCAATTGCTTCTGCCTGTGGAAGAACAGAGATGATGATATATCCCTCTGTGCTTCGGTTAAACATAGCTCTGTTAACAGTACCATCAACAAGGAGGTTGAATACCTTACCTTCCTCTGGAAGTTTACCCTTGTTTTGAAGTTCAATTGCGCCAACTTTCTCTGGTGCACAAACTATATCAAGATTATTGTTGGCGATGATGACGTAACCTGTCTTACCAACATGGCGGTTCTGTGATATATAAGTTACCTGAGTGTCTATGTCCTTTTGGAAACGTTCAGCGTCATATCCAACCTGGATAAATCCATCTGTAGTCTTAACGCCAGCATACTTGCGAGAGATGTTAGGGTCACTAGTGATTGGACCATAAGCCTGAACATACTGTTCTGTATCACCAAGTAGGCAAAGGAATTCTTTTGCCTGTTCACCAGATGACATATCAAAACCAATATAGCTTGGCACTGTACTCTTATAAATAACGCCCTTGTCGTTAATATAACTTATCTCTGACAAATCGTTCTCTTCCGCAATTTCATTAATATCACGGCCAAGTTCTGCCTCTTGTGAAACCTTATGAGCAATCTCTAAGATATTTCTATCAGATGCATCAAGGATATCAAGCGCAACATCCTCCGCAGCCGTCTTGAGAGTTGTCTCAGTCTGGTTCTTTGCAAGTTGGTTCTGAAGGCCAAAGATAAATGCAGAAGTAACAAGGAATGCAATAATAACCGTTAAGAACAACCAGCGTTGTACCGTCTGTGAAATACGTGCAGACTTTACCCGCTCCCGCTTAAACTCACCTGCTACAAAGGTCAAGGCAATGCCACTGACCATAACAGATAAGCCGTTCGCAAGAAGCATTGGAATTGTAAGTGTCATTACAACTTCCATTGCCTTTTCGGCAGTATTTACATTTGTTATGAATACCATCGTCAGATGGAATACCTCCATAACAATACCGATTGCGAAGGACAAAAGCCAAGTTGGCTTTTTATCCTCAAACATATACTTTCTAAGTGCAGCGGAATAGAAACCTGCAATGATAGTTGAGAGTGAGCAAGCCACTCTGGTGTAAGTACCAACGCCCCAAGCAACAGCAATGAAACGCTCGATACCACCTATCAAACCAGCAATTATACCGGCAGGTCCACCAAACATAAGACCTGCTACAAGTACAGCTGCATCACGGCAATTGAGCTGAGCACCAACCTTGTATGGAATACCCCATTCAGTTCCGAGTATCGCAAGTATTCCAAAGATGATACCGATAATTATCTGCTTAGCCTTTGGATTTATCTTTGAGAGGGACGTCTTTTTATCTAGCAGATAAATTATCACCGCAGCAACCGCAGGAAGTAGCGCCGCAATAGAAATTGAAAAAATAGAATTATTCATAAATTACCATCTATTCTCTACATATTCGCAGAATGCGTACATATCCTTAATCTCTAATACTGTACCGTCATCAAGTGTAACAGTACCATTCCACATACCATGTACCTGGTGGCTATGCATACGCATAACAAGTACATTGAGGTCAGAGTGATGATCATAGAAAGGAGTCATTGTGAGGTTGAAACGGCCATCACGTGAGATGAACTTCCATGGCTCCATATATTTATCAGGCTTTGGGAAAGTCTCAACATCAACTGCTTCGAACTTATGGCCCTTGCCATCATAGAACATCATTGTCTCTGTTGCATTGCGCTCATCGCCAATGCCCCATGTGATTTCAAAGCCAAATGTATGCTTCTTGCCATCTGGTCCATCGATATATGTTGAACCAGAACCCCAGTACCATACAAGGCTGTATGGTGTGCATACGCGACCCCAGTCAAGGCTACCGAATGTTGTATCCTTAGTAAACTTGAATTCCTGACCATCATACTTTACAAAGCCTTCTGCTGGCATGCACATCTGCTTTGTTGTCATGAAGTAACGGTCTGGGTGACCCTCAAATGGGAGAACAGTTGTGATGTTCTCGTGGTCCTCATACTGGTCGAGTACAAAGTGACACTCTGACTTTGGAGACTTGAACCAGATAGTTCTCTTCTCCTTTGTTGTATCAAATTCAAACTCTGCCTTGCCTACCTTGAAATGAACATTGTTTGGAACGTCACCCTTTGGTGGGAGTGCATATTTATTTGTCTGACCGATGAAGAGGTTCATATCCTCAAAAATTGTCTTGCCATTTCTGATATCAACAAGAACGAGAGATACATAACCACCAAGTGAGATGTTAGCAAAGCTAAGCTGAATCATGTAGTTACCATCAGAGAGCTGATAGAAGTCCCACTCCTTGCGGCGCATTGTGTGCTTTACCTTGTTGCGATCATACTCAAACACATTGTGCTTTGCATAGCCTGGGCAAAGAAGTTCGCCGTCTTTGCCAAACATTGGAGTAGATTCTGTGTACTCTTTCTGAGCACTTACATAGTCAGCCTCTTGCCAACCTACGTATGTCTTTTTCATAGCTTATTACCCCTTTTTGCTTTATTTGAATTTAAAATGTTTCGTAAGAAATATCCGAATGCAACCACTGCAATTTCACCTACCGCAACCTGTGCCATCATCGTAACGAATGTCACAAAGGTTGCTTTACCAGCAGTTTGAATTGCTGCGATTTCGGCGCCGACGATGAGTGCGTTGAAAACGACCGGTGCCAGCATCGAAAGCCAAGGCACCTTTTTCACCATCACGGCGCGTGCCTTGTACGAAGCAACTGCTGAGAGCAGAGTTGCAATAGAACCGACTAGGACATCTATCATCCCGTATGGGCTAAACAGATTGGTCACTGCGCATCCTATTACCATTCCAGGTATCATTGCAGGGCTGTCTAAAAAGACTATGTAGAGGGCCTCGGATATCCTAAACTGAATTGGCCCAAAGGAGAGGCCAAAGAGGGATGTCAAAAGGCCAAGCACGACATAGATAGCCGCAATGATGCCGGATAAGACGATGTTAAACGTCTTGTCGCTACTATTGTTTTTCAAGTTGTTCACTTCCCTAGTTTTGTTTTAAGTCAGGATGGATTTCGAACTGACTGGGTTTTTATACTACGCTATTAAGCAAATCAGTGTACGTTGGATATGGCCAGTACACACTTGCTGTATTGCTCTCAAGAATGTCCGCATATGTGCGAAGTGTCTCCATATCCTCAAGGATTGTATCCCTGTAGTAGCAAGAGAGTTCAGTTACATCTGAAATCTTGTCAGCCTTGACGATGTCATCAGCGAGCTTCTTTGATGCCTCATCAAGTTTATCAGCGTTGTTTGAAAGTTTCTCAAGAAGGTCACTCTCAAGTTTGCATGGAAGGTTCTTTGAAACCTGATGCTTTGAGTTGATTGTGTTTGCGAGTACGCCCATGTACTTGCAAACAGCAGGTGTGATGTCCTTCTTGACCATATCGAGCATTGTTACTGCCTCAATATGCATACTCTTGCAATATGTCTCAAGAGTAATCTCATATCTGGACTCAAGTTCCTCACGAGTGTAAATCTTGTGCTTTGCAAAGAGTTCTATGTTCTTCTCATCAAGGTAAGCAGGTACTGCATCTGCTGTGGTCTTTAAGTTTACGAGACCACGGCGCTTTGCCTCCTCAACCCATTCATCCGAATAGTTGTTACCGTTAAAGACGATGCGACCATGCTCCTTTAATGTTTCGGAGATGATGTTCCATGACTCGATTTCAACGTCATCACAATTCTCAAGCCTGTCTGCAAACTGTGAAAGTTCCTCAGCAAGCATTGTGTTAAGAACAACGTTTGGTGTGCTAAGAGAAGCTGATGAACCTACCATACGGAATTCGAACTTGTTACCTGTGAATGCAAATGGTGAAGTCCTGTTCCTGTCTGATGTGTCCTTGTCAAAGCGTGGGATTACCTTAACGCCCGACTTCATTACCTTCTTCTCTGCTGCTTCAAACTTCTCGTCATTCTCAATTGCATCAACAACAGCGCCGAGCTCATCGCCGAGGTAGAGGGAAACGATTGCAGGTGGTGCTTCGTTTCCACCGAGGCGGTGGTCGTTTGATGGGCTGGCAGCTGAAACACGAAGGAGGTCCTGGTATTCATCTACGCCCTTGATAACGGCGGAGAGGAAGAGAAGGAACTGTGTGTTCTCTGCTGGAGCCTTGCCCGGATCAAAGAGGTTAACACCAGTGTTAGTTGATACAGACCAGTTGTTGTGCTTACCAGAACCATTGATTCCAGCAAATGGCTTTTCATGGATAAGGCATGCAAGGTTGTGACGGATAGCAACAGTTTTCATTATCTCCATTGTGAGCTGATTCTGATCTGTTGCTGTGTTAGCGAGTGCATAAATTGGCGCAAGCTCGTGCTGAGCTGGAGCCGCCTCATTGTGCTCGGTCTTGGCATAGATGCCAAGTTTCCAGAGTTCAACATCAAGGTCATCCATAAATGCCTTAACTCTTGGCTTGATAGTACCAAAGTAATGGTCCTCCATCTCCTGTCCCTTTGGAGGGCGCGCACCAAAGAGTGTGCGGCCGCAAAGGCGGAGGTCCTCGCGTTTATTGTAGAGGTCGCGATCAATGAGGAAGTACTCCTGCTCGCCACCTACGAAAGCGTCTACGTGTGTAGCACCAGTCTCATTGCCGAGGCAATTAAGAACTCGAAGAGACTGTTTGTTAAGTGCCTGGAGAGAGCGAAGAAGAGGTGTCTTCTTATCAAGTACCTGTCCACCATATGAGCAGAAGATGGAAGGTATGCAAAGTGTGCGGTCCTTGATGAAAGCATAAGATGTTGGGTCCCATGCTGTGTAACCGCGTGCTTCAAATGTGGCGCGAAGTCCACCACTTGGGAATGAACTTGCATCAGGCTCTGATTGAATAAGTTCCTTACCTGAGAAGTCCATAATGATTTTGCCTTCACCAACAGGTGTGATGAAGCTGTCATGCTTTTCAGCAGTGATACCAGTCATTGGCTGGAACCAGTGGGTGTAGTGTGTTGCGCCCTTCTCTACTGCCCATGACTTCATACAAGAGGCAACAGACTGAGCAATTTCAAATGTCAGTGGTTTGTTGTCCTCTATGCACTTGTTCAGTGCATCATAAATTTCCTTTGGAAGTTTTTCGTGCATTACTTCCTCGTTAAAAACGAGGCTGCCGAAAATTCCAGGGATGTTTGTTGTGCCCATATTAGTCTCTCCTTTATAGTGTGCGTCCGAATTGTTTTTCTAGTTCCGAACGGCTCATCTCGATAAGCACAGGCCTGCCATGTGGGCAATACCTGATGTCTGGGTTTGAAAGCAACTGGTTTACGAACTTATCAAGTTCGATGGCAGTTGTTTTATCGCCACCCTTAATTGCGGCCCTGCAGGCCGTGTTGTGATATATCCAATCCAGTTTCTCTGGTGTTGGGTCTTGTGAAGTCAGAAGGTATCCAGCCATCTCTTCAGTGAGTGCTTTCACATCATCACCTATTAGCATTACTGGTACTTCCCTCACAACTACTGTGCCATCACCAAAGTCGCCAATGTCAAAACCGGCATCCCTTAGGATATCTGTGTTTTGAAGGAGCACTGAGTACTCCTCTTTTGAGAGTGTTACAGCAACAGGGGCTAGGAGCACCTGTGATTTGACTCCCTCAAGGCTTGCCTCACGAGAAGCCTCTGCTTTAAGTTTTTCAAAAAGCATACGTTCGTGGGCTGCATGTTTATCAATCAAGAGAATCTTGCCATCCATCTCAACTATGATATATGTGTCGAATGCCTCGCCGATTACTCGGTAATCCGGCACTACCTCCACTGGCTCCTGTTTTGGTGGAGCCACAACGGTTGGCTTTGCCTCCTGCTGTCGCTTGTATGGTACTGGTGCCTCGCGTTTTGGGACCTCAGCCTTTGGCTGCGGTGGAAGTTCTGTTGCCCAGAAGTTTTCCTTGCGCTTTGGAAGCTCAGTAATTGTTGTCTGTTCGTAACTCTTGCTTGATTCTTTGACAAATGGATTTGAGGCTTCTGTTTTCAAATCCATTTTTGAAAGATCAAGTTTGTTTGGCTTATCCTTTTCATCGATAGCCATCTTGGTTGCATAATATACAGCATCAAATACTCGCTTCTCATTTTCAAAGCGAACCTCTGTCTTTGCTGGATGTACGTTTACATCAACAAAATTCAGCGGTGTGGTGATGCTGAGAACACATGATGGGAACTTACCCACCATTATGCTGTTTTTGTATGCCTGCTCAAGTGCGGCCTGCGCGGTAACGCTCTTGACCAGTCTTCCGTTTAGGAAGAAGAACTGCATCGAGCGATTAGCGCGGGCGCCAACCGGCAAGGACACAAATCCGTCAACACCAATTCCGTCGAACTCATACGAGGTCGACACAAGGGTGTTGGAAAAGTCCTTGCCAAATACTGAGTAGATTGTGCCAGAAAGTTTGCCATCACCCTTTGTAACAAGGACCTGTTTATCATCGCGAATAAAGCGAATTGAAATCTCTGGATGGGAAAGTGCGATACGGTCAACTACACCTGCAACTGAGTTGCCCTCTGTAACATCCTTCTTTAAAAACTTCATTCTTGCTGGAGTGTTATAAAAGATGTCACGTACGATGATAGTTGTACCCTTTGGACAGCCCGCATCATCAAGGAGCACCTCTTCGGAGCCCTCAATCTTATAGACTGTACCAATGTCGTCTTCTGCTGTGCAAGTGAGCACATCAACCTTGGACACCGCAGCAATAGAGGCAAGTGCCTCACCACGGAATCCAAGTGTGCCAATACCGAGGAGGTCCTCCTCAGTCTTTATCTTGCTTGTTGCGTGGCTTTTAAACGCATTGCGGATATCATCGCGCTCGATACCCGAGCCGTTATCAGTAATACGGATATATGTGATACCTCCACGCTTTATCTCAACTGTAAGTTCGGTGGCACCTGCATCAATGGCGTTCTCCATAAGTTCCTTAACAACAGACGCAGGACGTTCAACGACCTCGCCAGCGGCGATAAGGTCTGCCATATGCTTTGGAAGAACTGATATCTTTGACACGGTGTTCACCTCACTTTAGATTATTCCTTTGCCCTCTTGGCAAGGTCATAGAGTTTTTGCATTGCCTCAATTGGAGTCAATGTGTTGACGTCGAGTGTTTTAAGTTCCTCGACAATCGCATTGCTAGTGGCACCAGCAAATGACATCTGGATGTCATCTGCACCGCCATAGTAATCGTCAACGCTTTCAAGCGTCTTGGCTATTGCTGTTGCCTTAAGTGTTGCTCCAAGCTGGAGTTCTACTATCTCCTCGAGCACTTCACGCGCACGCTTAACTACTGGGTTTGGTACACCGGCAAGTTTTGCAACCTCAATACCATAACTGCCATCGGCAGGACCTGGTACGATACGGCGAAGGAAGATGATGTCATCTCCACGCTTCTTGCAGGCGATGTTGTAATTTTTGATGCCTGGGATTTCATCCTCAAGGTCAGTAAGTTCATGGTAGTGTGTTGCGAATAACGTCTTGGCACCAATCTTTTTGGAGCAAACGTACTCAAGCACTGCACGAGCGATACTCATGCCATCAAAGGTGGAAGTACCACGGCCAATCTCATCAAGGATTACAAGGCTGTTGCTAGTAGCATTCTTGAGAATGCTTGCAACCTCTGTCATCTCAACCATAAATGTTGACTGTCCAGATGCAAGGTCGTCTGATGCGCCGACACGTGTGAACACACTGTCGCAAATTGAGACCTTGGCAAATGATGCTGGTACAAAGCAACCAATTTGCGCCATTACAACAATGAGTGCAACTTGGCGCATATATGTTGACTTACCAGCCATGTTAGGGCCAGTGATGATTGCTGCCAAATTGTCCTTGCAATCAAGCAAGGTGTCATTTGGTACAAACGGCGAACCATCAAGCATCTTCTCAACAACTGGATGACGTCCATCCTTTATCTCAATTACACCAGACTCAGTAATCTCTGGTCTTGTGTAGTTGTTGTCATTTGAAACCTTGGCAAACGAGCAGAGCACATCGAGTTCTGATACAGCGTTCGCTGTGCGCTGTACCCTATCAAGCTGAGCCGCAACTGTATCACGAACACTTGAGAAGAGTTCATACTCAAGTCGTGTGATACGCTCCTGTGCTCCGAGCACCTTGGACTCAAGTTCCTTGAGTTCCCCTGTGATATATCTCTCACAGTTTGCTAAAGTCTGTTTTCTTATGTACTCCTCTGGGACCTGGTCCTTAAAAGAGTTGGAAACTTCAATATAATATCCGAATACTCGGTTATATCCGATTTTAAGTTTTTTAATTCCGGTACGTTCCTGTTCATCCGCTTCAATCTTGGCAAGATATCCCTTACCTCCATTTACTATCTCGCGGAGTGAATCAAGTTCCTCATTGTATCCCGGTTTAATCATTTCACCTTCTCTGACAGAGAAAGGTGGGTCCTCTGAAATTGATGCGTCAATCAAATCGAGCACATCGTTCAGTGGATCAATATTTTGCTCAATGGATGAAAGCAGTTCAGTTGTCTCGCCCGCAATCAAATCCTTGATTGGTGTGAGAAGGGAAACTGTCTCATAGAGTGAGCGAAGTTCACGAGCATTTGCCGTGCCGTATGAAATACGGGTAATAAGACGCTCCATATCATGGACGCCAGTGAGATAATTTGCTATCTCATCTCTTATCTCCAAATGATCTATCAAAAAAGATACAGCATTCTGTCTCCTGATAATTCCTGCTGGAGATACAAGTGGCTGCTCAATGTATGAGCGAAGAAGTCTCTTGCCCATTGCAGTCTTGGTCTTGTCGAGAACCCAAAGGAGCGAGCCACGCTTGTCGCGATTACGCATTGTCTCAACAAGTTCGAGATTGCGCCTTGCTGAAAAATCAAGTCGCATATACTTCTCGTCTGTGTAGTAATTAATAGCCCTAATATTAGCGAGCTCTGTTTTTTGCATATCAGCAAGATATGTAAGTGCGGCACCAAGTGCTGATATTGATGCCTTGGAGCCCAGGCCCAAGTCATCAAGTGAACAAGCAAAATGCTTTGTCAATGTGCTCTCAGCAGTAGAGTAATCAAACATTGTATCCTCATAGAATTGAATCTTGACTGACTCAACACGCTTTTCATACTCCATAAGGCCAGCAACTTTGCTTGCTGCCTCATTTGCAATCACCTCGGTTGGTGTGAACCTTCCAAGTTCGTTAAGCACATCTGCTCCGCCAAAATCAGATGAAACGGTTGTAGCAAAGACTGCGCCTGTGGATACATCCACAAACGAAAGGCCAACCTCATGCTCATCTGCACATGCGCAGCAGAGATAGTTATTCTTGGTCTCGTCAAGCATAGCGGACTCGATAACTGTACCAGGGGTAACAATTCGAATTACGCCACGCTTTACAATTCCCTTTGCGGCAGCGGGGTCCTCTAGCTGCTCACAGATTGCAACCTTGTAGCCCTTTGCTACAAGTCTTGCAATGTATGAGTCAGCAGCGTGGAAAGGCACGCCGCACATTGGCGCGCGTTCCTCTTGACCACAGTCCTTACCAGTAAGGACAAGGTCAAGCTCGCGCGATGCAATCTTTGCATCCTCAAAGAACATCTCATAGAAGTCGCCGAGACGATAAAATAGTATTTCATTCTTGTACTGTTCCTTAGTTTGCAAGTATTGTTGCATCATCGGTGTATACTCACCCATCTTATCGCCTCCTTACTTCTATAAAATCAAGTGATTAGTGACAGTCGCCACCGCAGCTGCAGCAGTCTCCGCCGCACTCGTGGTCTTCCTGTGGTTCACATGTTGCTGGGTCTTCACCGTTAACGCAGAGGTAGAGGATCTGCATGATGTAATTCATCTTGCCATCAAGAGCCTCACGAGCCTCTTCGTAAGCAGCCATTGTGTCAGAAACCATAAGTGATGCATAAACATCCTGGAAATCCTTGTCAAGCTTTGCAAGGAACTTCTCGTCTGGCTCTGCTTCCATAGCAGCTGTCTGATAAGCAGCGCGGATCTCCTCAATCTTTGCCATCTTGTCAGCTACTTCTGCATCGTTTTCTGATGCTTCCTGTGCAACTTTGAATGCCTTGTACTCTTCACTTTCCTGAATTGCAGCACCAAGCTGTCTTGTGAGTTCGATTACGTCCATTATTGGAGTTCTCCTTTCAATATCCACGTTAGTGGTTCTTTAACTTTTATATTTTGAAAAGTGCCGATTAAGTTATCGTCACCATCAAATTCAATCATGATATTTTGTGAGGTCCTGCCATTTAGGCGGCCTGCCTTATTGCGGCCCTCAACGAGAGCGCGATACGTTTTGTCCTTCATAGCGGCAGAGCGCTCGGTTGCCACCTGCTCCTGCGCCGCCAAGAGTTCGTTAAAACGTCTCGACTTCTCCTCATCTGACACCTGGTCCTCCATTGCGGCGGCCTTGGTGCCAACGCGAGGTGAATACATGAACACATAGAGGGAAGAGAATTCAACCTCTCTTATCAGTGAAACTGTATCACAGAATTCCTCGTACGTCTCACCTGGAAAACCAACGATTACATCGGATGTGATTGCAATGTCTGGGATTTTTTCCTTGGCATACTTTGCAACACTGATGTAACGCTCCCTGTCATAGTGGCGGTTCATTTCCTTGAGTACCCTATCATTACCTGACTGGAATGGAAGGTGAATATGGTGCTCAACCTTTTTGCATTCAGCCATTGTATCGATGAGTTCAAATGAACAGTCCTTTGGATGAGATGTCATAAAACGAATGATAAAGTCGCCTGGTATCTCATCAATCTCTCGAAGGAGTTTTGAAAAGAGGTTAGTCTCGCCAAAGTCATTGCCGTATGAGTTTACGTTTTGACCGATGAGCATAATTTCCTTGTAGCCTTTTGCAACAAGCTCCTTTGCATCGGCTACGATGTCCTCATACCTCCTGCTACGCTCCCTGCCCTTAACAAGTGGAACCACACAGTAAGTGCAGAAATTATTGCAACCATAAGAGATTGGAAGGAATGCCTTGAGGTCGTTAGTGTGCTTTGATGGGACACCCTCAAAAATCACGCCGTCCGACTCTGGAACGGCAAAGACACGTTCATCACCTGTCAACGCCTCGTACACATGCTGTGGGAATGTGTGAATCGCATGTGTGCCGAACACTATGTCAACATACTTAAAGCTACGCTTGAGCCTTGCCTTGACATGCTCCTGCTGAACCATACATCCGCAGACTGCAATGAGGAGTCCCTCATTTGTCTCCTTGTATTTTTTCAGCATGCCAATGTTGCCAAACACCCTCTCCTCTGCGTGCTCTCGCACCGCACAGGTGTTAAAGAGAATGAAGTCTGCCTCTGATGGCTCGGATACGAACTCGTATCCCATCATTGAGAGGTATCCATCTATGCGCTCACCCTCAGCAACGTTGCCCTGGCAACCGTATGTGTGAGTGTATGCGCGTGGAGCGCGAGTCGGATACTTTTCTTTTAACAACGACTTGACCTTTAGACAGTAATCAAACTGCTCATCAAGCTCAACTTTTGATACTATTGACGTTGCCACAAAACCCCTCCTCGCGTGTATAATATATATAATTATTATAAATAAAAATAATTAGACAAATAATTTTAACACAAATAACAATAGGTTACAATATTTAACAAGAAAAAACCGCCCACAAAATGTGAGCGGTTTGTATATTAATCAGGAAGTTTTGATAGGTAATCAGCCCAGAAATCATAGCTGTTGCGATAAGGAGTTCCCTTACCAAAGCCAATGAATGAAAGTGAGCCACCGATTACTGTGCCATGGTCACCAGGAGGTGTTGGAAGTGCATTCCAAACGCCTTTCTTCTGTGCAGCATCCTTCTCCCAGAACTGCCATGGTTCTGTTGTTGGATGAAGGCCAGAAGCTACTGGTACAATACCGTCGTTCTGACGCCACTCATCAGTAATCTCAATGCCTGCAACGTTGCCCTTAAACTTACCAAGTGACTTTGCAAATGGAGCGAAGAGTGGGAACATAATTGGTGCTCTTACTTCGTTTCCATCAACGTCTGTCTTAGTTCCGCGACCAGTTACTGCATAAAGGTATGCATCTGGTGCACTCATGCCTTCGTTGAGCTCTTTTGCTCTATCCATATGGATGTCAGCAAATACGTGTTCATAGGCTTTCCAGTACTTTTTGATAGCCTTGATGTTAAGGATGTTGCTCTTGTCTCTTGGGCCATCATAAGGACCTGTGATACCCCACTGAGTCATCTGGAAATCATAGATGTGACCTGTGCCAAGATTGCCTATGATAGAAGCAACACCGGCAAGACCATATACAAGACCATAGTCAACAAGTCTTGGAAGTGCGTGTGGGAAAGTAATACCGTCAAATGGACCTGCTATTGAAGTTACAGACTTGATGAGATTACCCTGACCACCCTTAAAGAATGGTGAAAGTTCATCTGCTGGAGTAGCTGCACGCTCCTCCTTAGAACCATTTGCAAGGATCTCGCAGAACATACGCATTGTTGGGCCACCAAATGAGTGACCAAGAAGATGGATTGAGCGCTCAGGTGTCCAATCTGGTACAAAAGGAGTTGTGAAAGTCTGACCATATCTTGCATGACCATACTTCTCGCTGTGAGCCTTACCATAGTCTACCTGTGTGCCTGTAAGCTGAGCATAGAGCTCGCAAGCGCGATCCCATGCAGAACCGAGTGGAGATACTGATGGAGCGTATGCTTCATAGCCCTTCTTCTTCCATCTCTTGAGTGTATCACCTGTTACCATACCCCAGTATGGGAGTACTTTATAGAGTTTCTTATCTGTGCCCCAGCCCATCATACCATGGACAAAGACATATGGATGATTTGCCATATTTATCCTCCTAAAATTAAAGCCCGCTCCCAAAAAGAGCGGGCCATATTATTGATTAATCTGGAAGCTTCTCAAGGAAGTCAATCCAATAGTTGTATGTGTCGCGATATCTCTGTGGCTTGCCAGGACCGATGAATGAAAGTGATCCACCGATTACTGTGCCATGGTCGCCGATTGCATCTGGGAGTACGTTCCAAATGCCCTTCTTTACGTTGTTCTTGTCGAACTGTGTATGAGCCTCAAGGTGAGGATAACGGCCTGATTCAAGAGATACAAGACCATCATTTTTGCGCCAATCCTCTGTGATTTCTGCGCCGTTGATGTTCTGTCCAATTGGGAAACGACCCATAACCTTTGCAAATGGAATAAATGCAAAAATCATGATTGGTGCACGTACGTATGTGCCATCACCAACTGGCTTTGTGCCGTCGCCAGAAACTGAGAAATAGTAAACGTCCTTAGATGTATGGATAGTTCTGTTCATATCCATAGCCTGGCCGATTTCAAGGTCGTCAAATACGTTATCCTTTGACTTTGCAATCTTACGGATTGTCTTGATGTTTAAGATGTTCTTCTTGTCTGTTGGAGCCTTTGGTGGCTGTGTAAGTCCCCACTGGCACATTTTCCAGTCATAATATGTACGAGAGCCAACGTTACCAAGAATTGATGCAAGACCAAGTACGCCGTATGTTACGCCGACCATAAGCTTTGGGAAAGCGTTTACGAATGAAGTACCGTCATGAGGAGCAGATACTGCTGTCAAAGACTTAACCCAGTCGCCGTGACCACCCTCGAAAAGTGGTGAAAGTTCATCAGCTGGTGTGCAAGCACGCTCTGCCTCTGAACCATTTGTCAAGAGTTCAACGAGCATTCTCATTGTAGCGCCACCAAATGAGTGACCGATAAGGTGAATCTTGTTTGTTGAAGACCAATCAGGAACAAATCCGTTACCAAAGTCCTGACCAAATCTTGCATGACCCTTAGCCTCGCTGTGAGCCTTACCATAGTCAACTACGCCGCCTACAAGCTGAGCGTAGAGCTCACATGCACGGTCCCAAGCAGAACCGATAGGTGAAACCTGTGGTGCATAGGCCTCGATGCCCTGTGCGCGAAGCTGTCTCATCTGATTACCAGCAACCATGCCCCAATAAGGCATAATGTTGTAAAGTTTGTTGTCTTCGCCCCAGCCCATCATGCCGTGAACAAAGATATAAGGATATTTGTTTTTATAAGCCATAATAATACCTCCAAACGGTTATAAACACTTGTACATTATACTCTAATTAGGCAAAATTAGCAATAAAAAAGAACCCGCTCGAGCGAGCGGGTTCCAAAAAATCTGATTAGCCGAGATATTCGATAACGATAGCGTCCTTCTTGCACTTTGTGCCACAGTAGCCGCACTTGATGCACTTAGCCTGATCGATAACGAATGGGCTCTTAATTTCGCCAGAAATAGCATCGTTAGGGCAATTCTTAGCGCAGAGAGAACAACCGATGCAGTTGTCTGCGTTAATTGATACCATACGAATCTTCTTCTGGTTAGGACCTCTGTGGATAGCAGCTACTGGGCAGATATCTTCGCACTGACCGCAGCCTACACAGTTCTCCTGTGGAATCTCAAATTTATGTTCCATTTTGTGCTCTACAGGAATTTTAAATGGGCAAGCGAAATAGCAAGCTCCACAACCTACGCACAAATTTTTATCTATTTGATAAGCCATGGTTCTACCTCCTTAACCGCCTGCAGCTGGTGACATAAGCCATACTTCGTCGCCATCTTTGAGAGCAAAGTTCTTCTTAGTTGTACGTGTGTGATTTACAAATACCTGTGAATCACCAAATGTGAACTTATCAGAACCTGGAGCACTCTTGATATTTAATACGTCGAAGCATGCTGATACAGTTGGGGCTTCACTTAATGAGCATTCAAATTCCTTAACGCCTGAACCAAGTCTAACAACACCAAACATTTTAACTTTAATCATTGTAAGCCCCTCCTTATGCGTATGGATATGCATCAACATCAGGGATGTCGATCTTGAGTCTCTTAAGTACCTTAGCTGTTGGAGCACCATTTACCCACTGACGGTTAGCATAGAATGACTTAAGCATCTCATCAAGTGGAACCTTAGTTCTCTCATCAGATGGATCCTGGCATGTGTCAGTAAGCTTCTTTGGAAGTGTATCAGCGCCTGGCTTCTGACCAAGTACCATATTAGCAACACGCTCTGTATTCCAGCCACGCTCACCAATTGTGAGGTATGTGCCGAGCTTCATTCTCATACCTGTTGCAAGTTCGATTGCCTTTGTATGAGGAATAAGTGGGATATAAAGCTGAAGAACATTGCCGTGCTGGTTCATAAGCTTAATGATTGGGCCAAGGTGTGGCATAGCCCATGTTACAACCTTAGTAATAGGTGCATTTGGATGATCAAATACATAGCTTGGGAAGATTGGGTATGATGTGAAGAGACATACACCAGCAGCTGAAATAGCTTCCATGAGGTTCTGGAACATTACGCAGAGAGCGCCCTTACCGTTTGGAGTAAGGTTATCAATGTCAAGTCCAAGACCCTCGATGAATACGAGGTAACCAGCGTTAAGGTGGCAACCACCACGGTTAGATGTAGCATAACCGAGGCCCTGACCAACTGCACGACGTGGCTCGTAAGCTGAAAGCTCCATGCCCTTTGACTGAATAGCAAAGTCCATACCGCCAAACTTCTCAGCCATCTTGCGTGAACCATTTGCAAGTTCATCGCCAGCGCCCTTTCTGTGAGCGATGTCAGAAATCATCTGAGAAATATTGTCGTTCTTACCAAACTGAAGACCAGAATCATAAAGACCCTTTTCGTTGAGTTCCATTGCGAATGCAATAGTACCAGCTGTTGAGATAGCATCCATACCCATCTCATCAATCTCGTAGTTCCACTCAATAATCTTCTGAAGGTCATTATTCAAAATGTTTGGACCCATGAGACCTAAAATCTCAAGCTCTGGACCCTTAACATCCTTACCGTCAACTTCGCAACGACGTGTGCACTGCATTACGCATGTTGTACAACCGCTGTTTCTAAGAAGTTTTGTCTCTGACAATGTCTCACCTGATACCATATCGAAATCCTCAAAGTGACCATCAGAGAAGTTCTTTGTAGCAAGAAGACCACGTGCTTCCATTGGGCTTACAAGGCCAGCTGTACCAAGCTTTGGAAGTTGACGACCTGAAATAGCATGGTTGCGCATCTTGTTTGTCCACTTACGGCAAAGTTTAACGAGCTCACCCTTGTCATATACTGAAGGGTGCTTAAAGCCTTTTGCTGTAACAGCCTTGAGCATCTTGTCACCGAATACTGCACCGACACCACCACGGCCAGAGCAACGCTCGCCTGACAATACTGCTGAATAGAGAACCTTGTTCTCACCAGCAGGACCGATTACAAGCTTTGCAAATTCCTTTGGAAGTGCTTCCTGTGCAGGTGTGCACTCAAGACCCCAAAGATCTGTTGCATCGAGGAACTGAACATCGTCCTCTGTGATATGAATTCTTGTTGGAGAACTTGCCTTACCACTAATGATAGCAGCATCATATCCACAACGCTTAAGCATAAGACCAAAGTCGCCACCGCTGTTTGAAGAAGTCAAAACACCTGTAAGTGGTGAAATTGTTGAAATGTTAAAACGTGAAGAACTTGGTACACCACAGCCTGTCAAAGGACCTGTTGAAATAACCAACCAGTTATCCTCGTCCCATGCTGTCATACCAGGATGGATGTGATGATAAAGAATGTCAGCAGCCATTATTTTACCGCCGAGAGTTCTTTTTCTGTCTTCATCTGACCATGGAAATTCTCCGAATGTCTTTTTGCTAAGGTCTATGAAAAGAACCTTACCCATGTAACCATCGTACTTGGACATATGACATTTCATCTCCTTTTTATATTTTCCCGAAAATTATTGCTTAGCAGCAAACTTCCACTTTCTATTATATTATAAAAAAAACGACCCTGTCTATTGATAGGGCCGTCAATTTTTTTATGAACATTTTATATATTAATTACAATAAATGTTAGACAAAAACGAACAACCGTACAGATATGTTCAACTGTCTATGTTTCCTCCTTATGAAGCGTGTCACGGAAAACAACATACTTGTCGAAGAGGAATTCTGTAATCAAATTACAGAGCATTGTAAGCCCCAAAACGATGTATTCGTTAACACCTGTAGCCGTAAAATGGTTGCCAAGGATTGTCGAAACTGGTGTAAATACAGCGTAGTATCCAAGTACCTTGAGCATAGCAATTGGAACATTATTTGCCGACTTGAATGTGAACTTACGATTAAATGTAAAGTTCCAAAGCACTGAGAGGATAAGTGCGATTAAGTACATTGGACCATACTCATTTTCCATTATCTTGGCAAAGCCAGGATGCTCTGCCATAAGGTTTTGGAAGAATGAAAGCTTGATAATTACCTCGTTCATCAAGGTAAAACTACCAATTTGAATCAAGCCTGCAGATGTAGAGAACAAGAAAAATTTGAGTGCTTGTAAAATGCCTTCATTTTTCTTTTCAGCCATTTATACCACCTTGTATCCTTTCGCCTCAATTGCCTCCTTGAGTTTTGCATCATCAATATCAGCACTAAGCTTTACGATAGCAGTGCCAGCCTCATGTGATACAACCGCCTCAATTACTTCATCAAAAGCCTCTAATGTACCTTTTACATTTGCCTCACAGTGTGGGCACATCATACCCTCAATATGAATTGTTTTTTCCATTAAAGCTGCCTCGCTTTCTTTAGGTGTCACTTCAATATTAGACGAATTTAGTCCCTCTGTCAAAGGGGCATTTTTATTGCCGTCGCCGTAAACCTTGAAGAGGTTGAGGCGAAGTGCGTTCATTACAACGCAGAAGCTTGAAAGACTCATAGCAGCGGCGCAGATCATAGGGTTGAGCGTCCAGCCAAGAAGGGCTGTATACGCGCCCGCTGCAAGAGGAATCATTAGGGCGTTATAGAAGAACGCCCAGAAGAGATTCTGATGTATGTTGCGAAGGGTTTGACGTGAGAGCCTTATCGCGGCAACAGCATCGAGGAGGCTGCCGCTCATAAGGACCACGTCAGCTGCATCTATCGCAACATCCGCACCTGCTCCAATCGCAATGCCCATATCGGCCATTGCCAGCGCCGGTGCGTCATTGATACCGTCACCAATCATCAATACTTTGCCTTGGCCCTTGAACTGTTTTACAACTTGAGCCTTGCCGTCAGGCAAGATACCTCCGATTACATCATCGACACCAACGCGACTTGCTATTGCATTTGCTGTGCGCTCATTATCACCTGTGAGCATCGCGACTTTAATTCCCATTGACTGGAGAATTCCAATCGCCTTCTCACTATCAAGTTTGATTGGATCTGCAACAGCAATAATACCAAGTATCTCTTTTCCTTCGGCAAAGAGTATTGGTGTCTTGCCCTCTGATGACAGGTCAGCACACTTGTGCTTGATGTCATCTGTTACATTTGCTATCTCACTTATGTATTTCCTACTACCTGCGTACATATGAACCTTGCGATTTATATCCGCAGTCGTCGCAGTTAAGCCATTTCCAGGCACTTCTTTGAAATCTGTAAAGTTTAACACCTTTACATTTTTGCTCGCTGCCGCCAAAGTGATAGCTTTTGACAGCGGATGAGAGCTTAATTTCTCTATTGAATAGGCCACAGAAAGCAGCCTTTCTTCAGTAACTCTATTAGGGATAATATCCGTAACTACGGGTTTCCCTTCAGTTATAGTTCCAGTTTTATCAAGGACAACAATGTTTGCTTTGCCAACCTCTTCAAGTGACACTGCAGTCTTAAAAAGAATGCCGTTTTTAGCACCCACGCCACTGCCAACCATAATTGCGACAGGAGTTGCAAGTCCAAGTGCACAAGGGCAACTTATAACTAGGACTGATACACCACGAATTATGGCTTCGCTAATTGGATGCCCAAGGATTAACCATATAGCTGCCGTAATTATTGCTATTGCAATTACTGCTGGAACAAATATTGCAGATACCCTATCTGCGACTTTTGATATCGGTGCCTTGGTCATAGCGGCATCCGACATCATCTTAATTATCTGCTCAAATGTCGTGTTCTTGCCAATACGTGTCGTTGTGCATTTGATAAAGCCCTGATTGTTAAAGGACGCACCACATACGAAGTCATCAACCGTCTTGTCCACTGGCAAACTCTCGCCAGTAAATGCGGACTCATCAACCGATGTGACGCCATCTATGATCTTGCCATCAAGAGGAATCTGTTCACCTGGACGAACTACGAAAATATCGCCAACCTTGACATCCTCTATTGGCACCTCTACCTCTGCGCCATCCTTGATGAGTGTTGCAGTTTTAGGTGCAAGCTTCATCAATGATTTGAGCGCGTCGGTCGTCCTGCCTTTTGACTTGGCCTCAAGTGTCTTGCCTATTGTTATAAGGGCAAGAATCATTGCGGCAGAGTCAAAGTAAAACATGTCAGACGAGCCAGACGCGAGCAAATATGTGCTATAGATAAAGGATGTGCCAGAGCCTAGTGCTACTAGCGTATCCATATTTGGTGCACCATGAATTACGCCTTTAAAACCGCTGATAAAGAACTTGCGATTTACTACCATAGTAATCAGTGCAAGTACAAGCTGTATAATGCCTCTAATGGTCACAGAAAGGAAAGATGCGCCCATCGAGAAGTACATTAAAACAACACATAAAAGGACAGAGACGACAAGTCGTCTTATAAGTTTTGGAGTCTCAGTGTCCTTAAGAAGTGACTCGTCATCCTGCATCAGGGAAGCACCATATCCGGCGTCCTCCACTGCCTTTATTATATCTTTGTCCTTTGCGCTGCCCTCAACGCCCATTGAGTTCGTCAGTAGCGATACTGCGACGCTTTCAACGCCAGGCACGCCTGCTACTGCCTTTTCCACACGGGCTTGGCACGCAGCGCAACTCATTCCAGTAACGTTGAACTGCTTCATCTTATAATTCCTTTAATGCCTTAATATATTCCGGTGATGTGCCACAACAACCGCCAATGAGTGTTGCGCCACAATCAATAATTTGCTTCATATAATCAATAAATTCAGAAACGCCGATGTTATAGACCATTTCACCGTTTACTTCCTCTGGCAAGCCAGCATTTGGCTTTGCCCAAATTGGAAGGTCTGTGCCCTCTGCTAGCATCTTCACAACTGGGAGCATCAAATCAGGACCAAACGAGCAGTTTGTACCAATTGCATCAGCACCATACTCCTCAGCAATCTTGATCATATCGCTTGGATTTGCACCTGATGTAAAGAGCCTACCACGCTGGTTGTATGAGTTTGAGATAATAACTGGCAAGTCACAGTTATCCTTTACAGCCTTGAGCGCTTCCCTTGTCTCAGCGTCATCTATCATTGTTTCGATAATTACAAAATCAACATCATTTTCTACGCCACACTTTACAACCTTGGTAAAGATGTCGTATGCCTGCTCAGGACGGAGAAGTCCCATTGGGTACATAAGCTTGCCAACTGGGCCCATATCAAGACCAACATAGCAGTCATCGTGACCCTCCGTTGCCGCCCTTGCGTTCTTGACTGCGGCAGCAATTATTTCCTCGTAGTTCTCATATTTATCAGGATTAACATCAAAGCAGTTGGCAATAATAAGATTGGAACCAGCGTCCACATATGACTTATGTACCGCTGTTACAATCTCTGGATGTGTCAAGTTGATTAAAGATGCATCCTTTGGTGAGTATTCTGGGTGCTTGAAAAGTTCTGTACCCATTGCACCATCAAGGATTAATCTCTCCTTTGATGCTATTTTCTTCTTAAGGTCTTGTGCTCTACTGTTCATCGTCGTCTCCTGTTTCTTTTGCGTTGAACCTGTCAGCAAAGAGATACTCATTTCCTTGGGATTTGTAATTCACCATAGTATCAAGCTGACAATTGTGAATACTCGAAAATATACTATTTTCGATGTTTGGATTTGTCTTTTTAAGTTCGCGAATCAACTCCTTGATTTCGCGACGCTTCGAGTCGTCTATACCCGACTCAGTGTTTTCAGTAAACCTGCATGCGCACTGCAAGAACTCCAAATTGTTGTAATTTTTCCATGCGATGATATCGTCCTCATGGATGCAATAGAGAGGGCGGATGAGTTCCATACCCGGGAAGTTCGTGGAGCGGAGCTTCGGTGGCATAGCCTGGAGCTGTCCGCCATAAAACATCGCAAGGACTGTCGTCTCGATAACATCGGAGAAGTGGTGTCCGAGCGCTATTTTATTGCAGCCAAGAGACTTGGCCTTGGAATAGAGGTGCCCGCGTCTCATGCGTGCGCACATATAGCAAGGGTTCTTCTCTTGCTTGTTTGCATAGTCAAATATATCAGTTTCAAAGAACTCAATTGGAATGTTTAAAAGCTCTGCATTCTTCTCTATCTGCTCCCTGTTCTCACGGTTGTAGCCAGGGTCCATGCAGATAAACACCATCTCAAATGGCACTTCGCTGTTGCGATGAAGTTGCTCGATAAGCTTGGCCATAAGCATAGAGTCCTTGCCCCCGCTTATGCATACTGCAACTTTATCGCCCTCATTTATGAGTTCATAGCGCTTGACAGCTGCTATGAATGGGTTCCAAAGTTCTTTGCGATATTTCTTAATAATACTGCGCTCTACTTCTTGCGCTTTACTAAGTTCGCGTCCCACAAATTACTCCTTGTCATCAAAGAATCCCACTGGGAGTTCCTCAAAAATCTTTTCTACCTTTGCACAGTCATGTGTATCAAGTATGCCGTTTAAGTTGACGAGCAAAATCTCGAAGAGTTCTGGATCACTGTCAACAAATGCTTTGAGGAAATCAAGCAACATATCTATCTGTGGATATGTCTCGGCAACTGTCGCACCGTTGAGTTTGCTAAGTGAGAAAGTATCATTAATTGAATCTCGAATAGCCTTGATTAAATCGTCTGTATTA
Source organism: Candidatus Limimonas egerieequi (assembly GCA_018064455.1). GTDB lineage: Bacteria > Bacillota > Clostridia > Oscillospirales > Acutalibacteraceae > UBA1227. The sequence continues at coordinate 3,926 of JAGHVH010000001.1, read as the reverse complement.
TCAGATACAATAAACCTAATCCAGTCGTTAGCATTTTCGGCAGCACCAAGTCCCACATACCTCATAAGGCTGACGTTCTTGCTTTCCTCATTTGCCTTTAAAACGCCATATATAAGCGTTTGTAGCGCCTCAAATCTTGATATAGCCTCTTCTCTTGTACCACCAAACGAGGTAAGTTTGTCCATAAACTCATCGATAAATTCAGGGCATGACTGACGCTCAAATATGAGTTTTACTGGTGGCTGAATAAAAGTGAATTTTGCTGGCAAAATTATATCGACACCATAGCGACCAAAGCCCATAGCCTCTGGTCCCATGTAAGTTATCATGTCATTTGGATTGATAAAGTTAAAGATGTTTTTGTATGACACCTTTTGCGCCTTATCAAGTGAAACTCCACGTGGTGTTTCAAAGGTGTAGAAGAAGCATCTATTCTGCCTCAAATTTACTCCCTTGAATGGTCGCTTGCCCTCCATAAGCTTGGCATTTATTTTGCCACCAAGCATGTTACAAGTGGCAGCGGCTCTTGAATAGCCCGCAACCCACAAAATTACATCGCCCTTGATTCCAAAGCGGCCGATGTAATGTGAGATATGTTTGTATGCCTTGTTGACGCAGTTCTCAAAACCGTGGTGATCACCCTCGGCTCCAAGGTCAAAGTTGCCACACCACTCAAGGCCATATCCGCCTCCGCGGAGGCCAACTGCAATCAGTGTATACTTATGAGCGCCATCATATATAACCTTGCTTGCAATGCCAACGCCAAAGGTTGTTGGCTCTGGCTTTACAAGGAAGTCCTCATTTGGAAGGAACTTCTGAAAACCGTTATCAATAAAAAACGTATTAAGGTTTGATGGACCGCCAAAGTAGTAACCATCTTTGGCAGCATTCATTGCCGCTATCGCCAACTTAAGGCTGCGCCTTGCGATAGCTTCATTTAAATCAAATGATGAGGTTAAAAATTCTGTACTTATATCTTTTTCTTTAGCCATTTAATTACTTCACCTGCAATAATAAGTCCCATCACAGACGGAACGAAGGCAACCGAACCGACGCCTTCTGTACTTATTGGTTCCTCTTTTGAATAGACTACCTTGAGGCTCTCTACTCCTCTGTTCTTTAATTCTTTTCTCATAACCCTACAGAGTGGGCAGACGGAAGTGTTAAAAATATCATCGACCTCAAACCTTGTTGGATCGAGTTTATTGCCCGCTCCCATTGCGGAGATAACAGGCACACCTGCGTCTCTTGCTTTTACTGCTATTTCCACCTTTGCAGTGACTGTGTCCACACAGTCAACCACATAGTCAAATTTTGAAAAATCAAAAGCTGAGGCTGTCTCTGGAAGGAAGAACATCTCGTATGTGTGAATCACGACATTAGGATTAATATCGAGAGCTCGTGCCTTAATCGCCTCAACCTTTGGCATGCCAACAGTTGAATGAAGCGCGATAATCTGTCTGTTGATATTGGAAAGTGACACAACATCCTTATCCACAACAGTTATCTCACCAACACCAGAGCGCACCAGTGCTTCGACAACATATCCGCCGACACCGCCTACGCCAAACACTGCAATATGGGCATTATTCAGTTGTTCTAGCGAGCCGAGAAGTTGCTCTGTTCTCTCAAATTCTTCCATCGTTTACACCCTAGTTCTTAAGTCTTATCTATATATTATATCTATTACCTTGATATGTATCAAGATTTGCTAGTAACTTGTCAATTGTACCGAGCACTCTAATTTTGTCTGTCGACCAGAGTGGAGCGACCAACGTCCTCTTGTCTCCATCCCCTGTGAGGCGCTCAATCACTGTCTTTGCCGGGATGTACTCAAGTTGCCGTACGACAATATTTGTGTATTCCTCAAAAGTAAGTGGCGTATATTCGCCACGCACATACATTTCACAAAGAGGAGTGTCCTTAACGACATATGTCAGATGGATTTTGAGTGCATCTGGCTCAAGATTTCCAACAGCTTTCGCTGTATCAATCATCATCTCTTCCGTCTCACCTGGAAGTCCATCCATTAAGTGAAGACAGACTTTAATGCCGCGGCGTTTAAGTTCGCTGTACCTATCAAAGAAGAGGTCATAGTCATCCCTGTGAATCGTCTGGAGTCCTATCTCAACTGTAGCACCATATTCCTCTAGCAAATCTATTACCTCATCTGGCAAGCAATCAAAGCGAGTAGCAATAGAGAGCGATGTGACACCAGGGAAAGACATAGCTTCATCATAGAGGGCCTTAAGCTTATCTACTGGTGCATTAGTATTGGTACCAGACTGGAAATACGCGCAAAGTGGCACTTCACCATACTTTGCAAAGATTCTATCTTTCTCCTTTTGAAGCTGCTCAGTCACAGTTCCCGCACTAGTGAACAGCTTTGATTGTTCAGCGCAAAATAAACAATGGGAAGGACAAGGAAGCCCTGCATCTATGCAGGCCTTCCATACCCTTCCCTCATATGCTCTAGTATGGTATCTTTTATTGTCGTTTGAATACTTAAATTTATTCATTAGTTCTGTTTCCTAACGATTGAATACTCGTCGCCAAAACGGAAATATGGACACTTTTTGGTTGAGAGCCAACGAACATACTCGTCCTCGTCCATATTGATGGAACAAGCATATTCCTCAAGTTCCTCATCGTACTCATAGTTCATGCAGTTTTCGCAATCCATAGTGTCACCTCTTAGATGATAAAGGTTATGAGCAGTTCTGTTGCCAGAACACCAAGGCACGCAGCAAGAGCAACGGTTGTAAGGCTCTTGTTTTTGAGTGCTAAGAATACAGCAACAGCAAAACCGACTACCGCAGATGCGATATAATTTGTAGCCATAAACATAGCAGGAACAGTCATTACTGAGAGCACCGCATATGGCATATAGTAAAGGAATGAGAGAATAAACTTATTCTTAATCTCACGCTTTACGAGTACAAGTGGAATTACTCGAACAAGATAGGTGCTGATAGCGGTTACTGCAAGATAGATGAAAAATGCTTTATAATCCATTATTCAGCCACCTCCTCAATCGGTTTGAGGATGGCGAATATAGTAGACGCTATCACCGAACAAATAATAATAACAAAGCCTGACGGCACCTTGTTTATAACTGGAACAAAAGCAAAGATGCAAGAGAGTGCGATTGCCACAAGAACGCAGTAAAGGACATTTTTGTTATCCCTTGCAGGTGGTACAACAATCGCTACAAACATGCCATAGATAGCGACAGCAAGCGCTGTGATGACAATCGCAGGCAATATGTTGCCTGCAGCGGCACCGATAAATGTGCCTATCGCCCAGCCAAAGTATGGTGTGATCATAAGGCCATAGAAATATGACTTTGGTGGCTTGCCATCCTGTGAGGATGCAACGCCAAAGATTTCATCCGTAACCATAAAGGCAATAGAGAATCGCCTAAGGAGATTTATATCACGGTCAAGCTTTTGTGATAGGCTGACGGACATCAGCGAATACCTAAGGTTGATGATAACCTGAGTCATGGCAAGTTCCAAGAAGCCGCCACCTGTGGCCATAATTGGTACTGCTGCAAGCTGGCCTGCTGAAGTTACACAGGTCATTGAAATAAGTAAAGCCTGGAGTACCGTGAGGCCTGATTGGATACAGAAAATACCAAAGGCAAAAGATACAGAGAGGTAACCAAGGCAAATAGGTATACCATCTTTGATTCCACGCAAATATGCATCTTTGTTACCCAAGTTACTCATCTCCTTTTTCAAAAAATAAAGGCCTCGCTATTGCGAGGCCTAAATTTGGAGGCACCACCCAGATTTGAACTGGGGCATAAAGGTTTTGCAGACCTCTGCCTTACCACTTGGCTATGGTGCCATATAAAAAAATGGAGCGGATTACGGGGCTCGAACCCGCTACCTCCACCTTGGCAAGGTGGCGCTCTACCAGAT
>JAGHVH010000007.1 GCA_018064455.1 Candidatus Limimonas egerieequi | reverse complement strand
GTCTGTTCAACAGCAAGATCGAGATTAAACTTATCCATCTCGTGATTATCTGAAACTACGCAGAGATAATCAGGAGCTGTAACAAGTGCGATATCAGGAATGCCAACGTTGAACAATGACTGTCCTTCGCCGAAGTGGAGAAGGTTGTGTGGATGAAGTGTTACAGTACGGCACTGCTTACGACCCTTAATAGCCTCAAAGTAGATGTCGTCCATAACCTTGTTACCTGTATATACAACTTCAACGTCAACTGGGTTTGTCTGCTGATAAACACCGTTTACGTCTTTCCACTCTGTGCAGCCGAGGTGCTCTACCGTAACACCAGCAACTACCTTGATGTGCTTGCCCTTACCATCCCAGAGAGCCTTATTGTTGTGGAGCCAAAGTGATGTTGACTGATCAACAATACCGTGCTTGTGTGAGAAATCAGGAATTCTAAAGTGACCAGTTGTAAATACGAAGATGAGTGTACGCTCTGGTTTATGCTTCTTGAAATAACGCATCATCTCAAGCATACCAACAGCGCCGTTCTCCTCAACGCAGTTTGTTCCGTCTGTATGAGTGTTGATAATGATAGCTTCCTTATCTTTCTTACCAGGAACGATTGCGCAGAAGGATTCGCCCTTAGCTTTCTTTTCGATGATACCCTCAAGTGTAAGTGTTGCAGTATCTCCAGCCTTTAGTGCCTTCAATACCTTCTCACCCTCTGTCTCATTTACCCAGAGAGCAGGAACACCCATATAACCGAGGATGAAGTTCAAGTACTGACCTTCAACCATCTCATCACTCATACCCTGCCATATAAGGATTGCGCCCTTGCAACCGATAAATGACTGAATGAGGAGAGCAACTGTCTTAACGAAAGATGTTGTAACAGGACCTCTGTACTGTCTATTGAGTCTCAAATCCTTTGGATAAGCGCGACGCTGGTCAAAAGGAATCTTTGATGTGAGGTTCTCAAAATCCTTCATCTTTAAAACAACGATGTCACGACCTACACCCTTTGTTTGGAGTTTGCCAGTGATACCCTCTGGACCTGTTACACCAGAGTATGGATGTGCTGATGCAACTTTTACATCAACGTCACCGTTTGCTGTGTGAAGCACAAGTTTGGTGTTGGTTGCTTCCCAACGCTTAAACTTCTTGATGTCCGACTTTGTTTCAAAGCCCATCTTCTTGATTTCCTTTTTAAGGTAAGCAATAAAATCATTGTTTCCCTTGGAACCAGTGAGACGAGTACCAAAGCCATTCATTATGTCCATCTCTTTTTTGAAGTTGGACTTTGATACATCAATTGACATAAAGTCATCTCCTTAATAAATATTATTTATTAACAATTACTGTGCCATCTGGCTTGATTGTAACTTTGTCACCATTTGCAACATAGTTTAGGAAATCATCGCCAAGTTGATCATATACAGGCATATCATCCTCTGCCCAAACATCTGCAAGGACTGCGCCTGCTGCTGCAAGAGAATCGATTGTCTGTGAGAAGAGAAGGCATGCAGGCGCCTTGCCCTCCTTAACAGCGGCAAAAAGGAACATGCCGCCTGTTGTTGAACCGATTGTAAGAGGAAGGCAGAGAGCCTTCTTCTCGATAATCTGCTTATAAAGGTCAGGGTTGCTCTGATCATTACACTTTGTCTTTGGCTGAAGGTTCATCATCTGCATAGAAGCCAAAGTATTAAAACCGTTTTTAGTTACAACTGCTTCAAATGTAGCGTCGCCTGGTACTATTGCACGACCTTTGAATTCTTTCATCTTATTTAACCCCCTTTGTAAGCATCTCTAAGATTTCATCATTAGAGTAGTATCTTGAAGTTGTATATGTGCGAAGCTTGTTTGAACTTGTGATAACTGGCTTGCTTGCGCAAAGTGGGTTATCCATATACATAAGTGGGCAAATGTAGCTTACTACAACACCCATATCTGTGAGTTTTTTGTATTCAGGAAGCTTCTTAAACTCCTTGAGTACAGGAGTTGAAGTTGTAAATACTGTTGGAATAGATACCTTCTTGTTACCGGCAGCAGCAAGTCCACTTTCAAGCTTTGCTGTCCAGTCCTTGAGCTGTTCAAGTGACATATGAGGGCAACCAAGGAAGCACATCTCTGGTGTTGCATTTGGATCCTTCCAAATGCAAGGATAGTTATCCTTTACACGCTGGAGTTCCTCATCAGTAATGATGTATTCTTTTGCACCTTCGGCGATTAACTTATCGCCGAGTTCTACTGCCTCTGGTGTCAAACCATCAATATGGTAGAGACCAACGGCACCGTTTGATGCTGTTGCAGCACCAAAGTCCTTGAGGTATGTCTTGGCAGCATCATTAAGCTCGTTGCCAAGATACTTATCAAGACCATATACATATGGAACATCTTCCATAACCTTCATACCAATAGCAGAACCGAGAATCTGAGCATCAGGCATCTTTGTTGTTTCAAGCTTAACAACCCAAGTTGCCTTTCTGCCTTCGTCTGTTAAGAAGCCAAAATATGGAACATAACCGCATACAGAACCGAAGAGTTCGATAATACCAGAGTTTCTGTTGCAACGAGCACCAAGAACTGAGTTTGCATAAACTACTGCTGATGACTCTGCCCATGAGAGAACGTCACCCTTCTTTGGTACGTTACCAAGCTCTGGCATATAGCATGTGCAAGTAAATGAATCGTCGTTGAGAAGTCCCAACTGCTTCATTTCCTTTTCATACCTGCCCTGCTTGCTGTAAATAACCTTGGCTGCAGCCTTTGCAATAGGGCTTTGAGGTACTGCTGGGTCGTATGGTCTTGGATCGCATGTAAACTTTTGAGCAGAGAGACATCCATTATCAATAAGTTCTTGATAAAGATCGAATACTGGACCAAGGAACATGAGTCCAAAACTTAAAACGAGATGACCGTACTCGCTTGTAACTGGAACCATCTTCTCTGCACCGAAGATTTCACCATAGTTGACCATGGTCTTCATAACCTTGGCCATTGTTTCTCCTTTGGAGCCATCAAGTATTGCTTGCTGCTCTGGAGTCAGAACCATTTTTGTTTCCATAAAAACCTCCCGAAAAATATAAATATTAATTATTGTTTTTGATAGAAATGTGTGTTATTGTATACGTGTACAGTACGCGTATAAAAATAGGAGTGAAATGAATGGATAGACGAGTTAAGAAAACCCAAGCCGCAATAAGGAATGCTTTCACAGACCTTATTAAAGAAAAGGGCGACGTAAATTCAATCACAATCAAAGAGATTGTTGACCGCGCCGATATCTCCCGTAGCACATTTTATACTCATTACACTGATATTAACGAACTCATCGACGACCTTAGCAATATGCTTGCGGATGACATTGCTAAAATCGTTGTTGAAACACACAAGAAAGCAACTGGTATTTCCAGTTATATGATGATTTATAGGAGCATACTCTCCTACCTCTACGAGAAGGGCCCTGTTTCAAAGGCCATACTCGTTGATGCTCGTAACACAAGAATCATTGAGGAAATCTCAAAGAGCCTTCGTGATGGCATTGCAGCTTATTACAAAACAACTCATCGTCAGATGGATCCCGAGCTGCTTTTCGCTACTGCAACTTTCTGGACAAATGGTATTCTCGGAATTATGCGTGAGTGGGCTCAATATGACTTTAAATATTCCGTAGATGAAATGACAACCATCATTACCAAGGCAATTGAAACTTGCTCAACATTCTTTAGAGAAGGTTAATTTTTTAGCTAATAAAATAATAACATTTACTTATAATATATTCAAATCATAATTGCTACAATTGTATGAAAACAACAAAAGTGACCTTGAGAAATCAAGGTCACTTTTTTGTACATTATTTACATATATTCATTTAGAACATGAAGTTTGCAAAGAAACGTACGTCCTTAATTGCCTGGATTCTGTCAGCCTTTGAAAGCTTTGGCACAGGAGCCTCTACCCAATCCTCTGTGATGTGCTTCTCCTGATACTCAGGAATTGTGTAAAGTCTGTCACTGTAAGCATCAAAGTGTGGCTCTGTTGGCTCACCAAGTGCAGCCTTAGCTACCTTGATTACATACTTACGAGCCATACCAGTAACGATAAGTGGAGCCCAGTGCATATCAACCTGTCCAGGAATTGTAGGCATCATAGCGAATGCTGTACGAGCAGCAAGGTTGTTAACTTCACCACAACCACGAATCCAGAAGAAGCCAGCAAGAGATGCTACTTCCTTTGCAGGAGCAGAACACTCACCACAGACAAGTTTAACACCTGGAAGTGCCTTCAAGTCCTCAAGTGAATATGCCTTGCCATCCTTGCCAAGCCAGTACTTAACGCCGTCCTTCTCTGCGCCGTTACCAACGATTACAGACATGCCTCTGTGCTTTGTAAGTGGATATGTGTAAGAAGCATACATAACCTCAAGAGTTGTACCAAGAGATGCGATACAACCGCCACCGCAGGTAGCCTCCATCTCTCTTACATACTCGAGTGAGTTGCCATCAAGCTTTTCAAGCTTTGGTGCACGGTCATTTGTATGACCTACATAAAGCTTAACGCCTGGCCAGAGCTTCTCGACACGGTCAGAGAGAAGTGTCTGCTCTGCTGGACGGAACTTAACGATCTTCTTTTCGCCGATAACTTCAACGTTCTTGTCGCCAAATCCGCGCTTACCAGCCTCGATAAGAAGCTTGTTCTTATCAGGGTCAAAGCCCATCATTTCAGTAACAACACGGTCAACCTCAACTGAGTTTGTACCTGTAACGATAGTGTGCATAAGTACAGGATCGTTAGGACCTGGTGTGTTACCTTCACCGCCGATGATACCATCAACAACTGTGAGGTCTGGCTTGAAGAGATAGAGAAGGTCAGAGAGCTTCTTATCAATCTGCCATGTGTGGTTTCTGTATCTCATGTTACATGAGAATGTACCCATAGCGTTCTTAAAGCCAAGTGTAACGCCTGTGTAGATGTTGCACTTCATCTTTGGATGTGAAACGTAAAGACGCTCGCCCTTGATTACCTCAGAGATAATCTTTGGAACATAAACTTCCTGGCCACACTCAGCCTTTGGGCAGAAGTAACGGTCTGTAGCCTGCTCCTCAAAAGCGATGAGCTTGCAGCCATATTTCTTGGCAATCTTGTCATAGCCTGCCATCTTGAAATATGTCCATGTTACGAGACCTGAGCCCTCACCGATGATGATGTCGTCACAGAGTTCTGAGAGAACTTCCATTGTTGCATCAAATACACGTGGGTCAGTTGTCTGTGGAATATCGTAGTCATAACGATAGCCTGTCTTTGGTGTTACGAAAACAAGGTTAGGCTTGATGAGGACTTTTTTGCCCTTAAACTGAGCCTTCCAACCTGTTGCCTTGTCAAGGTCGTCAAGGGACTTGCGAACTGTAGCCTTAATTGCCTTAACGTCAGGACGTGCCTCATATGAATCACGGCCATAGTCATATGGAAGAGAAACATAGTTGTGAAGATAGTTCATCTCTGGTGCAGGAGTGATTACTACTGCATTTTTCTTATAAGTTGCTGCCATAGTATTCCCCTCCATCAATGATTGAATTTGTTAAGGATGTCAGCTGTGAGCTCGAAATCCTTATCTGTAAATGTCTCTGCTTCCATCTGCTTCTTAAGTGGGAGCCACCATGTGAAGCCAAATGTCATACACATAGCGATGCAATATGGAAGTTTCTTGCCATATGCAAGGCCAGTCTTGATACCAATGAGGAAACACTCTGTTCCATGCATAATTGCAAGGATAGCAATACCGATTGGGTTCTTCTTAACAATTGTGAGAATTGAACTTGCAATCCAGAGGATGCCACAGCCCAAGTATTCTATTGCCTGAATCATTTTGCGCCTCCGGAATTAATCAAAGTTAAACTGGTTTGTCTTTGACTTGAGTGGTACCCACCAAGTGAAACCAAACATCATGCACATAGCGATGCTGTAGAGAACACCTTCGCCGCCCTTGATACCAGCCTTGAGGCCGATAGTAACAAGCTCTGTAGCATGCATGATTACAATACCAAGTGTGATCCAAGGCATACCGCAAATTGTAGCAATTGCGCCAAGGACCCAAAGGATAATTACGAGTGCGTAATCAACGTACTCAAGCTTTGTAATGATTTTAACTAAAAGTTTTAACATAGTCTTTCTCCTCTATTAATTTAGAATAAGAACTTAGCAAGGAAGCGAACTCCCTTAACTGCCTCTATTCTCTGTTCCTTAGTAAGTGGTGGTACTGGAGCTTCAACCCAGTCACAGTCAAGATTCTTAGCTGCGAGTTCTGGAATTGTGAAGAGTCCATCATTGTATGCATCAAAGTTAGGCTCTGTTGGAGTTCCCTTTGCTGCCATAAAGAGTTTAACAAGATACTTACGAATCAAGCCAAACAAGATGATATGGATGTTGTTAAAATCGAACTGTCCAGGTAATGTAGGCATCATTGCAAGCATTGTACGAACAGCAAGATTGTTAACCTCACCGCAACCACGAATCCAAAGGCCTGGTGTTGCAGCATCCTTTGCTGGTGATGAGCACTCACCGCAAACAAGTGTGATACCCTTAAGTTTCTTTAAGTCCTCAAGTGAGTATGCCTTACCATCACGGTCAAGCCAGTACTTCTCACCATTGTACTCAGCACCATTACCAACAATGATGTTGAGATGACGGAGTTTTGTAAGTGGATATGTATAAGAACCAAACATAACCTCGAATGTTGTACCAAGAGATGCTACACATCCGCCGCCACATGTCTTTTCCATCTCGATTGCGAAATCACGATCAGTCTGGAGTGATGTGAGCTTTGGAGCACGGTCATTTGTATGACCTACGAAGTAGTTAATGCCTGGCCAGTTGTGCTCAAAACGCTCTGTAATAAGTGACTGCTCTGCTGGAATAAATGGTGTGATTTCCTTCTCACCACAAATCTTGACATTAGGGTCACCAAAGCCACGCTTGCCAGCTTCAATAAGAAGTTTGTTCTTGGTTGGGTCAAAGCCCATCATTTCAGTAACAACACGGTCAACCTCAACAGAGTTTGTACCAGTAACAATCTTGTCAACAAGTACTGGGAAGTTAGGGCCTGGTGTGTTTCCGCCACCGCCGATGATACCATCAACAACAGTAAGGTCTGGTTTAAAGAGATAGAGAAGGTCTGAAAGCTTCTTGTCAATCTGCCATGTGTGGTTTCTGTATCTCATGTTGCATGAGAATGTACCCATAGCGTTTTTAAATCCAAGTGTTACACCTGTGTAGATGTTCGTCTTCATCTTTGGTACTGAAACATAAAGGCGTTCGCCCTTTACTACTTCAGAAATAATTGTAGGAACGTATACTTCCTGACCACATTCAGCCTTTGGGCAGAAGTAACGGTCAGTTGCCATTTCCTCAAAGTAAACAAGCTTTGCACCATAGTGCTTTGCAATACGGTCGTAACCTGCAATATGAGCATATGCCCATGTAACCATACCTGAACCTTCACCGATAACGATGTCGCTTACTATTTCATTGAGAACTTCGATAGCTGCATCGAATACACGTGGGTCAGTTGTCTGAGGGATACCGTAGTCATAGCGATATCCACCCTTTGGTGTTACGAATACAAGGTTAGGCTTAACAAGGATCTTCTTGCCCTTGAACTGAGCCTTCCAACCTGTCTCTTTATCAAGATCATCAAGAGACTTACGAACAGTAGCCTTGATAGCCTTAACATCAGCGCGCTCATCATAAGATGGTGTGCCGTAGTCATAAGGTAAAGAAACGTTGTTATGGAAATAGTTGAGTGCAGGAGCCTTAGTAATAACTACTGCGTTCTTATCGTATACTGCTGGCATTATTACTGTACCCCCGTTTCCGGCATTGTGAAATCGTGATCAGTACGTACGAAATCAGCATCTGTGAATGTTTCTGCTTCAATCTGCTTCTTGAGTGGCAACCACCATGTGAAACCAAATGTCATACACATAACGATAGACTCTGGAAGCTTCTTACCGTACTTAAGGCCTGTCTTAACACCAATCAAAACACATTCTGTGCCATGCATAAGTGCTAAAATGATGATACCTATAGGATTTTTCTTAACGATAGTAAGTATTGAGCTTGCAATCCAAAGGATACCACAACCTATGTACTCTAAAAATTGAATCATAACTTTCCCTCCCATTTAAAATATACGCAATAAATATTATATAATTATTAATGTTACAAATCAATGAACATTAACTAAATACACATAAAAACACTAAAAAAAGGTGGTGACATCGTCACCACCTTGTCTTACTGAGAATTATTTTGCAGCTGTCTTTTTGAGCCAGTCTGTTGTATAAGCCATGCAGTCCTTTGAGTGCTTTGTAAAGGTCAAGAACATGAAATCATGGAATGTTGCAAGTGGGAAACCACGACCAACATAGAAGTCATAGTTTACGCCCTCTTTCTTGAGGCGCTTAACCATCATGTCAGACTGCATGAGTGTCATGACGTCAAACTGGCCCTTGCAAACGAGTACGTTATTAGCCTTCTTGTTGATGTAAGGCATTGGGTTAATTTCCTTATACAGTGGGCTTTCCTTAATATTCTTGTAGCCTGTGAACTTCTGCATCATAACACGGCCAATTGGGATTGGCTCGTAGATTGAAAGCTTGTAAAGACCACAGTTCATAATGTATCCCTTTGGTACAAATGATGGCTTCTTAACGCCAAGTGCATTTGCATAATTGTCGTCGCAGAAGCAAGCGCAAACAACGCCTGTCATATGTGAGCCAGCTGAGTCGCCTGATACAAATACCTTTGAGAGATCAAGGTTGTACTTATCGGCGTTTTCCTCAAGCCACTTCATAGCCATGAAGTGTGTCTGAATCTGATATGGCCATACATATTTTGCATCGTGGCTCTTGAGAGGGTCAACCTTTTCAAAAAGGAACTTAACGTCCTTTTCAGGCATGCCATAGTTGATGTTCATTACGAAGAAACCAGCGTCTGCGCACTGAAGACAATAGCTAGTACTATTTGACTTATCGCCAATAATCCAGCCACCGCCGTGGATGTTTAAAAGAACAGGCATTTTGCCCTCTGCCTGCTTTGGATAATGAAGGTCAGCCTTCAAAATTTCTGGGTTAGTATCGCTGAATACGATGTCGTATTCGTCCTTTACCTGTGGGAATTTTCCCTTGAGATTGATGAATGGAGCCTTTGCCCAGTTATCTACGTTAAAGATAAGGCTGAGTACTACTGATTCAAGTGACATAATAATCTCCTCCTCTATGTCTTTGCCGAAAAATAGCAATTAAAATTTTAGACGCGTATATTTAAAAAGTCAACAATTTAGAGTTTGTTTTATCCATATTAATTGTGCTTCTTAATGAATTTGTTAAACTTATGTCAATTCCCTTGCTAATTGCACAATCGAGTGATAATATTTATGTGAAAATTGACCTAAAATATTATGGTATAATTATCTAGTAACATTATTTAGCATTTTAGGCTGGAAGGAGTTAATGATATGGTTTACGACATAGCCATTATCGGTGCTGGTGTTGTAGGTTCCCTCACCGCTCGTGCCCTCTCTAAGTACAACTTAAACGTTATACTCATCGAGAAGTCATCTGACGTTGCAATGGGAACTTCCAAAGCAAACAGTGGTATCGTTCACGCAGGTTTTGACGCAATGAATGGTACTCTCAAGGCAAAGCTCAATGTCAAGGGTTGCGCAATGATGGAGGACGTATGCTCCACCCTCTTCGTACCATATGAGAAGAATGGTTCTCTTGTTGTTGCTTTCACTGATCAGGAAATGAAGCACATCGAGGAGCTCTATCAGAGAGGCCTTGGCAATGGCGTTCCTGATATGGAGATTATCGATGCAGCAAAGCTCAAGGAACTTGAGCCAAACATCTCTGATGAGGCTAAGGGTGCGCTTTGGGCAAAAAGCGCAGGTATCGTTAGCCCTTACGAGCTCGCAATCGGCGCTGCCGAGTGCGCATGCGGTAACGGCGTTGAACTTAGACGCAACTTCACTGTAGACGCAATCACATATGAGAACGACGAGTTCACAATCAAGTGTGTTTGTGGCTGTGAAGTTAAGGCAAAGTTCGTAATCAACTCAGCTGGCCTTGGCGCAGCTGACATTGCCAAGAAGTTCGACGGCGAAGAATTTGAAATCATCGGACGTCTTGGTGAATACGGCCTTTTAGACCGCTCATGCGAAGGCATGGCTACACGTACAATCTTCCAGTGCCCTAACGAGATGGGCAAAGGTGTCCTTGTAACTCCAACCTGCCATCACAATATACTTGTAGGCCCTTCAGCTATAAACGTTGACGACGGTGCTGAGACATCAGTAAGAGTTGGCGCTCTCCGTGAGATTTTCGCCACTGCTGGCAAGTCAGTTCCTATCGTTTCAACTCGCGATATGATTACATCATTTGCAGGAATCCGTGCTCATTCAACAACTGATGACTTTATCATCCAGTTTGCGACAGCGAATGACCACTTCCTCAATTTGATTGGTATCGAGTCCCCTGGTCTTGCTTCCTCACCTGCTATTGCTGAGTATGTTGAGGATATGGTTCTTTCAGTAATCGGCAAGCCAGAGACAAATCCAAACTATAACCCTTCTAGAAAACAGCCTATTATCTTCCGTGAACTCTCTATGGAAGAAAAGGAAGCAGTTATAGCAAAGGATCCAGCATACGCTAGAATCATCTGCCGCTGCGAGACAATCACCGAAGGTGAAATTAGAGCAGCAATCAAAGCCCCAGCAGGCGCAATCGATGTAGACGGTGTTAAGCGTCGTACACGTGCCGGCATGGGACGTTGTCAGGGTGGTTTCTGTGGCTCTAAGGTTCTCGAAATCCTCTCAGAAGAACTCGGCAAGCCACTCAACGAAATGACCAAGTTTGGCGGAGAATCAAAAATCATCTACGAAAGGACGAAGTAATAATGAGCAAAATTTTGAATTATGACCTTGTCGTAGTTGGTGGCGGCCCTGCTGGTATGGCAGCTGCTCTTTCCGCTAAGGACAACGGTATTCCAGAAGAAAACATTATCATTCTCGAGCGTTCTGACCGTCTTGGCGGTATCCTCGAGCAGTGCATTCACTCAGGCTTTGGCGCAACATATTTCGGAGAGATGATGTCTGGCCCAGAATATGCACAGCGTTTCATCGACCTTGTAAATGAAACTAAGATTGTTGTTGAGACAGATACAATGGTTTTAAACCTCACAGATGACAACCAGGTAATCTGCTCAAACAAAGAAGACGGCATCTACGCCATCAATGCCAAGGCCATCGTCCTTGCAATGGGTTGCCGTGAGCGTCCACGCGGCGCACTCGACATCGCTGGCTCTCGCCCAGCAGGTGTAATGAGTGCCGGTGCTGCTCAAAAGTATGTTAACATTGACGGCTATATGCCTGGTCATAAAGTAGTAATCCTCGGTTCTGGCGACATCGGCCTTATCATGGCTCGTCGTATGACACTTGAGGGTGCAAAGGTTGAATGTGTTTGCGAAGTTATGCCATACTCAGGCGGTCTTCAGAGAAACATCGTTCAGTGCCTTGAGGACTTTGATATTCCTCTCTACCTCTCTTGCACAGTAGTAGAAGTTCACGGCAAGGACCGTGTAACTGGCGTTACAATCGCAAACGTTGACGAGAAAATGCTTCCTATCGCTGGCACAGAGCGTTACATCGAGTGTGACACTCTCCTCCTCTCAGTAGGTCTTATCCCAGAAAACGAGCTCTCACGTCAGATCAACCTTGAGATGGACCCAATCACTCGTGGTCCAAAGGTTAACGAGATGCGCGAGACATCAAAGCGCGGCGTATTTGCCTGCGGTAACGTACTTCAGGTACATGACCTCGTTGACTTTGTAACTCAGGAGTCTCAGATAGCTGGTAAGGGCGCTGCTCAGTATATCAAGGGCGCAAGCGAGCCAAAGTACGTTACATGCAAAGGCATCAACGGCGTTCGCTACACAGTGCCACAGCGCATCGATATAAACAACCAAGAGGAAGTAAAGATTTACTTCCGTGTTGCCAACGTATATAAGGACAAGCGCGTTGTAGTTACATGTGGTGGCAAAGAGCTTTGGAACCGCAAGAAACTTAAACTCGCTCCTGGTGAGATGGAAAATGTATTCATCAAGCCAGAGGATCTCGCACAGATGAACGAAGGCGACGAAATCGTCGTATCAATCGAGGAGGCGTAAGACATGACAGAAAGAAATCTTATTTGTATTGCATGTCCTCGTGGCTGTGCTATTAAAGTAACACTTGATGACAACAAAGAAGTAGTAAACATTGAAGGTGCCACTTGCAAAAATGGCGAAGAGTACGCAAGAAACGAAGTAACTCATCCAATGCGTAACCTCACTTCCACCATCAAAGTAACTGGTGGTATCGCAAACGTAGCCCCTGTTCGCACAAATGGCGACATTCCAAAGGAACTTCTTTTTGATGCTATGAAGGTTATCAATCAGGCATCAGTTGCTGCTCCTGTTCACGTTGGTGACGTTGTAATCGAGAACATCCTCAATACAGGAATTGATGTAATCGCAACTAACGAAATCGCGTAAGATAAGCAAAAAATAAGAGCTTTCCAGTGGAAACTGGAAAGCTCTATTTTTATACCCATTAAGAAATTCTGTATTTCTTGTCTGTTGGATACTTGTAATCCCAAGTCTTGAAACGGTCGCTAATGAAGTTTGTGATTACTGAGAAAGCAGCTGTTGCCTCTGGGATAATACCGTGGAAGAGTACAAATACATGCCACAAATGGTGACCACGGAAAATTGTTACAGGGATATCGTGAGAATGAAGATTATCAACGATACGCTCTGTATCAGACATAAGGAGTTCCCATGTACCTACTGTGAAGCACATTGGTGGGAAGTCATGAAAGTCAGCATATACTGGAGATACATACGGATCATATCTATCAGCATTTTCGCACCAACTGTAAATATCGAAGTTCATGAGCTTCTCTTTCTTCTCGTCTGTCAATACACCGCCGTTAATACCGAAGAGAGAGTCATTCTCATAGTTGTCCTTGTATGAATCACCAGTGCCCATCATGTCTGTCCATGGAGACATGCAGAATGCGCCACAAGGCATTGCTTTGCCAGTATCACGAAGTTTGAGCATCATAGCGAGGCAGAGGTTACCACCTGCTGAGTCGCCGCCACATACTACGTTCTCTGCTTTGAAACCGAGCTTGCCTGTAATCTCATCCCAAACATCGAGTGCCTGGTTGAGCTGTGTTGGGTACTTTGCCTTTGGTGCTACATCGTAGTCAACATATACTACTGTTGCGCCACCTGCAGCATCGCTGAAGTAACGAGACTGGTATCTGTAAACCCAAGTCTGCTTGCCAAGATAAGCGCCACCGTGAAGGTAGTAAACTACCTTGTCGTTTTTAGCGCCACCCTTTGGATAGTAAACTTCATACTTTGTACCATTCTTGGTCTTTGCAGTGTAGTATGCAAAGTCTCTGTTTACCTTTTTAAAGATAAGCCAGTCCATGCCAGTTGAACCAGGAATACCAGACTCTGTCTTCTCTGGATTCATGTTGATGACATGGCGATAGTAAAAACGTATGATTTTCGCCATTCTACTTACGCTGTCCATAATTTTTCCTCCGATTTATGTAAAATTTTTAGAACCGAAATTATGAGAGACGGTACTTCTTGCTAGGATAGCTATAATCCCATGTCTCGAATCTATCGCTAATAAAGTTTGTAACTACTGAGAATGCTGCTGTTGCCTCTGGGATAATGCCATGGAAAAGTGTGAACACATGCCACATACCATTACCACGGAATATTGTTACAGGAACCTTGTTCTTATGAAGGTTTTTAACAATAGTCTCTGTGTCTGAGCGGAGCATCTCGTCACATCCTACTGTGAAGCACATTGGTGGGAAGTCATGATAGTCACCATTTACTGGTGATACATAAGGGTCTGCTCTATCAGAGCCTAGGCACCAACCATAGACGTCATAGTTCATAAACTTCTCGCGTACTTCCTCTGTAAGAGCGCCATTCTTCTTGCCAAACATAACATCTACGTTGTAGTTGTCAACATAGGAATCGCCTGTTGCAAGCATGTCGCCCCAAGGTGAATAGCAGAAAGCACCACGTGGCATTGGCTTGCCAGCATCGCGGAGTTTGAGCATCAAAGCGAGGCAGAGGTTACCACCTGCTGAGTCACCACCGCATACTACGTTTTCTGCTTTGAAACCGAGTTTGCCTGTAATCTCATCCCAAACATCGAGTGCCTGGTTGAGCTGTGTTGGATACTTTGCCTCTGGTGCAACGTCGTAGTCAACATATACTACTGTTGCGCCACCTGCTGCTTGGCTGTAATAACGTGATTGATACCTATAAACCCAGTTTTGCTTACCGATATAAGCGCCACCGTGGAGATAGTAAACTACGTTGTCGTTTTTAACGCCTGCCTTTGGAACGTATACTTCGTACTTTGTACCATTCTTAGTCTTGGCATCATAGTGCTCGAATTCTCTATTAGGAGTTTTCCAAAAGAGCTTGTTAAGACCTGAGCAACCTGGAATAGCAGATTTAACACGTTCTGGATTAACACTCGCAAATAGATAAAGAGCCGTACGAACAACCTTTCCCATTAAACTTACCATAATTAATCCCCCTATTTTTTAGTTTCTCCGAATAGAATCGTACTGTCTTCAGTACTCTTCTTTATTTCCTCAAGTGAGCAGCCCTTGGCCTCTGCCAAGATCTGCAAAACAAGCGGCGAGCAGAAGCCGCCTTGGCAACGTCCCATACCAGGACGACAGCGACGCTTGATAGCGTCGAGTGTGTAAACTGGAAGCGGACTATCAAGGGCGTCTAGTATCTCGCCCTTTGAAATCTCCTCACAGCGACAGACAATCTGACCATAGTCTGGATTCTCCTTGATAAGTTTATCGCGTTCTTCTGGCGACATATCCTTAAGGTATGGCTTTGTTGGACGCTTTGGATTGAAGTCTAAGTTGCGTTCAACCTTCATTCCACACTTATTCTCAAGGTACTCGACGGCCCACTTTGAAAGGTCCTCTGCAATAGCAGGGGCTGCTGTAGCGCCAGGAGACTGAACGCCAGCCGCCTCCAAGATGTTTTCAGTGAAGATACCAGGGCGAACCTGGAAATCCTCTTCATAACTCGGAGAGCGAACGCCAGTGAAGTATGCGATTACGTCTGAAGGTTTAATCTTTTCAGCAACCTTCATCTCTTCTCTAAGGATCATATCAACAGTTGATGCATTTGTTGTGATATCCTCCCTATCAGGAGTTTCAGTAGCATTAGGTCCGACAATCATATTGCCATCAACTGTGTGAATAACAGCAAGTCCCTTTGAAACATTCTCATGAGAGAGTGCGAACTTGACTGATTTAACTTTCTTAATTATACCGCCCTTACCCTCTGGGCCAAGAACAGTGATTGGTGATTTGTCCATTGTTGAACGGATGTATTTACCAACTTTTTTATCAAGAATAATATCTGTACCAAGTCTTGGATGGATTGTGAAGGTACGGTCACCTGCCATATCGGCGATGACATCTGTGTAAACACCAGCAGCGTTTACAACAATCTTAGGA
Organism: Candidatus Limimonas egerieequi; assembly: GCA_018064455.1. Lineage (GTDB taxonomy): Bacteria > Bacillota > Clostridia > Oscillospirales > Acutalibacteraceae > UBA1227. The sequence goes on along the minus strand of JAGHVH010000007.1, from coordinate 77,648 downwards.
TAGATTGTTCCCCTATTCGTCTTAACAGAGAGAATTTTGCCATCCTTGACGTCCATGCCAAGTGCTGCTGTATTAAGGCAAACCTTGACACCGTTCATTACTGCATTTTCAGCAAGTGCCACATTGAACTTGTATGGTGACATAAAACCACCAGTTGGCATATAGAGCGCGTTGCATGCCCATGATGGAGCATATGGTTCATGCTCTAAGAGTTCCTCTCTGCCTATCACTTTAACTCCTGGGATATGGAGTCTAAATGAGTTAAGCCAAAGCGCATAGAGAAGGATATTCTCCCACTTTGCGCCGACGATGAGGAAGTGACCTGGTCGCTCAAACGGGAAGTTTAAATCACGAGATAGTTCATCGAACATCTCGTTGCCACGGTGGCAATACTTGTGTTTGCCAGAGTTTGGTGAATAGTTGATGCCAACGTGGACTGCGCCACCGTTTCTTGACGACTGGCCAGCAGCGACGTCGGCGCCCTTCTCGATAAGCATAACATCTAGCTTGTACTTTGAAAGCTCACGCGCGGTGGCACAGCCGGTCAGGCCGCCACCGATAATGAGAACATCCGGTGTTGCGCCGTCATAAAGCTCATCGTTTATAGACGGAAGTTTTTCCTTTGGCTCAAAGCCCCTAAGCTTTATGTCGTTAATAACACCGTAGTACTCGTGGCCTACTGCCTTTTTGCCGGCGCGGACGATTTTGTTCCAATCGTCCATCTCGCCGCGAAGCACAATACAGCCACGCTCCTCCGTCACCTGTATTGACGGATCTATCTCATGTATCTTTTTAACTTTTTTGTCAAAAGATTTGCTCATTTTCCTTGTTCCTTACGTTAAATGTTTTCAATAAACTCCTTCATATACTTTTGAAGAAGTTCACGCTCTGACTCAATCTGCCAGATGCCATAGCGAAGTACCCAAGCAACAAGGTCCCAAGGCTTTGACTCGGCCTTTTCAATACCCGTAAGCTTGGTGTATGCCTTCATATACTTGTTAAAGATAAATACGCGAATTGTACCATAGAGGAAGAGTTCAAGTTTGGAGCAGCCTGGGAAGAGCTCTGCATCATGGAAGAGCCAGTTCATCATAGCAACCTCACAACGTGGGTCGCCCTTGCAAGCTGTCATCCAGTCGATTGTCTGGATTGCGCCTGTCTCCTTGTTTACCATAATGTTGTCAGTATGGAAATCAAGGTGAATCATATTATCAGCTGCTGGAAGTGAATTGATATAATCGATAGCCTTTGTCCTCTCCTCATCTGAAAGGAATGAGAAGGCCTCAACCTCTTTGTTAATTGTGTTTACAGCAACTTCCCTAACGTCGCGGAGGTTAGGTGTAATCTGGCTGTGAACCATAGCGTGCTGCTCTGCAATAATTGGGCCACCCTTAAAAAGATATGCAGGGCTAATCTTTGTAGGAGCATCGGTAAGTGAAATACCATAGAGCTTTTTGAAAACAAGGCCGTTGCGTCCGTTTACCTTGAACATGCCAAAGCACTCCATTGGTGTGCAGCCCTTTTCGTAAGCCGTGCAAGTATTGTCATACTCAATCTTTAAACTCTCATCATCAACGTCCTCATGATAGAGCTTTAATACCTTTTCATCACCGATATCAAAAACATCTGATGAACGTGCTCTAAAGAGGGTCTCTTTACCTTCGATGAGTTTTTCAAGTTCCTGGTTTGTCATAATCTTCCGTCTCCTTCCAAGAATATATAAACTAAAACTTATTATTACATAAATAGTTGTAAAATTCAACAAGTGAAGAGCCTCATTTTTGGTCACCCTTTTATTGACCATATATGCTTTTTTTGGTATAATTACTCTGTATTTCTATACAATATATTGTGTTTTAAGGAGGTGCGCGATTGGTAAAAAACAAACAGTCAAATAGGCTCGTAAACTTTATCGGAATCATTTTGATTATCATGGCTCTTGCTCTTACTTATACCAGCAAGCTCGTTGACTTTAAAACCATAACAGAACCATTCGAGCACCTAGTAGAAGGCACTGCAATAGGCAACTACATCGATGGTGCCAAGCAACGAGAGTTGGAGCGTCAGCTAGATCAAACTGAAAACCCTGCACAAAAACTAGCTGAAAATATCAAGAACTTATCTGGGCTTACAAAAGCACAAAAGATATACATCAAATTCCAAGGATTCATGGAGCGTTTTGAAAACTCTATCGCTGAGATACCAAACAAGTTTGTTATCGTTATAGCAATACTGTTACTGTTTTCAATTAAATCGATAATTGCTCTAATCCCCGCCTCATTTACTTGCCTTGTCACAGCCTTTATCTTCCCATTCCCACTGGCTGTTACAATCAACCTACTAGGCTACTGCTTAATGTTCACAGTTAAGTATTTTTGGGGTGGTCACATAGGTGAAGGAAATATTTCCAAACTCGTGAAGCATTCAAAGCTCCTTTGGAAGTACATCCAAGATGAGGAAAACGGATACGGCACTGGCAATCCTCTCCTCCTCTTCATACTTCGCTTGGTACCTACCGTACCACTCAATCCAATAAGCCAGATGTATGGCAAGATGGGTTATGATTTCTGGAAATATATGGTGCTTTCAGCACTTGGCATTTCACTCAGAGTCGTATCAGTTACTTCCCTTGGTAGTAACGTTGGCGACCCATTCTCATCCGCATTCATGGTACCACTTATTGTAATCCTCTTTGTTTCAGGATTCAGCATGATTGCACTTTCAGTTATACTCAAGCGACGCGAAAAAAGCGAAGAAAAAAATTAGGAACTTGTCGAACGAACGACAAGTTCCTTTTTTATAAATCAAATTATCTTAAACCGAATGTTTCAATTACATAATCCATATCCTTGTCACCACGACCTGAAAGGTTTACAAGGATAGAACCATGACGCTGTTCACGAGCAAGTTTCATAGCATATGCTACTGCGTGTGAGCTCTCTACTGCTGGGATAATGCCCTCTTTCTTTGAAAGCTCATAGAAAGCATCTATTGCAGCATCGTCATCGATTACGTCATAAGTAACTCTATCAATTGACTTCCAGAATGCGTGCTCAGGGCCAGATGATGGATAATCAAGACCAGAAGCGCATGAGTAAACTGGAGCAGGCTCACCGTTTTCATCCTTGAGCATGATGCTGTTAAAGCCGTGCATGATGCCTTCCTCACCATACTTGAGGCTTGCAGCGTGATCGCCAAGCTTTTCACCACGACCAAGTGGTTCAACGCCGTAAATCTTAACTGGGTCCTTAAGGAAACCAGAGAAGAAACCAGCAGCATTTGAACCGCCGCCCACACATGCTACAACTGAATCAGGAAGTTCACCTGTCATCTCAAGGAACTGGTCATGTGCCTCAAAGCCAACTACTGACTGGAAGTCACGAACCATCATTGGGAATGGATGAGGGCCTAAAACTGAGCCTATGCAATAGATACAATCCTTGTACTCTTTTGCATATGCAGCGAACGCTGCATCAACGGCCTCTTTGAGTGTCTGAAGGCCATCAGTTACCTCAATAACGTTTGCACCCAAAATCTTCATTCGTGCAACGTTTGGTGCCTGCTTCTTGATATCAACAGAACCCATATAAATATCACACTCAAGGCCGAAGTGAGCAGCTGCTGTTGCAAGTGCAACGCCGTGCTGTCCAGCACCTGTCTCGGCGATTACCTTCTTCTTGCCCATGTACTTTGCAAGAAGGGCCTCGCCCATGCAGTGATTAAGTTTATGAGCACCAGAGTGGTTCAAGTCCTCACGCTTTACGTAAATTTGAACGTCACCAATAGAGCGAGATAAATTCTCACAATATGTGATAGGTGTTGGTCTACCCTGGAAATTCTTTCTAATTTCGCGAAGCTCAGCGATGAACTTTGAAGACTTACAAATTGTAAAATAAGCCTCGTTAATTTCGTCCATTGCAGCCTTAAGTTCTGGCTCAATGTAAGCTCCACCGTATGGTCCAAAGAAACCATTCTCATCTGGATACTCTTTGAAGTAATTTGTAAAATCGAATTTTTCTGCCATTTTGTTTGACTCCTTTCATTCTGTTGGGAGTATAAAAAAACTGTCCCAACAATAAATGCTGGGACAGGTAAATTACCTGCGGTGCCACCCGGCTTGCCACTTGCGTGACCACTTTTCGTACTAACATACGCAAGTTCCTATAACGTGAAACTACTCCGTCTTCCCTACTATCAGTTCAGGTCGCCCTCATAAGTCCATTCAGAATTACCTCTACTGTCGCGCTTCCACCATCCGCAACTCTCTAATAGTTTCAGTAAAACCTACTACTCTTACTCAACGGTTTATGGTGATATTTTAAACACCTTGACAGGCGTTGTCAAGGTGTTTTCTTTATATATTATTTTGTTGCAAACAGAATTCCAAGGAACATCATGCCCTGTGCAAAACCATTTACACACTGAGCAATCCAGTTCTTCTTTGCATCCTTATTAAACTCCTCGCGCTTGTTTGTAGACTTAACATAGCCCATAACACCCATGCCACAGAATCCGAGGATAAAGAAGATAAGTGCTGGAATCGAAACAATTGCCTTGAGCACGCCACCCCAATGTATTACATGAGTAAATGTACCAACGATAGCGCCAACTATGGCAATCATAAATCCGCTTGCCATAAATGGGACAAAGATTTTATTAAGGATTTTGATGTCGCCTACCTTGAGGCCTAAAAACAACTTCCAAAGTACTTTGCAAAGACCAGAAAGTACAATGAGTATTGCTCCAATTAAAACAATCCAAAATGCGATGCCAGAACCAGCAAGTGCTGTGGCAATAATAATCATGCTAAGAGAAAAGAAAATTACAGGAATAGCGTCGACAAGTGCAAGGCCGACAGTAAAGCCCTCATGTTCTTCCATAATTAAATCCTCCAATTTTTAATGAACAAATTCATAAAAACATTTTACATCCATTGGGCTTATTTGTAAAGGAAATTCGGCATCATAGACTTGTATTTATCATAAAGCAGACCGAAGTATAAATTAAAAGCCCTTCGCTTTAAGCGAAGGGCTGTTGTTTTATTTAGTTAAAGAAACTAAAACTTAATGCCACGAGCATAAGGCCTATAAAATATGTGCCACTGTTGAGGCGAAGGATTGCCTTGCTCTCTGTATACTTGAACTTGTGAAGTGAAATAAAGTAGTCAGAGATCATAAAGAGAATCAAGCCACAGCAAAGAAGAATTGACTTTGCGCTAAATGGCAATACGAAAAGACCAGCGATTGAAAGTGTTCCATGAAGTGTTACCGATAAAATATATGGTGTGAAAATCCACTTCATTATAGGCTTTTTTGAATAGTCGTACCATCCGCCATACCAAAGGCATGCCCATGTGATAAATACCACAGCAAGGATTATAAGGAACCACCAATAGTCCTTAAACGCAAGACCATTTGCAGCAAAATACTGAAGCTCATAACAGAATAAAACTACGTTTCCTACTCCAAATAGTACTCCACCCTTTGAAAAACTCCAAAGGAGAAATACATCTCCAAGGAATGCGAAAAATACGCCAATTAAACAGATAAACTGAAGTGAGCCAAATCCATATCCCAGATGGAAAAACTCAAAAATTGAATAACATAGGAAAAGCGCTGCAAGTCCTATTTTGTTAACTGCTCTTCTCTTAAAGTTTCCTGATGTCTCAGAAAAGAAGTAAGAGATGGTGATTGCCACATAGACGCATACAAATATCGCCATGTAGATTATCATCGTAGTAGTCATAATGTCCCCCTAATTATTTGCTTTTTAAGAAAAACTTTGTCATTTCATTTATTGCCTTTTGTGATGTCTTGTCATCAGGCTGCAAAACTTGGTATACATGACCAAGTTTTGGGCTTAATACGAAGTTGTATTTAGTCTTAATACCCCTATCTTTAAGCTCCTTATATGCCTTTTTAGTAGCAGAATTTGCTATGACATCTGTAAGGCTTGTAAAGAGGATTGTCGGTGGATAATCCTTCTTTGTTACACATAAAATCTTGTCAAAATTGATGTATTTTGCCCAATCTTGTTTTTTATACTTTTTGCCAAGTACATATGGAAGGTAGAACCTCATTGCGCCATGTGGCTCAAGGTATGGAACTGGTGAAACAAGGCCGATTGCTTTAATCTTAAGGCCAGTCTCTGGTACATCAAATGCCTTGCGAATCTTGTCGGATACATTGGCACCAGCAACGAAAGCAGCGAGCTGTCCACCTGCCGAATCGCCAGTCACAAAAATACGCTTCTTATCGCAAGGATAGTCCTGAAGATGCTTTGAAATAAAGCAAAGCGCTGACATACAGTCAGAGAGCTGATCTGCCATTGTGACCTCTGGGCAGAGCCTGTAGCTGATGTTAAATACTACAAAACCCTTCTGCGCGAGATGCAAGCAGTAGTTTTTGTTAAGTTCCTTGTCTCCGTAGAACCAACCACCACCGTGTATATCAACTATCACTGGTAGTTTTGCGTTCTTTGCAGTGCCCTTTGGATAATAGACGTCAAGTTTGTGATACTTGTGACCAGTTGGCAAGTACTCAAGGTCGACTATCTCCTCTAAGTCAGTTGGATAAGTCTGACCCTCTAGCCTCTTTTGGTCCATCTTGCGGTCCATTTCCCAAAATGCTTCAATAAGTGATACTGGGAAAGCCATATTTTCCTCCTATTTAATTTGCCGTTTACAGTCGGTTATACAGCCGACATAATTACATAAAAATTTTACCATATTTTGCCTTGATATTCAATTATTAATATTATATTATAATATCCATAAATCGTAAGGTTGGTGCACAAAATGGATGGACTTATAATTCCAGAAGGCTACGTTTCAAAGCTCTCTTTAAAAGAGACTCAACGTGCCATCAAACTAACAAAAGATACCTTCCAAGTTAACCTTGGCAAGGCGCTCAACTTGGACCGCGTTACCGCCCCTGTTATCGTAAGGAGTGGTTGCGGCATTAACGACGACCTCAACGGCGTCGAGCGCAAAGTATCCTTTGATATGAAAAGTATAGGCGGCAACGCAGAAGTTGTTCAATCCCTTGCCAAGTGGAAGCGTATGGCGCTCAAGCGCTATCACTATCAGCCAGGTGAAGGAATTTATACTGACATGTCTGCTATCCGTCGCGACGACAGTTGCGACAACACCCACTCAATCTATGTAGACCAGTGGGACTGGGAAAGAGTAATCAATGCATCCAACCGCACAGAGGACTTTTTAAAAGGAATCGTCAGACTTATCATAAATGCACTTGCTGATACCAAAGAAAAGGTAAACCTTGTCTATCCACAGCTCACATACACAATGGAGCGAGATGTGTTCTTCATCACATCTCAAGAACTCCTTGATATGTATCCAGATATGAATGACAAGGAGCGCGAGAATGCAATCGTTAAGGAAAAGAAGACTGTCTTCCTTATGAAAATTGGTGGCAAGCTTTCAAACGGTAAGCCACATGACGGACGTGCTCCCGACTATGACGACTGGGAACTCAACGGGGACATCCTTGTATGGGACCAAGTGCTTGGTCAAGCACTTGAGCTCTCTTCAATGGGCATTAGAGTTGATTCTGATTCACTCAAAGCACAGCTTGCTGCTGCGAACGCCGAGGACAGACTCCAGTACGCTTATCACCAGGGCATAATTGATGGCACTCTCCCACTCACCATCGGTGGTGGTATTGGCCAATCACGTATGTGCATGTTTATGCTTGAGAAGGCACACATCGGCGAAGTACAAGTATCCGTATGGCCAGACGAAGTACTCGATGCGTGCGATGCGGCTGGCATCAAACTTTTATAAAAATAAAAAAATAAGAGTGCGAGGAAATTCCTCGCACTCATTTTTTATGCCTTGCTCTTACCGAGGTAAGCCTCCTGGATTGTGTTGTCCTCCAAAAGGTCGAGTCCCTCACGGCTGTGAGTAATCTCGCCTGTCTCGAGTACGTATGCCCAGTCGGCTGTCTCAAGAGCCATAAACGCGTTTTGCTCGATGAGCAAAACTGTGATGCCAGCCTTATTGATAGTCTTGATAATCTTGAAGATATCCTGTACTACAAGTGGAGCAAGGCCAAGGGATGGCTCATCCATCATAATAAGTTCTGGCTTGCTCATCAAAGCACGACCAACAGCAAGCATCTGCTGCTCACCACCTGAAAGAGTACCAGCAAGCTGCCACTCACGCTCTTTAAGGCGTGGGAAGAGCTCGTAAACGTACTCATAGTCAGCTGTGAGGTCGTCCTTTCTAAGGTAAGCACCCATTCTAAGGTTTTCCTTAACAGTAAGGTTTGGGAACACACGGCGTCCCTCAGGAACAAGTACAACGCCTGCACTTACTATCTTGTCTGGTGAAAGACCGATAAGTTCTTGTCCTTTATACTTAATTGAACCACTCTTTGGCTTAACAAGTCCTGCAACACTTTTAAGAGTTGTTGATTTACCAGCACCGTTTGAACCGATAAGGGTTACAATCTTGCCCTCATGTACGTCGATCGAAATACCTTTTACAGCTTCAATACCACCATAAGAGACATATAAATCTTTTATTTCAAGTACTGTATCACTCATTACTCAGTAACCCCCAAATATGCGTCAATTACAACTGGGTTGTTCTGTACCTCTGATGGAGTACCATCGGCAATCATCTTACCAAAGTCTATTACATAGATATGGTCAGAGATGTCCATAACAAGGTTCATGTGGTGCTCAATTAAGAAGATTGTGAGATTGTACTTATCTCTGATTTCCTTAATGAAAGCAGCCAACTCCTCTGTCTCCTGTGGGTTCATACCAGCTGCTGGCTCGTCAAGGAGTAAAAGCTTTGGATCGCATGCAAGTGCACGAGCAATCTCAAGGCGACGCTGAAGTCCATAAGGAAGACTAGTCGCAATTTCATCCTTGTACTTATCAAGGCCCTGTTCAACAAGAAGTGCCATTGTCTCCTCTCTCATGCGCTTCTCTTCCTTGGCATTGCCACGGAAAGTAGCCGAGAATACATTTTGATTTGCACGCATATGCTTTGCTATCAAAACGTTCTCAAATACTGTCATACTGTTCCAAAGACGGATGTTTTGGAATGTACGAGAGATACCGAGAGATGTAATCTTATCAGGTGTCATTGCAACAACATCGCCAAGGTACTTGTCAGCATTTTCACCCTTATATATCTTTTTCATTTTGCCTGATGGATGGTTACGAACAATTGGTTTGTCCATAAATTCAACAAGGCCATTAGTAGGCTCATATACGCCTGTGATGCAGTTAAATGCGGTTGTCTTACCAGCACCATTTGGTCCGATAAGAGCCACAATCTTGCCCTCTGGAATATCAAGGGACAAATTGTTTACAGCTACAACACCGCCAAATTGCATTGTTATATTTTCTACGTGGAGGACATTATTACTCATCGCTCTTGCCCTCCTTTATCCTTTTTCGCCTAAACAGATCCGGTAGCTCGCGGCTGCCCATGATTCCCTGGCGGAAGAAAAGTACAACAATCATAATGATTACTGAGAATACTACCATACGGAAACCATTTCTAAGAAGTGGAACCTGTGTGCCGCCGATATACATTGTGTTATCGAGGAATCTCAGCCACCACTCTGAGCATGCAATGTAAAGGAATGATGCAAGGCAGCTACCTGAAATAGAACCGATACCACCGATTACAACGATGAGAAGAATCTCGTATGTCATAGCGGAAGTAAATGTCTTGGCTTGAACGGTTGATGCAAACATTGCAAAGAGAGCGCCACCTACACCTGCAAAGAATGAACTGATGCAGAATGAAAGTTGCTTATGTTTTGCAAGGTTGATACCCATAGCCTCAGCTGCTACCTCATCATCACGGATTGCCTTGAATGCACGACCGTATGATGAATTTATAAGCAATACGATGATTGCAATGCAGATACCTGCAAGAAGAAGTGGAACAAATGAAGATAACCTAAACACTATCATTCCACTACTATTTTTGATATTAAAATCGGAGAATGTTGGATAACCACGAAGTGCATTAGCACCGTTTGTTACCTTACCAAGTTTTTCCCACTGGAAGATAGCACGAAGGATTTCAGCAAATCCAAGTGTTGCTATTGCAAGATAGTCACTCTTGAGTCTGAGCACTGGAAGACCGATAAGGAATGCAAAGAAAGCAGCAACAATGCCTGCGCAGATGCAAGCAAGGATAACTGCTACTATAAGTCCAAAAGTCTCTCCAAGGGCACCCTGGAAGATATCAAGAAGGCTAAAGTGGAATGATGAACCCTGGAAAAGATAGTAAATAGTATCACGAACTGAATTAGGAATTGTAAGGATGGCATATGTGTATGCACCGAGGAGCATAAAGCCAGCCTGACCAAGTGAAAACAGTCCAGTGAAACCATTGAGCAAGTTCATTGACACTGCAACTAGTGAATAAACTGCGCCTTTTCTGATAACTGTGAAGAGAAGTGAATTGGCATTAATTGTGTTCTCAAGCACAACAGTTACCACAAAAATAAGAAGTATGATACAGAGGGTGATAAGAGAGCCTCTGTCAATGCGTTTTTTAGTATTTGACATAGTTCTCCTCCCTCTTATACCTTATCAGTTGTCTTCTCGCCGAAGATACCAGTAGGCTTAACAACGAGGATGATTATAAGAAGTGCAAATGTGAAAGCATCTGAGAATACAGCAAAATCTGTACCCTTAATCAAGGTCTCACAGATACCAATTATGAAAGCACCTATTACAGCACCCGGAATTGAACCGATGCCACCGAATACGGCAGCAACGAAAGCCTTAAGTCCTGGCAATGCTCCGGACATAGGAACAACTGTAGGATAGTTTGTAAAGTAAAGAAGGCTACCGACAGCAGCAAGGAATGTACCAATTACGAATGTTGCAGAGATAACTGAGTTAATCTTAACACCCATAAGCTGGCTTGTTTCAAAGTCCTTTGATACTGCACGCATAGCAATACCAATCTTGGTGTGATTGATAAGAAGTGTAAGGAGTACAACAAGGATAATAACAAGTATTGGTGTAACAACAGTTACAACTCTTGTTGGTGCTCCAAAGATATGGATTGTATTTGAAATCCATGGAATTGATGCATATGTCTTTGGCTGGCCACCTGTAGCATAGAGTGCGAGGTTCTGAAGAAGATAACTCACACCGATTGCAGAGATCATAACCGACATTCTAGGCGCTGAACGAAGAGGCTTATACGCCGCACGCTCAATAACAAAGCCCAAAAGGACAGTCAAGACAATCATAAGAGGAATGCTAACATAGATAGGCATAACTGTAGACATATAGACCATTAAAAGTCCGGCAACCATAAAAACATCGCCATGGGCAAAGTTAATGAGACGGAGTATGCCGTAAACCATTGTGTAACCAATGGCAATGAGAGCATACTGGCCGCCCAAGGATATGCCAGATAAAATTTGTGAAGTTAGAAATTCCATAACTTACCCCTATTTGCCTCAAATATCAAGGGGAGCCGAAGGGGCTCCCCTTGAAAAATTTTACTTATCTTATTTAGCAGCTGTCTGCTGTGTTTCGAATTCCCAAAGAGCTGTTTCGTTATTAGCTACCTTGATGAATGCTGTGTCACGCTTAGCGTCGCCGATTTCGTCAAATGCGATATCGCCAGAAACGCCCTTATATACTACTGATGGAAGTGCAGCCTTGATTGCAGCAGGATCAGCTGAACCAGCTGCCTTGATTGCCTCAAGAGCTACGAAGTAAGCGTCATAACCCATTGCTGTTACAGCAGAGATTGTGTCGTTACCACCGTTTGCTGTCTTAGCGTCAGCGTTTTCGTTGATGTAAGCCTTGATGTTCTTATCGAAGTCAGCGTTACCACCTTCTGAATAGAAAGTAGAAACATAGAGCTTGATGTCTGTGCCCTTTGCTGCTGCAAGAACCATGTTGTCATCAAGTGTGTCAGAACCAACGATTGGGAAGTTTGCTTCAAGCTTTGCTGCCTGAGAAACGATCTGTGTTGCATAAGCAATAGATACAGGGCAGAAAAGAACGTCGCAACCCTCTGACTTAGCCTTGTTGATATATGAGCTGAAGTCTGAGTTGTTTGTTGGGAATGAGTCAGCGATTACTGTGCCGCCAGCCTTTTCAAAAGCATCCTTGAAGAATGCGATGAGACCCTGGTCATACTCATTACCAAGTTCGCCGAGGCAGTAAGCCTTCTTAGCGCCGAACTTATCCATTGAGAAGTTTGCAAGAACTGTTCCCTGGAATGGATCGAGGAAGCAGATACGGAAGTAGTGGTCGTTACCAGCTGTTACGTTAGGGTTTGTGCATGTAACACCGAGTGCTGCAAGACCAGCGTTCTTGAATGTCTCAGAAGCTGCGATTGAAACGCCTGAACCATATGAACCAAGAACGATAGCTACGTTCTTACCAACGAGCTCAGCAGCAGCTGCTGGAGCCTTAGCCTGGTCAGAACCGTTATCTGCGTAAACGAGTTCAACCTTGTAAGTTTCGCCGCCTATTTCAACTGTAGGAACCTGTGAGTTTGCATACTGCATACCGAGAGTTTCCTTCTTACCACCTGCGCCTGAGTCACCTGATGCTGGCTCAAATACGCCGATTCTAATTACCTTCTCACCGTTTGCTGATGAACTACCTGTACCTGCAGAACAAGCTGCAAGGCTGAACACCAATACGAGAGCAAGTACGAGTGCTATTACTCTTTTCATTGTAATTCTCCTCCGATGTCGAATTATTGTTTTATATTATTTTTATATTAAAAACAATATGCAAGAATTATATCAAAGTTATGCAAATCAATCAACAAATCTAATGCTTTTAAATTATAATTGTCGTTTTTAACAGTATTATTTACTACTTTTTGTAAAAAAGCACCTTCAACGACGTTGAAAGTGCTCTTTTTATATTATTCATTTTTTGACTTTATATACCTTGTCCACTTTATGTAGCCATAGGTTGTATTTGTAAGATATCCGAGTTTCAAAATTAGGAGTACAAACTGTCCAGAAAGGATGTTTATTACTGCCTCAAGTATTGCATCAATGTACCAAGCAATCCACTGTTCCCTAAATCGAAGCAAGATAAACACACCATTTGCAACCGCAACAGCAGATACGCAGGCATCAAGGTAACATACTATGATTTCAAGCCTCTCGTTGCCTCCAAAGAGGTCTGTGCCAAAATCAATAAGTGTAAGCAAATATCCCACACCGATGGTCCATACAACGATACCAAGTATTAGGAGTACCTCCTGCTTGCCTGTCAGTGTGCGAACCTCTGTCAAGGAGTCATCCTCACGGTCTGGATGCTTGTTCCATGTGATGAAACTTATAATGTCGCAAGGCAACCAGAAGAACAGTGTCGTTGCCATTGTCGCGAAGCGATATGCGAGAACAATGCACATTGCAATCTCGCAGAGCTCGACAAAGACGGAAACGATAAAGTTCCATTTGCTTTGCTTTGATATGAGGAGTTCGCAGAGAATATTGAGGAGCGTATCAAGAAGGTAAAGGAACATAATTATCGTTCCGTTTACTCCATTGATGTCCTCCTCTGGGAAGATTACTGCGAAGATTGATGCGAGTACTGTAATTCCAATAAACCAGCATTTTTCATAGGTCGTAAACGTCTTGCGTTTTATAACCATTATCAAAATGCCAATCACCGAGAATGCAGCAGCTAGGATAAAGTTAGTCAATATTGATTAATCCTTTTTCAAGTAGTTTTTGCATGGACATCATAATGCCAAGTTTTGCATGTGGGAAGGTAAGACCTCCCTGGAAATATACGGCGTATGGAGGGCGAATCGGACCATCAGCTGAAAGCTCGATGGATGAGCCCTGTACAAAGGCACCAGCTGCCATGATGACATCATCCTTATAACCTGGAATTGGCTCTGGAACTGGTGTGAAGTAGCTATCAACCGGCGCTGCCGCTTGGATACCTTCACAGAAAGCACAGAGTGCTTCCGAAGAGCCAAGTTCCACTGACTGGATGATATCATGGCGAGTCTCGGTGCCACTTGGTATTACATTAAAACCAAGTGTCTCATATGCACGAGCTGCGAATATCGCACCCTTCTCGGCACCTGCTGTAACTGTTGGAGCAAGGAAAAGTCCCTGGTAAAGCCTTGTGTTGAGTTCAAGACTTGCTCCAACATCTCCACCTATGCCAGGTGCAGTGAGGCGATTCATGCAGCGTGCTACAAGGTCCTCTCGACCGCAAATATATCCACCAATTGGTGCAAGACCACCGCCTGGATTTTTAATAAGTGAACCTACAATCAGATCAGCGCCGACGTCTGATGGCTCAATTGTCTCTACGAATTCACCGTAGCAATTGTCCACCATTACTATAACATCAGGCTTTATCTGCTTGATGAACATTGTAAGCTCCCCTATCTCCTTAACAGAGAAAGTTGGGCGCTGAGCATATCCCTTTGAGCGCTGAATCTCAACGAGTTTTGTCTTCTCATTGATAGCACGACGGATGTTGTCATAGTCAAATGTGCCATCAGGAAGGAGTTCCACTTGCTTATAGCTTACTCCATACTCCTTGAGAGAACCGATACCATCTCTGATGCCGATTACTTCCTCCAATGTATCGTATGGCTTTCCAACAGGTGACAACATCTCGTCACCTGGGAGCAAGTTTGCAGAGAGCGCAATAGCAAGCGCATGTGTACCGCAGGTAATTTGGCCACGCACGAGTGCCGCCTCCGTATGGAATACGGAAGCATAAACTGCCTCTAATGTGTCACGACCCAAGTCGTCGTGACCATAGCCAGTCGTGCCAGCAAAGCAACCTGCGTTAACACGGTTATCCTGCATTGCCTTAATAACCTTCATCTGGTTAAACTCGGCAATGCTGTCTATTTCACGAAATCTCTCATCAAGATCCTTTAAAATCGAGTCAGAGAACTTGATTATTCTCTCATCGATTCCAAAGCCCTTATATGCATCAAAACTGTTCATCTTATTTTAGTTCTTCCTCTAATACTGTTACATATTGCTCGAGATAAGCCTTTATCTTGTTCATCTCGCCTATGTACTTGTCAATATCCTTGATAAGCCATGGGTCTGGGACAGGCTTGTAACTGCCTGTTGCAGCCTCTGACAGTGTCTTAAACTTACCCTGCCACCAGATTGGTGTAAGGAGCTTGTGACCCTTGGTCATGCCGATAATAATATCGGCATTTTTAAAGAGTTTGATGTCGTATGGGCGCAAGATAAAACCTGGCTTGTGACTATTTACATAGGCCTCATCAAAGCCCTCTCTTATCAGCGCCTCTGCAGTTTTTGGATCAATATAAGGCACTGGGCTCATGACAGCAGATGACTTAACATCAACCTTGCCACGGAGCACATCAGACTCCTCTACCATTTTTCTAAACATATACTCACAGTATGGGCTTCTGCACATGTTTTGTGAGCAGACAAAAAGTACGTTATACATCTGTTATTCCTTATGCGTTAAGTGCTTTGAAAGCAGCCTTGTTATTCTTGTAAAGTGTCTTGAATACTTCAAAATTCTTGTCGTAAACAGCCTTGTTTTCTGGGTTTGGCTTAAATGTCTTTTCAGCTGGGATGAACTCCTTAACCTTATCAAGACTATCAATTGCACCAATACCAACACCGATGATAGCAGCAGCACCAACAGCGCCTACGTTCTGTGGGCTTGCAACTGTCTCAACTGTGCAACCGAGTACGTCAGCAAGAATCTGGCAAGTAACATCTGAAAGAGCGCCGCCACCAACGAAACGTACTGTGTCGGATACATCAACCTTTTTCTTTTGCTGTTCATACATCCAACGGTTCTGGAAGCATACGCCCTCAATTACTGAGCGAATGAGGTCGCGCTTGCCTGTATCGATGTTGATGTTAAAGAACATACCAGCAGCATTTGGATCCTCAAATGGGCAACGGTTACCATGTAGCCAAGGAGTAAAGATAACACCGTTAGAACCAGCTGGTGTCTCCTTCATTACCTTGGAGAGGTAATCGTAAAGGCTTGTGTATGTCTCTTCGAAATTCTCTGGTGACTCAGTAACATCCTTCTTCTCAAGATAGATACCAATCTCATCAAGTGCCAAGTGGTTCTTGACCCACTCAAGGCACTTGCCTGATGTCTCATGCTCTGCGAAGTAGTTGTATCTGCCTTCGTCAGCACCAACGATAGCGGCAATCATAGCACCTGTATCAACTGTCTGCTTTTCAACAACAGTTGATACCCAGCCTGATGTACCTGAGTAGATGTGTGTCTCACCTGGGAGAACAGCACCTGCGCCAACACCGATGAGAGATGCATCTCCACCGCCGCCGAATACTGGGATACCAGGAACAAGGCCAAGTTCCTTTGCAGCCTCTTCTGTAAGTCCACCAACTACGTCAGTTGACTTAACTATCTCTGCAAGGTGATCAGGGTTTACATCAACAAGTTTGCAAACCGGCTTGCACCAACCCTCGTGACCCTTTCTTGTATCATAAAGGAGCTGACCAAAAGCAGAGTCTTGAGTCATGATAATACGACCTGTCATCTTTGCGATTATAGACTCCTTAACGTCAACTATCTTATAAATCTTGCTAAAGATTTCAGGCTCATGAGCCTCTATCCACTTGTACTTCCAGATAGGGTCCTTAACTGAGCAAGAAACTGCCCCTGTGAAGTAAAGGTAAGGAAGGAGTTTGAATACGTTTGCTCCAGCAATCTGGATTCCGTTTGCAATACCCTTCTTAATCTCTTCCTTCGCACGCTGGTCCATGTAAGACATTGGACGGCGAAGAACATTGCAGTCCTTATCAAGAGCAACAAGTCCCTGCATCTGTGAGCAGAATGAGATACCCTCAATCTGGTCAGGCTTGATGTCAGATTTTGCAAAGATTTCCTTTGTGGTCTCAGCCATAGCTTCCCACCACTCGTTAAAGTCCTGCTCTGCGCCACCATTCTCAACCATGTAGAGTCCATATCCGTGTGACTCCGCTGCTTTAAGTACAATGGTTTTGTCAATTTCAAAAAGACAGGTCTTAACGCCAGTTGTGCCTATATCATAGGCGATTACAAACTTTCCCATATATGTCTCCTCCTAAGTTATTTACCAAATTTCTTAACGTCGCCGTGCTCGAATGTAAATGCCGATTCTAGGAACTTGATAAGTTCCTTCACCATTCGATCATCGTCATCGAATATATCTTCACCACAGAAGAGTTTAAGCCTCTCTCTGTAATAATCACAGGTGTACGAAAACTGAAGTGTCATAAGTAAAGTATCAAAGAAAAATGCAAACATTGCCGTGTCACAATCCGACCTGATGTCGCCATTTTTCTGTGCCACTTCCAAGAACTCACGATAGGTTTTAGCAGAGATGCCCTCAACCTTTTTTACAAGTTCGGCAGCGCCGTCCTTATCTGACACCTTTGTTATTTCATTGTAAAGCTTTACATACTTTGAATCAGCGCCTGACGTCGCTTGAATTGCGCGTATCAGTTTCTCTGCACGAACAAGGATTTTATCGTTGCTGTTTACAACGCCCTCGATAATATCCTCAAGCGTGCGCATCGCTTCCTCTACGCATGTAAAGAAGTAATCCTCTTTGGTATCAAAGTACTTGTAAAGAAGGCCTACGCTGACACCTGCCTTTTTCGCAATTACGTTGATGTTGGCCTTTTCAAGACCGAGCTCTGAGAACTCACTAATACCAGCATCTATTACTGCTATTTTATACTTCTCACTTGCTCTATCAAAGGCCTCCTTGTGATAAACTTTTTCCATTTCCGTCTCCCTTAAACATAAGGTAGCGTGAGCGCTTGCTCACTATGACTAAATTGTATCAATTAATATTGTAAAATTCAACCACAAATTGGCTCTTTATTATATTTGTATATTGTGGTATACTTTTATTGTAAAACTGTGAGCCGTCGCTCACGACGTATTTAATTGGAGGTAAAATTATGGACACAAGATTTGCTATTTCTGAATATCCAGACGCTATAGCTATCAACAGAGAACTTGATGCTCTTATCAAGAAGCCAGTTTATTCTATCAACAGAACTGCTCTTGCAAACTATGAGCAGAACTACTTCGAAGAGAAGTGCCAGAAGTCAAAGGCTATGATTACAGAAGCTCGCGACATAATCCCTGGTGGTGTACAGCACAACCTTGCTTTCAACCACCCATTCCCTATCGTTATGACAAAAGCAGAAGGTGCTTACCTTTATGATATAGATGGTAACAAGTACTACGACCTTCTCCAGGCAGGCGGTCCAACTATCCTTGGTTCTAATGACCCAGTTGTTCGTGAAGCAGTTATCGACCTTCTTAACACATGTGGTCCTTCAACTGGTCTTTTCCACGAGTATGAGATGAAGCTCGCTAAGAAGATTTCTGAATGTGTACCATCAGTTGAGATGTTCCGTATGCTCGGTTCAGGTACTGAGGCATGCATGTGCGCAGAGCGTGTTGCTCGTCTTGCAACAGGCCACAAGAACATCCTCAAGATGGGTGGCGCATACCACGGTTGGTCAGATATGATCGCTTGGGATATGCGTATTCCAGGAACAATGAACCTCCAGTCAAAGGGTATCCCAATGTATGCATTCCTTCATACACAGGGCTTCTTCCCAGGTGACCTTGAAGACCTCGAGCGCAAGCTCAAGATGAACGAACTCAACGGCGGTACAGCTGGTGTATTCATCGAGCCAATCGGCCCAGAGTCAGCTACTCGCCCTGTTACACGTGAATTCGTTAAGGGCGTTGAAAAACTCTGCCACAAGTATGGCGCACTCCTCATCTGTGATGAGGTTGTATCAGGTTTCCGTATTGGTCTTTCTGGTGCACAGGGTTACTATGGTATCGACCCAGACCTCACAATCTTTGGTAAGGTAATCGCCGGCGGTTACCCAGGTGCCGGCGGTATCGGCGGTCACAAGGATGTAATGAAGCACCTTGGTGCTGGCCTTGACGCATCTGGCAAGAAGGTTAAGAAGGCAATGTGCGGTGGCACAATGGCAGCAACACCTATCTCTTGTGTTGCTGGTTACACAGCAATCTGCGAAATCGAGAAGAGAAACGCTTGCCAGAAGGCAGGCCAGATGGGTGACCGCCTCACAAAGGGCATCCAGGCATCTATCAAGAAGTACAACCTCCCATTCGTAGCATTCAACGTAGGTTCTGTTTGTCACCTTGATACAGTTGGTACAATGCAATACGCTATCGACCTTAAGAAGGCTTGGGAAATCCCATCAATCCTCGATCAGACTGGTATTCGTCAGATCGAGATGCAGAACATGGGTGCTGCTTACATGGCAGAAGGTCTTGTAACACTCGCAGGCTCACGTCTCTACACATCTGCTGCATATGATGAAAAGATGATTGATGACTGTATTGCACGCTTTGACAAGGTTCTTTCACAGTGCGAACTTATCCCAACAGCAAAGAAAAAGTAAGAGGTATAGAAATGGCTTACGAAATAAATGAAGCAAAGGCTCTTGTCATCGAAGCTGGTAAAAAGCTCGTTGAATCAGGCCTTATCGCTAGAACATGGGGCAATGTTTCAGCTCGTATCTCTGATACACAGTTTGTCATCACTCCAAGTGGCAGACCATATGAGACATTGACACCTGATGAACTCGTAGTAGTTAACATCGCTGACTGCGAATACGAAGGTGACATCAAGCCATCTTCTGAAAAGGGCGTTCATGCTGATGCATATCGCCTTCGCGAAAATGTCAACTTTGTTATCCATACACACCAGGTAAATGCATCAGCCATCTCCCCAACTGGTCGTGTACTCAAGGACCTCGCACCAAAGTATGCTAAGGTCCTTGGACCAAAGGTTCCAGTTGGCGCATATGGCATGCCATCAACTGGTGCGCTCCGCAAGGGCGTCGCAGCAGCCGTAGAAGCAAACCCTGATTGCAAAGCAATCATTATGAAGCATCACGGCGCGCTCTGCCTCGGCGAAGACTTCGACGAATCCTTCGCAGTAGCAGCAGCCCTTGAGGATGTCTGTGGCAAGGAACTCGGCAGAGTTACTGGTTTCACAACAGGAAACAACAGACTTGGTGCCGCTAAGCTTTACAAGGCTTATGAGCAGCGTTTTTCAACAACAAACAACAAGCTTCAGGATTTAGGCTCAAGTAAGAAAATCACAGATAAGACATTTGAGCTTACAATGAAGAACGGCGATGTTTACAGCTGTAACATCGACTCAGGCTGCCCTTACAAGGGCATTGGCCCACGTTGTGCTGCTATCCATGCTGCTATCTATAGGAACAGTGATGTAACATTTATCGATCAGTACGATGCAAATGATGTAGTTGCTCTTTCAAAAGCAGGCAACACAATGAAGCCACACCTTGATGACTTCGCTCAGATTGCTGGTGTAGACGTTAAGTGCTGCAACTGGGAAAAGACAAGTTACAGAACTGATGCCCTTGACATAGGCAAGGCATCAAAGGGCCGTAACGCTGTCCTCGTAAAAGGTCAGGGCGCTATGGTAACAGGTAACACACTCTTTGATCTTGAAGGTGTTAAAAAGGTACTCGAGAAGGAGTGCAAGGCCGAGATGTACTGTGAGCTCACAGTAAGCAAGTCTCCTCTCTCTCCTATTGATACAAACATCATGAGAGTTATCTATAACCTCAAGTATTCAAAGCAGGCTGAAAAATAAGCAAAAATAAAACTCCGCTAGGTAACCCTAGCGGAGTTATTTTTTGCTATAAATTAGTAGTCAAGGCCTTTCTCATCAAAGAGGAAAGCAGCGTTGAGAAGTGTATCAACGCCAGCTGCGATTGTTCTCTTGTCGAGATTGTCAGCTGTATCAAGACGTGTGTGATAGTAACGTGCTGGAGTTGGATCCATAGCAGCAAGGCAGCAAGCCTTCATACCACCCTGTGCGAGTGCTGCTGCATCAGAAGAACCAAAGAATACGTTAGCGTATGGAAGGTTAAGTCCAGCAATGTTAGATGCTTCCTTAACAAGGCCAGCAACCTTTGGATCAAGCTTAACTGTACCAGTCATATCCTTGTTATAGATACCCATGTCGTCAAAGTCACGAAGTGTATCTGTGCAGATAGCGATTGTCTCAACACCTGAGTCAGCATACTCCTTTGAGTGAGCCTTTGCAAATGCCTTAGCACCACGGAGGCCAGCTTCCTCTGATGACATTGAAATAGAGATTACCTCTGTATTCTCAAAACGGATGTCATTATCAACAAGGTACTGCATTACTGCCATTGATGCGAACACACCAGAAAGGTTGTCGTTTGCACCGTCAACGCAGATGCTCCAGTTCATAAAGAAGAGGATGAGGCACATAGCTGGAACTGAGATAATAGCAAAAATCTTTGCAATTACTAAGAACCAACCAGCTGATAAACCAAAGAGTGTAAGAAGAATAATAACAAGGTCAGCAACAAGGCAAACAATACCAGTTGCGATAACAGCAGTCAAGAAGTGTCCACCACCAAGGTATGTGTATCTCCACTCCCAAGCTGAGTCAACGTGACCTGAGAAGATGATTCTTCTCTTTGTCTCTCCTGCTGCCTTGCGTGTGCAAATTACGTTCTTTGCTTGTTTCTCCGGGAAGAGAGGGTCAAGAAATTCCTTATAGAAAAGGAACTCGCCAAGTATACAAGCTACTGATATAACAGTAAGTACAAGTGCTACGATTACAAGTGCCTTCATAGGTGCTACGAAGAAGTTGATGATAAGAAGTACTGCTGCGATAAGCATGCAGATACCATCGATAAGTACCCAACCCATGAATGCCTTTGGATGAAGTTTAAAGTCCTCTGTTCTAACTTCATCAGCAGTGCCAGTCATATGCTCGATAACATAGTCCTGAGCCTTGTGCTCCTGTGGGTAACCTGATGGACGTCCGCCACCTGCTACCTCAATTGTCTTTCCGATCTGAGTTGCTACATAGTCAGCATATTTTTCAAGTTGCTCGTCATAATTTTTTACGCTGTCTCTTGCAAGCATTTCAATACATCTCCTTATTATTAATTTAACGTTTAATATAATATCAAAAAGAGGCTAGGTTTTCAATTAAAACCTAGCCTCAAAGTTAACAAATTAAGTTGTCACTTTTTAGTCTTATTGCTTTGCGCCTTCATCAAACTTATCAAGTACACGAACTGATACTGCATAGCAATCAGCAAGACCCTTAAGGTCCATGTTGTCGTATGAGTCACGACGTGTATGATAGTAGTTCTCAAGGTTGTGGTTAAGACCAGTGATACCTGTTGAACGGAAACCGCCCTGTGCGAAAGCTGCGTTATCTGTAGCGCCACCAAGTGGAGGAACCATGCCCTTCTTGCACTGGATGTTGAGCTCTGCAGCTGCTTCCATGAAGAGGTCAGATACGTCCTTGTCAGCCTTTACAGTAGCGTTAAGGTCACGATAGTTAGTAAGGAGATACTTAGGATCGTGAATTGTATCATAAGAATAGATGAATGTAGGAACATCCTGGAACTCACCCTTGTGAGCCTCGCACCATGCCTTTGAGCCACGAAGACCAGCTTCCTCAGAACCAGAGAGGATAACGCCTACTTCTGTGTTTTCAAGCTCGATGCCAGCTTCCTTCATTGCCTTGAGGATAGCGATACCCATGTAGCAACCTGAAAGGTTGTCGTTAGCACCGTCAACGATACGGTTGCGGTTCCACATGAAGAACATGTAAATCCAGAAAGGAACGAATACAAGACCGATGTAAGCCATCTTCTTAGCTGTTGCTGTAAGTGTACCAGCAACAAGGATAGAGATGTCAAGACCAAGATAGTAAAGTGTACCAATAGCTGCGATGATGATAAGGCCTTCGAAAAGAACGCCGCCACCAAGGAAGTTTGCTGGCCACTCCCAAGCTGCATCCTGATGACCGTTGAAGAAGATTCTTCTCTTAACTTCACCTGTGCAAGACTTGATAGCTGTTACGTTAGTACCAACCTTCTTAGGGAACATGAAGTCTACTACTTTCTTGTAAAGACCGAACTGTAAGAGTGCAAGTGCCCAACCGAGGATTACACAAGCAATACCGATAGCTGCTGCTACTGTGCTACCTGGGCAAAGTGGAATAAGAATAAGTGCGATGAAGCAAAGTGTGAATGTGATATGAATCCAACCATAGAAAGAACCTGGATTCTCGTCGAATGACTCGATGTCAACCTTCTCACAACCACATTCGTTCTTCAAAACTTCTGCCATGTACTCACTAGCGATTCTCTCACCGTCTGAACCTGGGTCACGCTTTGGCATGTCCTTACAGATATGTGTGATTTCGTCAAGCATGTACTGCGCACTCTTGTCTTTATTAGCGATAAGAGCATCAAATTTCTCACTCATTTCGATAAACCTCCTTTATATATTTCCGAATATGAGACACAAATATTTTATCAAAAAAACGCCCGAGTGTAAACACTCGAGCGCAATTTTTATAAGATTAATTACATATCAAGATAAGAGTCTGAATAAAGCTCGTTGTTCTTGAAGATGTCAGCAGACTTGATTGTCTCCATAAGTCTCTTGTCGCATGGGTTAACGATAGCAGATGTAAGACCCTGCATCATGCACATAGCAACGAGAGTTGAATCCATGATTGGACGAACTTCCTTTGGAGCACCATTAGAGTTGTTAGAAAGACCACCTGTTGACTTAAGTCCTTCATCAGCAAACATCTTAATAGCATTAAGAACGTCCATCTGCTTGTCCTGCATGCCCTTAACAACGAGGAAGAGTGGGTCGAACCACAAATCGTCTGATTCCATACCAAGTGACATACCAAGGTCGAGCATCTTGTGGCAGTGCATCATGCGCTCTTCGTTATCCTTTGCGATACCATCAGCAGAGCAAAGTGCGATAACGATTGCGTCATTTGCAGCAGCAAGGTTGATGTTGTCAATACGAGAACCAGCGTCAGCTGAGTTTACGATTGGCTTACCGTTTGTACGGTTATAAACCTTGATACCAGCCTCAATAGCCTTCTTGTTAGCTGTATCGAGAGCAAGTGGTACGTTGTTGAAGTTTTCCTGGAGGAGTTTAACAGCCCAAGTCATAAGTTCAGGACCATTTGATTCTGCAGGTCCGATGTTAACATCGAGATATGTTGCACCAGCAGCAATCTGCTCAGCAGCACGCTTGAGGATTGGCTCTGGATCCCAGTTGTCGAAAGCAGCCTTGATTGTTGGGCTTATGCAGTGAATACGCTCACCGATAGTGATGAACTTCTGAGAGTCAACATTACGAGTCTTGTATGTAACGCCCATATCAACCTTCTTGATTTCTGGAATGCTAGCAGCTATTCTTTCGAAATCAAGTGGTGCGTTCTCGTCAACAACCTTAGCTTCAGCCTTTGGTGCATCTGCCTTAGATGCAGCTGCAGCCTCTGCTGCCTTGACGTACTCGCCGTCTCTTAAGTACTTAACGATTTCAACTGCTTCACGAGTACCAACTACTACGTTCCACTCAGGAAGTTTGTCAGCGATTTCGCCCTTCATAACTGCAACCTTACCAGGAAGGATAAGTGTGCGGTTATTGATCTTGCTAGCTATATCAAACTCATCAAAGAACTTCTTAACTGTTGATGATGAGAACTTACCAGCAGCCCAAGCTGTGAGTACTGACATACCTGATGCATCTGTGATGAGGAGGTTAACTGGAACCTTTGAACGCTCAATTTCACCTGATACAAGGAAGTATGTAAGTGCAAAGTCAACTGTGAGGATACAAGGATCATCTGGGCCTGCACCGTTGATTGGATAGATACCTGGCTCAACCTTCATTGGCTTCTGAGGGTCAGTGTAGATGTTCTGACGAAGGCCATAAAGAGGAAGCGCCTCAGCCATTGTCATATCTTCCATTACGATGATTGAACCGTACTTGAGTGTGAAGAGTGATGCGAAAGCAGTCTGAAGATGAAGATCACCCTTAGCAAGTCTTGAAAGGTTAACGATTGATGGGTAACCAAGAGACTTGTCGCTATCCTTGATAGCGCCACGACGGCAGAATACTGCATTCTTGAGTGTTTCCTTAACATCAGCACCTGTTACGTTGATAATGAGGTTCTTGTTGCCTGCATCCTCAAGTGCCTTGATTGTATCATAGATATCGTCAATGCTGTCGCCGCATACGCCAAGAGCGATGCCAGCAGCAGTAGCTATCTCGTTCATTGCAGCAAAGTTGTCCTTTGTTGCGCCACAGAGAACTGGCTTTGTGTCCTTGATAGCGTCAATAGCAGCCTTTGCAGCGTCAACGTCTGTTGTCTCAACGATAACAACGCGACCTGTTGCAGCAGCCTTCTTTGCAAGGTCAACAATCTTGTCGCCCTCACCGTGAACATAAATAGATTCTACGAATTCGCGCTCACCGATACGCTCGTAATCGATCTTCTTAAGTGATTCAAGCTTTGCATCAACTGCTGCATCATCCATGCATGTGCAAACAGGAACTGCGAAAACGTTCTTTGATACGAATGTCTTGTCGTGACGATAGAGAACTGTCTCACCACCGAGTGTGATTTCAGCATCGCCTGCACCAATCTTGATTGTCTTCATTGCTGGTGCTGTTGCCTCTGAAAGTAAAGCCTTAGCTTCATCAGACATATGTGGGCACTGCTCAATTGGAACTGCGCCCTGTGCAACCTTCATGCAGAAAGCCATACAAGTAGGGCTTCCGCATTCTTTACAGTTTGTCTTTGGTGACAATTTAAATATGTCAAGTCCTTTTACTGCCATTACGAAATCCCTCCTTAGTTAAGAGCAGCAATCATTGCTGCAATTGTTTTAATTGATTCTGGGTGACGAAGAATAACAGCGTCAGCGCCGCCTGTTAATGCGGCAGCTGCTGTTGTAATTTCCATCTCGATTGCACGCTCTTCCATGCTACCCCACTCTGGCATCTCTGACTCTGGCATAATTGATTCCTTAACGCCGTATGTCTCAGTAGATACTGGAGTGATGATAGGCATTGCAAGCTGTGCGTCGCCCTGTGTGAGTGCTGCCAAACGAATTCTATCGAGTGTTGAAGCAACATACTCATAACCATAACCTGCTGCTGCAGAACCAGCGTTCATAACGATAGCCTGCTCATTAACACCGAGCTGTGAAAGCATTGTGTTAAGCTGCTTTGCAAGGTTGATATCAACAGCTGACTCAGCGCCAACCTTCTGACCATATGCAAGGCCAGCAGATGCGCCTACTGTCTTGTAGTTCTCTTCTCTTGCTGACAATACGAGGATGTTCTTACCCTCAAGTGCCTCTGAAACCTTATTGAAGATTTCAGCATCCTTATCAACATTTTTGCAACCCATAACAACGAGTGGCATGCTGATAGCATCAGCAACGTCTTTTGCGAGTTTTACACAATCCTCAACGCTTGTATCCGCACCGTTTGGATCAGCAGATTCAAGGTGAAGGCAGATGAAAGATGCGCCTTCGATTGTCTCAGCCTTCTTAGCCATGTCTACAACTGTGTTGCAGCCAGCATAGAAGTCCTTAAGTCCATCAACTGTGCACATTTCCATACCAAGGTCAGAGATTTCAACGCCAACCTTCTGTGGGTTTTCAATTGCAGCATCAAATGTGTAAAAAGGCATTACATTTTGACCACCAATAGTGATAGCCTTGTCGCCAGTACCAAGAGTTACTGCGTTAACCTTTGAGTTAAATGCTTGGAGTTTTGCTTCAAAAGCCATTTTTCTCAATCCTTTCTTGATATACAAAAAATTTACTACCTAATTTAAATATCGATCTTTTTCATGAGTTCGAAAAGCTTTGCCTTGACTGGTGTGGTATCTGGAACATACGCTGTTGGTTTACCATCACAGTCATATTCATAAACGAGGTCATCGTGAGGGAGTACTCCAAGAAGTGGTAAATTGTGCTTCTCTATCTCCTCTTTTACGCCGTCACTGAGTTCCCCGTTTGGAGCCCTGTTTACAATGAGATAAATCTCGCCTGGGTTGAGTTTAAGTTCATCAATCATGTCACGAATTCGAGCGACAGCTTGAATTCCACGACGTGAACAGTCAGAAACGAGGAACATAACGTCAACATGTGGAAGTGTTCCTCTGCTGATGTGCTCAAGTCCAGCCTCATTGTCGATTACAGTGTAACTGTAATTTTTAATGTATTTATCTATTTGAGACTTCAAAAGACCATTAACAAAGCAATAACAACCCTGGCCCTGTGTGCGTCCCATTACAATCATATCGAAGTCTTTCTCTTCGATAAGTGCATCCTCAAATTTAAATTCTGCATAGTCAGCCTTTGACATTCCATCTGGGATTTTCCCGTCAATTTCTGAGTGAGCAATCTCCTCACGAATTGAGCCCAGAGTAACCTCAGCCTCTACGCCTAAAACCTCGTTGAGATTTGAGTTCGCATCAGCGTCCACAACAAGAAGTGGAGCCTGACTTTTTTTAGTTAAATAATCAATAAGCATACCGCAGGTGGTTGTCTTTCCGACGCCACCCTTTCCGGCTACAGCAATTGTTTTTGTTGCCATGTTATTCTCCTAGATTACGCAGTTGCAATTACAGCCTTTGCGCCAACGAGATCCAAATACTTTAAAGTGCCCTCAATCTCAAGTGTGCGCTCGAAAAGGTCTGTTACAACTACGATGTTATCATTTACTTCAATTTTAGAAACATTACTCATGATAACGTTTCCTTCGTCCTCAAGTGAGTTCCTATAAACTGTTGATAAGCACATAATAAAACCTCTATTCTGAAATCTTGGCCAATGCATCAGCAAGGATTTCGTTTCCCTTGTGATAGTTTTCTACTGCTTCCATAATTGTTTCATATGTTGACTCCTCGCCTGCCTCCTTAATATCGAGAGCTAGGTGTTCGAGTTCATGTGTGTGTTCGGCATTGTGGCCTACCATATACTTCATCAAAGCAATAAGTTGCTCCTTTGGCGCAACGTCATGGTGGTCATCGTGTTCGTGATGCATATGCATAGTTATACCCCTTTCATTGTCGCTTTGATTTTTGTAATAAGCATCTCTGCTATAACTACTCTATCCTCTGCAGCGAAACTTGTTTCAAAATTGTCCGAATAAAGAATTTGAGCGGAAGGACTAAATTCGTCGTCACCCTCCCAAATTAATATCTGAATAAAGTAACCGTCGAGTACCTCAAAGCCGAAGGCGGCGTCAGCGTGGTCAACTGGTGTTGCGCCAAGTGTTTCGCATGCCTTGCGAAACTTTGCAACATCAGTGCCAAAGGTAAACGCTGAGCGCGTGAGGCATCTGCCGGTAAACGGCTCGATATACATCTCGCCCCAAGGCATCTCACGGAAAGTCTTATACTTTCCGAGGAAGAGATGGTTTTCCATCTCAAGGATGATACGTAAAAGGAATGTCTGCCCTTTTAAATCAGTAAGTGCAAAAGCGTTAGAGTTTTCGCAAGATATAGAAAACTCTGGCCAAGTCAATGTGTAAGTATCACCAAGGAAGTTGATTTTAAAAGCCTTACCATCAAACTCTGCCTTGCACCTTGCTGATGCATCATCTGGATTTATTTTTTTGTACTCCTCTAAGTAATGTGCGAGTGGTACTTCTTTAATATTGTTTTTAACTTCCATCATCAAAGCTCCTGTACGCTATTTGGGAAGCGAGATAAATCAGTATGTGGCAAGAAACAAGCTGCAATAAAGTTATCCATATATCCTGGATATGTTGAAAGTTCAAGGTATGTCATATTCCTTGCAAGCTCGTTCACCTTCTTCTCAGCGTTCCTTGAAAGTACACAAGTGTACGCACCAGCAAGTGAAGAGTTACCGATATACTCATACTTATCAAGTTCGATATCTGGGAACATACCAATATTGATAGCATTTTTAATATTGATTCCGCTTCCAATACCGCCTGCTACATAGAAATGCTCAACACATGAGGCATCCATATCAAGACTTGAAAGAAGTGTATCAATTCCAGAGTAAATAGCGCCCTTTGCTCTAATGAAGCTTTCAATATCAACTTCTGTGAGTGCGATTTCTCTGCCTGTTTCAGACTTTGTCTGATCAACGATGATATAGCGTCCCATGCCGTACTCATCAAACTTAACCCTGTCGCCTTCACGCACGTACTTGCCCTTTGAGTTAACAATTCCGCAGCGATAAAGTTCTGAGATCAAATCTATTATGCCAGAGCCACAGAGACCTATTGGCTTGAAAGAATCACCACCGACTACATCGTATGATGGCTCCATCGTATCCTTGTCAATTGTAACGGCTTGAATTGCGCCATCAGTAGCTCTCATACCACAACTGATGTCTCCACCCTCAAAGGCAGGACCAGCAGAGCATGCACAGCTCATCATAAACTCATTATTACCAAATACAATCTCACCATTTGTTCCAAGGTCAACAAAGAGTGATAATTCCTCTTTGTTCCACAGAAGTGTGGCGAGTGTACCAGCGGTGATATCACCGCCTACATATGAGCCGATATTTGGGCAAAGTATGAGGCGTGCATTCTGATTTACATGAAGTCCAATCTCCATTGCAAAGATGTCATCTGCATGGAAGAAAGTCGGAATGTATGGTTCCATACGAACTGGGTTCGCATCAACGCCAAGCAAGAGATGGTTCATTGTTGTGTTAGATGCAACACATACTTTGAGTATCTTGCTTGGTGAGACATTGGCAGTCTCACAGAGCTTTGTAATAAGTGGCTCAATTGTCTCACAGACAACTGCGTCCTTAAGGCGCTTTACGCCACCTGTCTTACCCTGCTCGATAATACGGTTAATAACATCTGCGCCATAGCGAATCTGGCCGTTGCCAGAAGAAGCTTTGGCGAGCAGGTCCCCGCCTTTTAAGTTAACAAGTACAGCGGATACGGTTGTCGTACCAATATCGATGGCAAGGCCACAGAGTGGCTCGTGGTCATCATATGATGTGACACCGTATACAAAGAAATCGGGGCCCCTGTGCTCGCCGACAATACGAACTCTAAAATCATTCTCGCGAAGGTTCCTTGCAAGGTCCCTTGTAGCAGAGAATGGCATTGTTACTTTTGAAACACCAAAAGTCTTCTTTATTGCGTTTACAAGACGCTCATTATCTGGGAGTGTGTCATCAAGTGTTGGTGGATCTATTTCAACATGGTCAGATGCAAATGTGTTAACAAGTTCCACACCTGCTCCCTTAATGTCACTTAAAAGTTTTTCAAAAATAGCAATTTCTTTGCCACTTGAGAGGTCGGCTGTCTGCATTCTGCTCTGATATGCTGCCGCAATATCGGGAACCATAACTGTTACGTCAGATGCAACTTTTGAACCACAGGAAAGAATCCAGCCCTCTGCCTTTTCCTCATCTGTGATATGGCTTGAAGGCCAGCAGTTAAGCTCGCCTTCTATGAGTCTTACTTTACATTTTCCGCATGCACCGTTACCGCTGCATGGCGCATCTATGGCAACGTTGGCATGTTGCGCTACCTGGAGCAAATTTGCTCCAGGTGCACAAGATACCGTCACCGGTTGCCTGTCTTCATTTTCAAATGTAAAGGTTACATCAAACATAACAGTCTCCCGTTTTAAACTTAGATATCCATTGGCTCCATCTCAAGTACTGGATGTCCAACTTCTGAAAGGAATGCAAGGAGTTCCTCTGGATCTCCTGAACCGCAAGTTGTCTCATCTGCAATCATGTCAGCGAAGTTTTCAATACCATATACTTCGCTAGCTGTTGCATTAATCTTATCACGAATCTGCTCCTTAAGGTCAGATGGCAACCAAACAAGACGTGGCAAACCGCCCTCTGCCTTTAAGAACTTCTTAGAAGCGATGTAGTGCTTGCCGTGTCCCATGAAGCCTGGTGTCTGAACACCACCACCTGTGAGGGAAGCCATCTCAGAGAATGTCATACCAAGTGGTGTGATACCTGTATGCTCACGTGTTGTGATAACAACACCCATTGAGCAAGGCTCGATACCACAGATACACTCAAAGCATCCGCAAGATGTCATTGGGTCTTCAAGGAGTGAGTAAAGTGTTACGTGCTCAAGAGCGCCGTGTGAAAGGCTGTATACAACCTCATCAACATCTTCGTAACGTCCAACACGCTCGTCTGTGCACTTCTCTTTTGTAACTATCTGGCAAGGACCTGTTGGGTCAAGTTCATATGTTGCCTTAGCATCAAGCCATGATACAGCACCACAGAGGCCAAGACGCTCAGGTGTTACGATACAAACGTGGCTTGGTGAGAATGCCTGACACATGATACATGAGTAGAACTGAGGAACTGATTCATCAGTCATAGACTTAAGTCTCTCATCACGCTTGTCAAATACCTTGTTTGCCTGCGCACGAAGTTCCTTATTCTTATCAGCGTCAACTACAATCTTAACCTGGCACTTATCAACAACTGTGTCAAAGTCAGACATAATCTTGGCATAGAGAACTTCACCAATGTGTTTGAATCTGAAGCCTGCATCAAATGCTGCCTTGTTTACACGGATACGAATCATATCACGCTGGCCTGTGTGCATAAGACCTTCAACGCAGTTGAGGTATGAGTGGAACTTACGCTCAAATACAGATTCAAAGTCTGTCTGCATGTTCTTACCAGCAACTTCTACTGTGTAAGAAACAGATACCTTAGCGCCTTCCTCAAACTCATCTATCTCTGGACCTTCAACAACAATCTTGTGGTCCTCAATATCAGTTGCGTCCTTAGTCTGAACAAGTTCGAAGCAGTCAACACGTGAACCATCAATTTCAATTCTCATATCAGCCTTACGGATGATTTCACCCTCAAATGCTGTTGAGAATGCAACAGGTATATCAATATTTGTAACCTTAATCTTGATACCACGTGCTTCAAGTGATGTATCAATCCAGTCCTTTGTATCCTCGTTGATAACGAGTGACTTTGGAACTGACCACATATCATCAGTGTCGTTTGTAATTACTGGGAAACCAAGCTTGATAGCGCCTGCGCCACAAGCAACTGTGATATCAGCTACTGGCTTATAAGCGTTAACAAATGCGTTGATTCTGTCAAATGTATATCTGTGGAAACCTTCCCAGTCACCTGGCTGAACGTTACCAAAGATCATTGCTGTACGTGTAACAAGTGAGATGATGTGGCCTACGCCCCAAATCTCATCTGTTACAGGAACAAGACGTACTGGGAATCCCATGTTTACGCCTGCCTCATACATCTGGTCAATAATGCCACCGATGAGGAAGATAAAGATACCACGTGACTGGTAACCCTTAACGATTTCTACTGCTTCCTCTGTTGAAGGAGCAGGACCAATCATTACAACGAAACCTGGGATGTCGTTTGTTACAAGTGGTACACCAAGTTCACGTACTTCTGAGTCTGAGAAGTGACCATGATACTTTGTACCCTCATAAGGAGTTGCTGTCTCAACATACTTACAAGCCTCAATCATCTCGGCAGCAATTGCTGTGCCGACACCAGACCAGAAGATTGACTTGGTGCGAGGCTCACGAAGCATCATTGCCTTTACGTCAGTAAGGGCGTCCTGAAGTTCGCCAGTTGTTGTTACTTTCTTACCAATATATGCATAGATGCAAGCAAGATAATATGCTGTATTTGGCATATTAAGTGGTGCATCTCTACCGACTTTGTCTACGATAGCGTTTACCTCAGCCTCTGCTTTAGCAAACATCTCGTCAGAACCACGGAATACTCTTTCAAATAAAGCCATGTCTTTTTTCCTTTCTAATCTTTAAGATTGTCGAGTGCAGCCTTAATTGCTTTGATTTCCTCCAAAGCTGTGCTGCTGCAGTCGTACGGAGAGAGGCCTTTTCTATCAGCGTCTATTACTTCGGAATTGTAACTGATAAAACCAAGTAAATCCTCTTTTGGAATACGGCTTTCAACAAAAGCCCTATCCTCGTCATCGCGAATTTTATTCGCAACTACATAGACACGGTCTACGCCAATGTCGTGTGCAAGTCTCTTGACGTTTTCATAGGTCTGAACTGAACGTGCGCCCGGTTCAATTACTACTATAAAGAAGTCCATCATACTTGCTGTGCCACGAGCAAGGTGCTCAAGGCCGGCTTCCATGTCCATGATAACCACGTCGTCTTTTCTAAATACGAGCGCTGATAAGATGGACTTGAGCATTACATGCTCTGGGCATACACAGCCCGAGCCGCCAGTCTCGACAGTACCCATAACAAGGAGCTTAACTCCGTTAATATCCCTTGAGTACTTGTCCGGTATGTCGGACACCTGCGGGTTGAGTTTAAAGAACTTGTTGGCGTCGTTGGCGCCTGTCCTCTCCTCAACTAGCGTACGCATCTTGGAAATTGGAACTATTGAGTTTACTTCCTCCTCTGACAGTCCGAGCGCGAGTCCCAAATTAGCATCTGGGTCAACGTCCGCTGCGAGTACCGTCCTGCCCTCGTCGGCATAGAGCCTTGCGAGTGTTGAGGAGAGCGTTGTCTTACCAACGCCACCTTTTCCTGTAATAGCGAGTTTCATAAAATGCCTCTTGATGTTTACTAAATGTTAAGAGCTGAGCGCTTAGCCTCGATTGCATCAATCATGAGGTCGCAAAGCTTATCCATATCCTTTTCAACAGTGAAGTTTGCTTCAACCCACTGCTTTGCTCCAGACTCACCACGAAGAAGTTCAATTACTTCTTCTGAGCCCTCACAGAATGGCTCTACGCCAAGGTATGTATCAATACCAGTTGCTACTACGTAGTTACCGATTGATACTGCCTTCTCAGACATCCATTCTGGAGCACAACCAACAAGTGGAATCTGTGAGATGTTAATTCCCCAGTCATTTGCAATGTCAGTTGCGAGAATCATCATACGAGAGATATCAACACATGAACCCATGTGAAGTACTGGTGGGATACCAACAAGTTCACATACACGGCGAAGACCTTCACCGCAGCAGTCCTTTGCATCGAGGTCCATGAGGCCAGCCTTTGCAGCAGCCTGTGCAGAACAACCAGATACAACAACGATGATGTCGTTTTCAAGGAGCTTTTTCATAAGCTCAATGTGTGAGAAGTCAGCGCGAACCTTAGGGTTGTTACAACCAACCATAGCTACTGCGCCACGGATAACACCTGATTTAACTGCGTCAACAAGTGGCATCATTGTGCCTGTCTCATCAACGTGGCTGTTTGTTACACCGTCAAGACACTTCTTGATTGCCTCTACTGAGTAACCAACGCGAGCCTTTGTCTTGAGATCTGGGATGTGAACAAGGTCAGGGTTTCTATTTGCAAAGTTTTCGCAAGCGATGCGAACAATCTCTTTTGCCTTTTCAGCTGCTGTCTCATCTGTGAACTCAATGAAATCAGAGTCTGGGAAACGAGCGATTGGGCTTGTTGAGATGAACTTTGTATGGAAGCACTTAGAGAGAGGTCCAAGTGCTGGGAAGATACACTGAACGTCAACAACGATTGCTTCGCAGGCACCTGTTAAAACAACGTTCTCCTGCTGAAGGAAGTTACCTGCCATTGGAATACCATGACGCATTGCAACTTCGTTTGCTGTACAGCAAACACCGCAGATGTTGATGCCCTTGGCTCCATTCTTCTTTGCAAGGTCAATCATCTCTGGATCCTGTGCATAGAAAACAATCATCTCTGAGAGTGATGGGTCATGTCCATGAACAACGATGTTGACCATGTCCTTCTCCATTACGCCAAGGTTTGCTGTTGTATCGAGTGGCTTTGGTGTTCCGAAGAGTACATCTGAGAATTCAGTACCCATCATTGAGCCGCCCCAACCATCTGAAAGGCCTGAACGAAGTGAGTGCTTAATAAGTGCCTCTGGAAGTGATGAACAACCCATATGTGTCATATGAAGTGACTGTGATACTTCACGGTCGATGGCACGTGGTGTAATGTCAGCCTGCTCCCAAAGTTCACGTGTGTGCTTTGGTGCACGCTCAGCGAACTTCAAAGTTCCGAAAGGCTTACCATATTCCAAAAGGCCTGTCTCTGCAACTTCGTGAGCAAGGTCGTAAATATCTTTACCCTCTGTTTCGATGCCCCACTCTGTTGCAATCTTTTTAAGCTTGTCTGGATCCTTTACCTGATATGCTCCATCAGGTGAAGAGTTATAAAGTGTGTGCGCAATTGCACGGCCGTGATCCGAGTGAGTAGCTGAACCACCTGCAGTGAAGCGCAAATAGTTACGAGCAACGATGCCGTGAGCGTCACAGCCACAGATACCACGTGGTGACTTTGGTGTGATACGGCAAGGACCCATACTACAGATGCGGCAGCAGATGCCCTGTTCACCAAACTTACAGTGAGGATTTTGGTTTTGAACACGCTGTTGCCATGAATCCGCGCCAACCTTTGCTCCTGTTTCAAGGAGTGTGTTAGTAGCGGCTTCCATCTCTTCAATTGAAATAAGTCTATCCCAATTCATTAGATGTTCCTCCATTTACTTTAATTTATAAAATAACACAATAAAAATATACCAAATTAATACCATCCTGACGTTACCACGAAAAGTGCAAAAAAAATTAGGGTGCGCTACAAAGTGTAGCGCACCCTTTTAGTTATCAAACACTAATTACTTATTCTGTCCATGTTTGTAATTTGTATTGATTGGAAGTGGAAGAGCACAAAGGAGAATATATGCCTGATTTATGATCTGACGGCACTTCTCGATTGGTCCCATCTTTGGAAGTGGATAAGGAACGAAATCCATAGCAAGCTCAGCCTTTGAGAGCTTCTTTGGAATGTCGAATACTCTGTCATCATGTGAGATGCGTGGAGCATCTACATATCTGCCACCCCAAATTGTCTTCATTCTCTTGAGAATCATCTTGATAAGGCCAAGACCTGTTGGGATAAGGTTCTGGTTTGCAGGTGAAACGATTGGAAGTATTGAACCACCAGCCATGCAAATAAGTGATGCATTCTTAGCTGGGTCGCAACAACCTGTTGCTTTCCAGAAGCAGATATCGCCAACCTGAGCCAATGTGCAGTTACCCATACCAAACTTCTTGATTGGGAGTGCTGCAAGGTCTTCCTTTGTATATGGCTTACCGTTCTTATCGAACCAGTAACGAACGCCATTAATTGGGATACCAGGGCCCTCAATTACGCATACTTTAAGCTTAGCGCCATCCATTCTCTTCTTGTGGTTAAAGAAGTCCATACCGAATTTAACAGATGCCAAACAACCACCCATACAAGCCTGCTCAATCTCAAGAGCAAGTTCTGGTGTTACACTGTTAGGATCTGTGATCTTTGGAGCGCCTGGAAGTGTATGACCAACAACTGCCATGAGGTTCGGGAACTCACGAGCTGTCTTCTCATCAAGAAGAGAAGAGATTGCTGGACGGAATGGTGTAACAGTTGTATCGCCAATAATCTGAACCTGATTATCACCGAAGTTACGCTTTGTAGCCTCAATCATAAGCTTGTTCTTATCAGGGTCAAAGCCCATCATGTATGTTGTAATTCTGTCAGCTTCAACAGACTGGTTAGATACAACAATCTTACCAACCTTAACTGGGTCAACTGGAGAAGGTGTGTTGCCCTCACCACCGATGATACCATCGATTACTGTAAGATCAGGCTTGAAGAGATAAAGTAAATCTGCAAGTTTCTTGTCAATGTCGTGAGTGTGGTTACGCTCACGAAGGAAGTAAGGAATTGTACCCATAGCGTTCTTGAAGCCAAGAGTAACACCTGTGTAGAGGTTTGTCTTCATCTTTGGTACAGAAACATAGTATGCCTCACCCTTTACTACCATGTCGAGGATTTCTGGAAGGTAAACTTCCTTCATAACCTCTGCCTTTGGAAGGATGTAACGAACAACTGGCTGTGTCTCAAGGTCTACAAGACCAGTGTTGTAGTACTTAGCAATCTTGTCATAACCAGCAATCTTAAATGCTACTGTTGTTGGATATGGTTTACCAGCAGACTCAACGATTGTGATATTGTCTGTGTACTTCTTAAGCCAAGCGATTACTGCCTCAAATACACGTGGATCTGTGTTTTCTGGATAATCCTTCTTGTCAAGACCTGTATTGTGATATACGAATACAAGGTTAGGCTTTACAAGAACCTGCTTGTAATTCTTTAAATCTGCTGCGAAATTTGTCTTTTCGTTGAGATCGTCAAGACCTGCCCATACTGTCTCACGAATAGCTTTGATATCAGGACGATTAAAGTACTTCTTGGTGCCATAATTCTTTGGAAGAGCACTAAAGTCCTTCATGTAGTCCATCTTTGGAGCGTCCTTTATGAATACATAACTTTTTGCCATTTATAAAAACCTCCTCAAGATTTTTCTTACTTATTTAATAATTCCAAATACTTAGGAATAGCCTGTTCAAAGTTTACGCCGTACCAGTTGTAATTCTCTTCCCTCAAAGTACATCTCATCGACTCGAGAGTGTACTCAACGGCAACAACGAGAGCATCGTTTACAGAGAGGTCATTCATCAATGCACCAGTAAAGCTTGATGCAAAGATATCGCCTGTGCCGTGGAAGCTTACAGGCAACTTCTCGTTATAATACTCAAAGAAAGAGTCCTCTTCCTTGTCGTAGCACATTACGCCAAGCTTGCCCTCCTCGAATGACATGCCTGTAAGCACTGCATAGCGAGGGCCGAGCGCTGCGAGTTTCTTTAAAATATTTTCAATATATTCACAGCTGTAGCCCTCGCCAATATACTCCTCACCGAGCATGAAACATGCCTCTGTGAGGTTTGGTACGACTACGTCTGCCTTGGCACACACCGTTGCCATTGCCTTGGCAAACTCCGGTGTGAAGCCCTTATAAAGACAACCGTTATCAGCCATAGCTGGGTCAACAACTATAGCAGTCTTTTCGCTCTTAAAATCATCAAAAAACTTTTTAACAAGGTCTATCTGTTCAAAAGAACCAAGATATCCTGTATAGATTGCATCAAAGTCAAACTTTTCCTTTTTCCAGTGATCTGAAATTGGTGTAATCTCCCCTGTCAAATCATGGAAGGTAAAGCCCTCTTTGAATGCTGTATGTGTAGACAGTACAGCTGTTGGCAAAATAGCAGCCTCAACACCTGCAGCAGAAATAATTGGAAGTGCAACTGTCAAAGAGCACTTTCCAACACAGGAAATATCCTGAATTGAAACAATACGCTTCATTGTTCTAATACCTCTTTTTTACCTGGAATTTGTGAAATAATCACGGCGGAAAACATTACTATGCATCCTATATACTCACGAAGGCTCATAACCTCGTGTAAAATTACAGCACCTGAAATCGTCGCAAATACAGACTCAAGGCACAAAAGGAGTGAAACCACTGCGATGTTTGTTCCCTTTTGAGCAAATATCTGTAATGTGTACGCAACACCGCTTGATAAAATAGCGGTATAAAGAAGTGGACCGATAGAGAGCTTGATCATCTCAAAGGTTGGCACCTCATGCGCCGCAAGCATAAATATTGCAGACACAATTGCTGCTATCGCGAACTGGTAGCACGAAAGCCTAATACCATCCACTCGCTTAACATAGTGTGACACAAGCATCATTTGAATAGAGAAAGCAAGTGCACAGCCGAGAAGGTATAAATCGGATGTTTCAATAGAGAAATCCTCTTTGATACAAAGGAGATAAAGGCCTATCACCGATATAACAACACTTATCCAAACCCTAAGTGATTGCTTCTGCTTAAAAAAGATTCCAAGAACTGGAATTATAACAATATAGAGTGCTGTTAAAAATCCTGATTTGCCAGCACCCGAGCCCGCAATACCAAACTGTTGCAAATTCATTGCAATACCAAGTGTAATACCACAGAGTGTACCGCCCTTAAACAGTTCCTTGTTACTGTGAACATAGTCTGGCTCGAACGATGGATTCTTACGCCTTATCAAGTCAAAAACTAAAACTATTAGGCTCAAGAACCAAATTGCTATGAAATTTCTAACTGTATTAAATGCGAATGCCGGCATTATGTCAGCGCCCATATACTGAGCAACAAAAGCTGAGCCCCAGATAAAGGCAGCAAGTAATGGAAATACTGTTTGCCTAATAATTTTTGACTTCATTCTTATCCCCTAAATTTATACTATCAACATATAATTATATTAATTACACTAGTAAATGTAAACAGTTAAATCATATACAAAAAATTAAAGGCGGTAGCTGTGCTACCGCCTATCTAACTACTTCATTGGAGTTTACCTCAACTAATTTAATTCGAGTTAAAAATTAACTAGTTCTTTGGACTCACCCTTTCAATTTATTTAAGTTGAAACATCTGGTGGATTGTCCTCAATTAAGATCATAAAAATCAACTCCGTTTTAAGATTTAAAAACCTCGTTGTGCATTGGACTCAGTCCTTTCTAGAACTTGATCTTCTTTCTGTCTTCAATATATCACTAGTCAAATATTATGTCAACAATTTTTACAAAAAATAGTTTGACATTTTTACGTCAATTGTGAAACTTGCACAAGAATTGTTTCACAAAATAAGAAACTCCCCTATTTTGGGGAGTTTTCTTTTAATTATAAAGTAGACTCATTTATTGGAGGCGCATCGATACCATTATAGTGGTAACGAACCTTGGCAGCCTGAGCGATATTGAGCGCGTGATCTGCCACACGTTCAAGGTCGGTCAATGATTCTACAAAAATCATACCAGCTGATGAATCACACTTGTTCTCGTTAAGACGATCAAAGTGTTGTTCTTTCATCACATCAACAAGGTCATCAATTGCTGCCTCTTGGAGGTAAATATTGTTATATGCCTCCTGAGATGGTTCAAAGAGATGTACGCAAGCATCATCAAGTATATGAGTAACCATAATGATAAGTTCCTTGAGTTCAAGCATAGCATCTGGAGAGAATTTCTTTTCCTCCTCTATCATACGGTTCGCATAATCGATTAGGTTTTCAGCATGGTCGCCAATACGTTCAAGGTCAGTCAATACGTGATAAAGATGACCAGCGTGTTTTGCGTCTTTATCTGTCATCTTCATAGCAGATGCCTTGATAAGCGCATCGGTAATTGCCTTGTTGAGATAGTCAATAGTGAGCTCGACTTCCATGAAATCATCTTTGTCAAATACTTTATCTGCAAAAAATGTATCTGTTGCAATCTTGAGGTTTGTCTTGGTAAGAGTCTCCATGCGACGAACCTCAGCATCGATTTGCTCGATAAGTACATCAGATGACTTGTAACCTGCCTCTGTGATGTACTCAAGTTTTGCCTCATTTTCGTCTGAATCCTTACCAGGGATAATCTTCCTTGAGAGCCATACAATAGGTGTAGCAAGTGGGAAGGTTACGATAGACATTACAACGTTGTAAATAGTATTTGCGTTTGCCATCTGACGGCTTGGGTCAGTTGCTGTTGCCTGTAGCCATTCAGTGATTGGAAGGAAGATACACATAATAAGGAAGAATGCAGTACCTATTACCTGGAGTTCAACAACAATAGCTGCAACTCGTTTTGCATCCTTGCGTCCACCAATTGCTGCAAGGATAGGCGCAATAGAAGCACCGATATTCATACCCATCATTACATAAAATGCTGGAGTAAAACCAATAATGCCAGCAAGCATCATCATCTGCAAAATACCAACTGATGCTGATACGCTCTGCATAATTGTAGTAAATACAACACCAAAGAGAACGCCTAAAAGAGGATTCTCGAGACTTGCAACCATATTTTGGAACCAAGCAAGATCCTTAAGTGGTTGCATTGAACTCTCCATAAGGCCAAGACCCATGAAAAGTATACCCAAAGCAGCAATAATATTGCCACCATGTTTCACTTTTCCTTTGGCAAACATTGAAACCAAAACGCCAAGGAAAATTAAAACTGTCGCGTAATCTGAAATATGGAAAGCAATAAGTTGACCTGTAATTGTCGTTCCTATCTTTGAGCCTATCAGTATTCCTACCGTACGCTCAAGTTCCATAAGACCCGCATTAACGAAGCCTACAGTCATCGAACACATAGCATTTGAACTTTGGATAAGTGCTGTGAGTCCGGCACCAACAAGGACTGCTACAATCCTCTTCTCGGTGAGTTTTGCAAGTATCTTTTTAAGATATGAGCCAGCCATTTCTTTAAGGCCATCACTCATTCCATTCATACCAAAGATAAACATTGCAATACCGCCAAGAAGGGTTGCTACGTTTGTGAAAGTCAAATAATCAACTCCTAAAAGTTAGACGGTTTATGTACGAACTATATTTAAATAGATATTTCATGTGCCATACGATACATATCAATATCTAGTTCTTTCTTCATTTCAAGAGCTATATCAATTGGGTAATCAACAATTGTACCTGCCTTTTCAGCAACAACGCAACTCTTGTTGTCATAACGCAAAATACGAGTTGCATAGTTGCCCATACGAGAAGCAAGAACTCTATCGCGTACAGTTGGTGAACCACCACGCTGTACGTGACCAAGGATTGTAGCTCTAGTTTCAATACCAGTCTGCTCTTCAATCTTTTTAGCCATTTTCTCTGCGTCTCCACAGCCCTCTGCTAATATTACAACAAAATGACGCTTACCAGTTGCTACTGTACGCTTCATTACGTCAACTACATCTTTATCAAAATCATAACTTACCTCTGGTACGAGTATAATTGTCGCACCAGTTGCAATACCAGAATAAAGCGCAATATATCCAGCGCCACGGCCCATAACCTCAATTACAGAGCAACGTGAATGTGACTCAGTTGTATCACGAACCTTGTCGACCATTTCCATTACTGTGTTGATAGCTGTATCAAAACCAATTGTATTGTCAGTACATGCTATATCGTTATCAATTGTGCCAGGGATACCTACGCATACTATTCCCTGCTTTGCAAGAGCCTGAGCACCACGGAAAGAACCATCTCCACCAATTACGATGAGCCCCTCAATACCAAGTGCCTTGCACATGTCGGCAGCCTTTTTCTGACCCGCCTCTGTCTTGAAGCCTTCGCTTCTTGCAGAATGGAGAATTGTACCACCTCTGTTAATGATGTTAGAAACTGAGCGAAGGTTCATTTCAACTACATCGCCCATCATAAGTCCTTCAAATCCATTGTTAACGCCAAGTACATGCATGTTGTTTTCAATTGCTGTACGTACAACAGCACGAATAGCGGCGTTCATTCCCGGTGCATCGCCACCGCTGGTTAATACGCCAATTGTTCTCATATGCTTCCTCCAAAATTAATCACAAAATTTTCCATTAAGAAGTATCGCATTTATAATATTTAATGTCAATTAATTACATTGAAAAATTTGTAAATTTTTTCGTTTTTAGACACCTTGCAAATTACTGTAGTACAACATTAGAGTCACCTACAATATTTGCTAGTCCATTTTGTATTGTCTTAGAGTTTTGCGGATCAACGCTACCAACTTTGCTATATCGTTTTTCATCAAGATAATAGTAGAAAATTGGTAAGTTACTATCGCTGTCGGCCACCATTGCAGGAGCCAAATACTGCGATGCTTTCTCCACTCTCTCGTCAGACTTCGAATCAAATCTTACAAAGATGCCACTCTTTTTCTTGGTAGCGCCTTTGACATATGGCGCGATTCTTGTGACCTTGAGAGAAGGTTTCTCATCAGCGCTGACGGCAAGTCGGGCGTCAACGATAAAGACTGCGTTTTCACGAAGGAGTGAGCCATATTGGGCGAACGTCTTTGGGAAAAATGTCAGTTCTATCGCGCCCGTAATGTCCTCTGCCAGCGCTGTAGCCATAGTCTGGGAAGACTTGGTAAGTTTAACACGTACATTTGAAATCATACACAGGAGTACTATTGCATCATTGTCATGATACTTTGATGTCTCCTCCTCTGTTGCACTGAGCATCTCGCTAACCTTGGCAGACTGGAGCGAC
Organism: Candidatus Limimonas egerieequi; assembly: GCA_018064455.1. GTDB lineage: Bacteria > Bacillota > Clostridia > Oscillospirales > Acutalibacteraceae > UBA1227. Next base: position 34,827 of record JAGHVH010000007.1, on the reverse strand, counting down.
TTGGCAGCCGCTACATAGTCCTGCATTGGGTGACCAGAGATGTATATGCCAGTCATCTCCTTCTCGTAGAGAAGGATTTCAGTTTTTGAGAACTCTGGAAGGTCCGGTATCTGTGGACCAGATACCTGTACCCCAAGATTTGAATCAACATCAAAGAGACCTATCTGTCCCTCAACGTTGCGACGCCTGTCATTGTCAAGTTCATTTGCTATATCAGGCAGGGCTGTTAGCATCTGCCGTCTGTTGCATCCAAGGCCATCAAGTGCGCCGCACTTGATAAGTGCTTCGGCCGCTTTGCGGTTAAAGCTCTGGCCGTGATTTCGTTTTAAGAACTCATAAAACGACGTATATGGTCCGCCGATCTCACGCTCGCGGACAAAGTCGTTTATGTAATTACGGCCAAGGCCTTTGACACCTAAAAGGCCGAAGAGAATCTTGCCATCGCTGACCGTAAACTCACCAACACTTGTATTGACATGCGGTGGCACAACTTCAATTCCAATATTGTTGCAGTCTGCGATATACTGAGCCATCTTCTCTGGGAAAGAGAGGATGCTTGTTATTTGAGATGCCATAAACTCGGCTGGATAGTGGCACTTAAGATATGCCGTCTCGAAAGCCAAGTTTGCATAGCATGCCGCATGCGATTTGTTAAATGCATAGGATGCAAAGCTTACCATATCATCAAAGATTGAGTTTGCAGCATCCTCACTGATGTTGTTTTTAACGCATCCTTCGACAAACTTGCCTCTCTCCTCAAGCATTACGTCGTGCTTCTTTTTTGACATCGCACGGCGTACGATGTCAGCACGACCAAGTGAGTATCCGGCAAGTTTGGTGCAAATCTGCATTACTTGCTCTTGGTAAACCATACAGCCATAAGTGACATCAAGTATGCTCTGAAGTTCTGGTGTTTTGTAGTTTACATCCTCCCTGTGATACCTGTTATGGATGTACGTTGGAATAGAATCCATAGGACCTGGCCTATAGAGAGATGTGAGTGCTATAAGGTCCTCAACCGACGTAGGTTTAAACTGCATCAACACATTTTTAAGTCCACCAGACTCAAACTGGAAGACACCTTCAGTGTCTCCACGACCAAACATTTCAAAGGTTTCTTTATCTGTAAAGTCAATTGACTTTACACTGAACTCTGGTTCCCTTTTTCTGATGAGTTTCTCGCAATTATCAATTACTGTGAGTGTGCGAAGGCCCAAGAAATCCATCTTCAAAAGGCCAAGTTCCTCAAGTGTTGTCATCGTGTACTGAGTGACAACAGATTCATCCTTTTGAGCCATTGGCACATAAGATGAAACTGGGTCCCTCGTAATTACAACACCGGCCGCATGGGTTGAGGTATGCCTTGGCATACCCTCTATTTTGAGAGAGTATTCAATAAGCTGTTTTACCTCTGGGTCGGACTCAATCATCTGTCCTATCTCTGGTGTCAACTCAATTGCACGACTAAGGTCGTGTGAGAGACGCCATGGAATCTTTTTAGTTACTTGGTCAACCTTGGCATATGATACTCCAAGCACACGACCAACATCCTTAATTGCTGCGCGTGCAGCAAGCGTACCGAACGTGACAATCTGAGCTACATGGTCTGCGCCATACTTTTCTACTACATAATCAATTACTTCCTGTCGACGCTCATAGCAAAAGTCGATATCAAAGTCAGGCATCGACACACGCTCAGGGTTTAAGAAACGCTCGAAAAGAAGATCATACTTCATAGGGTCAATATCAGTGATACCGACACAGTAAGCAACAATACTGCCCGCTCCAGAACCACGTCCTGGTCCCACTGGAATACCCTTTTGCTTTGCAAAGCGTACGAAGTCATAAACTATGAGGTAGTAATCGGTATATCCCATTGAATCAACAACACCGAGCTCATAGTCCATCCTCTGCTTATATTGAATCAAAGTTGCCTCATCGGCACCTTTATATCTCTTTTTAAGTCCTGCCGTTGCAAGAGCACGCAAGTACTCTGCGTGGTCCCTGCCGTCTGGCACTTCAAAATGAGGAAGTATAATCTTGCCAAATTCAAAATCAAGATTACATCTGTCGGCAATAACGGATGTGTTTTCTATTGCCTCTGGGATTGCGCGGAACACATCGCGCATCTCCTCTTCTGACTTTACATAGAACTCCTCTGTCCTAAAGTCGAGTCCTGTGTCCTCATCTATTGTATGGTTAGTCTGGATGCAGACAAGTATCTTCTGTACTATTGCATCCTCGCGTGTCAAATAGTGACAGTCATTTGTAGCAACGAGCGGTATACCTGTCTCCTTTGACAGTTTCACGAGAAGAGGCAATATCCTCTCCTGTTCTGGAATGCCGTGATTTTGTACCTCTATAAAGAAGTTGCCCGCTCCCATAATTGACTGGTACTCACGTGCTATCTGTAATGCGCCGTTATAGTCGCCGTTTGAAAGTTTTGCTGGAATCTCTCCTTGTAAACATGCAGAGAGTGCTATAAGACCCTTACTGTGCTGCTTTAATAGTTCCTTGTCTATACGAGGCTTGGAGTAGAATCCTTCAATGAATGAATCGGATACCATCTTGATAAGGTTGCGGTATCCCTCCTCATTCTCACAGAGCAAAACCAGATGATGACGCACCTTTGCGGCAGCGCTCTGCCTGTCGTGCATATCATCTGCCACATACACTTCACAGCCAATGATAGGTTTGATACCTTCTGCCTTGCATGCTTTGTAAAAGTCAATAGCCCCGTACATTACACCGTGGTCAGTAATAGCCACAGATGTCTGTCCGAGGTCTTTGATTCTTGCTACAAGGTCGCGTATCCTACACGCGCCATCAAGTAGACTGTATTCAGTATGTAGATGTAGATGAGTAAAACTCATTTAAGTCCACCCAAGTCCTTTTGCAATTTCCAGTATCTTTGAAAGTCGGTGATTTACACCAGACTTTGAAATTGGTTCCTTTAAATTATCAGCGAGATCCTTGAGCGTGTAATCCTCGTTTTCCATACGAAGGATTGCAAGCTCGCGAAGGTCCTCTGGCAAATAGCCGAGGCCCTTGGTCTCCTCAATATATCTAATCGCCTCTATTTGACGGTATGCAGCGTCAAATGCACGGCTTGAATTAGCATTTTCAAAATTCATCTTGCGGTTAACTCTGTTGCGCATATCCTTGTACATGCGCATACCCATTACCTCAAGAGAGGCATCTGTTGCTCCCATAAAGGTAAGCAAGTTTTCTATTGCCTCGCTCTCCTTGATATAGAGAACATTTACGCCACGACGAGTTACTACCTTTGGGTCAAAAGACATATCCGGTTCCTCATCAAAGCGAACTTCTTTGAGAAGGTATCTAAGGTCCTCACAGAGCACACTGTGTGACATGACAAACTCAAGATGGTAATCCTTTCCTGGATCAGTTACGGTGCCACATGAGAGGAAGGCACCACGTACAAGTGCTGATATGCAGCACTCGTCCTCAAGATTGCCACGATTAAGGCGCCTATTAACCTCCGCGCCTGTATGACCAAATTCCTCAAGTATCATACGACGCTCGTTAGCGCCCTTGATTGTTACCTTATACTTGCCAGAGCTCAATTGCTCTACCAAAGGCATAGTACCTGTTATCTTGTTTGCATATTCAGAGAACAAATCCGCTACTGACTCGTTCTCTGTCTTGATGCAGATTTCATTCTTTGAAAAATCACGGCAGAATAGGAAGATGCCGTACATCTCGGCGTGAACACAACATGGCCTCATAAATCCCATAGTCCTAGCAAGATTATTCTTTTCAACTAATTCATTTTTTACGTCAGCTGCAAACGACACTGTGTTCACCTCCCTTTTGCAAAATCAAGTTATATTATACGAACCTCTGGTTCCAATTCTACGCCCTTCTTTTCCTTAACAGTCCTCTGAACGTCCTCCATAAGTGTCAAGACATCCTTTGCTGTTGCATCACCTACGTTGATAACAAAGCCAGCGTGCTTTTCTGATACCTGTGCTCCACCAACCTTATATCCCTTGAGACCACACTCATCAATAAGGGCTGCTGCAAAATAGCCCTCTGGGCGTTTGAATGTACTGCCTGCTGATGGGTACTCAAGTGGCTGCTTTGCCTTGCGCTTTACATGGACATCGTCCATGTGGTTCTTGATAGCCTCTGCGTTATCAGCCTCTAAATGAAAGATTACAGATGTGATAATAAGGTCACTATCTACATATGCTGAATGACGATATGAGAAGTCAAGCTGTGAGCCCTGGAATGAGCCTTTTTCACCATCAAGGTTCATGTGGTTTACAACCCATACAACGTCCTTCATTTCTCCACCATAGGCACCAGCATTCATAAATGCTGCGCCACCGACAGTTCCTGGAATGCCAAATGCAAACTCAAGTCCGCCTAGTGAGTACTCAAGCGCAAAGCGACAGAGATTGATAAGCTTGGCGCCAGCCTGTGCCCGAACCAAGTTGTTTCCAGCATATTCAATCTTTGAAAACTCATCGCCCATAACGATAACAACGCCATCAATTCCCTCATCCTTGATAAGGACATTACTGCCGTTGCCAAGTACTATTGGCTTAACGCCTTCTGCCTTACATGCCTTGAGTATATCAGATAATGCATCAACAGAGTTTGGCTCAACAAGGAGCTTGCAAGGTCCACCGATACGGAAAGTTGTGTATTTTCGCATATCAGCATTCTCGGTCCACTTAGAACCGCTCTCTCTTGCTGCATTTATAATTCTTTCAAACATAATTTACTCCTTATGACAGTGATGCGGCACCAATGATGCCGGCATCATTTCCAAGTTTTGCGACAGTTATCACTGTCTGCCCCTTTGAATACTTTGTATATCTCTTTTCTTTGACCTTTTTCATCAGTGGCTCAAGGAGCGCGTCCCCTTGACCTGCTATGCCTCCACCTATTGCAATCATCTCCGGTTGGAAGATGTTGATGAGGTTTGCAAGGCCAGTGGATAAATAATCGAAGTACGAATCAAGCACCTCTGCTGCTACGATATTTCCGCCATTTGCTAGGTCAAAAACATCTTTTGCACCACTTATATCAAGGTTTCTCTCCTTAGCATCGCGTATAAGTGCAGTTGCTGACGCATACTGCTCAAAACAACCTATACGACCACACTGGCAAGGGATGCCCTGGTGATCGATTACCATATGACCTATCTCGCCAGCGGCACCATTTACGCCAGTCAGCAACTTGCCGTCAACGACAATGCCACCGCCGATGCCTGTGCCAAGTGTCACCATAATAAAGTTTTTAGTACCCTTACCGCTGCCGGCAATCTGCTCGCCAAGCGCTGCGCAGTTGGCATCATTGCCAATAAAGGTTTTAATATTTAAAAGGTTCATTACCATATCACGAAGAGGGATATTGACAAAGCCTAAATTGGCATCGTTTTCAACGATACCATCTAAATTTACAGCACCAGGTGTTCCTACACCTACTGACAGTACATCCTCTTTTTCAATGCCAGCCTCCGCCATCGCTTTGATGCAAGTATCGGCAATCGACCTTACTATGTCGTCTGCCGGTCTTGGCAAAGCCGTTGGCGTGCTCGCCCTTGAAATTATATTGTTGCCCTCGTCAAGTACACCAACAGCAATGTTGGTGCCACCGAGGTCAACCCCTATTCGATATTTCATAATATCACCTTATAAATAATAAACTAATTAATTTTACCATAAATAATGGCATAAAAAAAGACCTCGTCTTGCGACGAGGTCAATTTTAATAATGCAATTACATTGCAAGGTCCTGAATGTAGAACATGTACTCAGAGAGCTGCATGCCGAATTCTGGTCCGCCCTTCATTACGAGCTGACGATTAGCTGTCATCTTGAACATATCGCCCTTGCCCATGAGAATCATAAGAGCTGATACTGGGCAGTCAAAGAGCATTGTGAAGAATGGGTCAGAACGAGGATACTCGCCCTTACCAGCCATTGACTTACCTTCGTTAACGCGGAGATAAGCTGTAAGCTCTGGATAACCAGCTACTGCCATCTGATAGCAGCGGTCTGGAGACTTCTTAGCCCAAGCAGATACCTTCTCATCGCCCATCTTGTTGAGAGCTGAGATACCTGTTGTAAGAAGATAGAAGAAGCACTTGATTGTAAGAAGCTGAGTAGCCTCATCCTCAGGGATTTCAGTTGCTGTAAGAATAGAAGACATCTTAAGAAGAACTGCCATGAAGAGAGCGAACTTAGCTGGGTTACCAATCTTGATTGCAGGGAGCTTTGTGAAGTCGCTCTTCATGAAAGCGTTCATCTTCTCCATAGAAGAGAAAGCAAGCTCACCGTCAATTTTCTTATCACCATGGTAAACACCCTGGTATACTTCCCAAACACCATCAGTTACGATGAAGTGTACAGCTTCCTTACCACCGTCAGCCTTAGCTGATACCTGGTAAACAGCGTTGATCTTAGCTGTTGTGAAAAGCTTGTTAAGTGTAGGATCATCTGTTGCAATGACTTTCATAAGAGGCAAAGCACCTGCCATGAAAACCTTATTTGCAGAACGTGTTTCATTTGTTGGCATAATTCTTTTCCTCCTTTATTAATATTGGTTTTCCCAAACATCTTTGCCGCCGATTTCAACGCCGAGGAGCTTGCCAGCTGCCTTAGCTACGCCGTTAGCATCGATGCCTGCGATTGTAAGAAGGTCTTCCTGAAGACCGATTGTTGAGAAGCTGTTGTCATGACCAAGCATCTTGAACTTGCATGGCTTGCCGTACTCAGCGATAACTTCAGCAACTGCTGAACCAAGACCACCCTGGATAACGTGGTCTTCTACTGTTACGATGCAACCTGTCTCGTCAATAGCCTTGATGATTGCTTCTTTGTCGATTGGCTTAACTGTATGCATGTTAAGAACACGAGCCTTAATGCCACAGTCGTATTCAAGGATATTAGCAGCCTGGAGAGCCTGGTAAACACCAGCACCAACGCCGATGAATGTAGCGTCGTTGCCCTTCTTGAGCTCGTCAGCCTTATCCCATACGAAGTTAACTGAATCTGGGCCACCCTCATAAACAACTGCGTCGAAACCACGGTTGATACGAATGTAAACAGGACCAGGAATGTCATATGATGCCATAACGAGCTTGTATGCTTCAGCACCATCAGCTGGGCACATTACTGTCATGTTAGGAAGTGAACGTGCAGCAGCAATATCGATAATAGCATGGTGAGTTGAACCAGCCTGACCGAAAGATGTACCTGCATGAGATGCAAGGATTTTAACAGGAACGTTCTGATAGCAGATATCTGTATGAATCTGATCAAGAGAACGAGCAGCTGCGAAGATTGAGAAAGTAGATGCGTAAGGAACGAATCCGCACTTTGCCATACCAGCAGCGATACCAAACATGTTCTGCTCAGCGATACCAACGTTGATAAGTCTGTCTGGGAATGCCTTTACGAAAGGAGCAATCTTTGTTGACTTAGCAAGGTCAGCAGTAAGAGCAACAACTTCTGGATGAAGAGCACCTAAATCATGAAGTGCTTTACCATAATATTCAGCAGTAGTGAGCTGTTCAGCCTCAATACTTGTATAAGACATACCACCCATTATTATTTGCCCTCCTTTTCTGCACGAGCGCAACGCTCTTTATATGTAGCATCAAGTGATGCATAAGCCTGTGCGAGTTTCTCATCATCAAGAGAACCATAGTGCCAGAGGTAATTGTCCTTCATGAAGTCAATACCTTCGCCCTTATATGTGTCAAGAACGATAGCTGTTGGCTTATCGCCTGTCTTAGCGTTCTTAACAGCCTCTTCGAGAGCTGCATTAAGCTGTGAGAAATCGTGACCATCGATACGATATGTGTTGAAGTTGAATGCCTTGAACTTCTTATCAAGAGGCTCAATGTTCATTTCGTCAGCAACACGACCATCGATCATGCACTTGTTGTTATCTACCATAACAACGAGATTTGAAAGTTTAAACTGAGCAGCACTCATGATACCCTCCCAGTTTGAACCTTCGTTCATCTCACCGTCACCGCAGAGAACGAATGTCATATAGTCCTTACCCTTAAGCTTTGCTGCAAGAGCTGCACCAACGCCAAGAGAAATACCATGTCCCAAAGAACCTGTTGAGTAGTCAACACCCTTAACCTTATTTGAGTCAAGGTGCATACCGATCTTAGCACCTGTAAGGTTGAAGATCTGGAGTTCTTCGATTGGCATGTAACCATAGTCAACGAGAACAGGAGCATAACCTACTGCTGCGTGACCCTTTGAGAGTACGAAGCGGTCTCTGTCCTCATATTTTGGATCATTAGGATCGAGCTTCATGAATCTGTGATAAAGGATTGTCATGACGTCAATAGCTGACATAGCGCCGCCCAAATGTCCTGATCCACCCCAAACAGAAGTCTGAACTGTCAAACGACGGATGTCGTCAGCCTTCTTCTCGAGGCGAAGCCATTCGGCTTTATCAAAAGCACCATAATTTGCAGGCATTTTTGATTTCCCCTTTCGTTATCGATTTATTTTAATTATTTAAAACCTAAATTATTTGATGAGACCAAGCTCTGGATGACGCTCAGCAACAACTGAGAATGCATCATCAGCAACGTCGATTGTATATGCGATATCAGCATCTGACAATGCAGCGTTGATGAAGTGGTTGTGGTGAGAAGCGAAGAAGATACCACGGCTTACGCACTCAGCAATCCACTCCTGGTGGAGCATAAGGTTATCATCGTTAGCAATACGGAAATAGAAGAGAGCTGGCTCACCAGAAACCTTAAGGTCGATGTTGTGAGTCTTACCAGCAGCTACAAGACCATCCATAAGCTTTGTTCCCTTTTCACGGAACATTGTTGGAGTGTCGAGTCTCTTCATCTTGTTGATACAAGCGATACAAGCTGCGAATGGCTCAGCTGAAAGCCAATATGAACCTGTGTAAACTACTGAAGAAGCAGTAGCCTTCATGTGCTCGCCGCCACAGCAGCAAGACATGTTGTAACCATTAGCAAGAGCCTTGCAGAAGCAGATAAGGTCTGCCTTGAAGCCGTAGTAATGGTCAGAACCAGCGAGGTCAAGACGGAAACCTACGCGAACGTCGTCGATGATAAGGAGCATACCGTGATCATCGCAGAACTTACGAACTGCTGCCCACTGTTCCTTAGTAGCGCAAACGTTGTCATAGAAGTTACCATGGTCATAAGGCTGAGCGATGATAGCTGCAACGTCACCATGATTCTCGTCATATACTCTCTGGAGAGCTTCCATATCAAACCAAGGAATAACTACGTTGTTTGCAACTTCCTCTGGAAGGATACCAGGATAGTCAGCCTTTTGAGCCCACTGGAAGTCACCATGGTAGTAACCCTTGAAGAATACGATCTTCTTCTTGCCAGTATGTGCACGAGCGCACATTACTGAGAATGTTGTTGCGTCAGAACCGTTCTTCATAAAGAAAGCCCAGTCTGCACAGTTTACTGTGTCCTTAAGGAGTTCTGCACATTCAACCATCTTGTAAGAAACAGATGTTGTACAGTTACCTGTCTTAAGCTGCTCAATAGCTGCTGCGTCAACTTCGTCATCGCAGTAACCAAGAACGTTAGGACCGTATGCGCACATATAGTCGATGTAACGGTTACCGTCTACATCCCAGAAGTATGTGCCCTTAGCGTGGTCGCACATAAGTGGCCACTTTGTGATTGGAAGGAAAAGTCCTTCTGATGGGCCGAGATGGCCATATACGCCTGATGGAACAGCTGCGAGTGCTCTATCAAACCATTTTTTAGATTCAACGTGTGAATATTCTGGATATCTACTCATTATCTGTCCCCTCCTTATGCAAGATATACTGATACTCTATCAAGAATGCGGTTGATGTTATCAAGCATGTTGATCATACCGCTCATGTAGATGTTACCAGCGCAAAGTTCACCCATTGTTGAAGCTGTGCCATTGAAAAGACCATTAGCAAGTTCAATAGTCTTGAATTCCATAATAGCACGTGGGTTCTGACATTTTTCTTTCTTAAGTGAAAGATAGTGGTTTCTTGCTGATACTGTTACGTAAACCTTGTCTGTGATGCCCATAGAGATGTCGCCATCGATGATATAAGAAGCTGAAAGCTTGGAAATCTCATCGTTGTTTCCGAGTGCGCAGATAGCACCACCAATTACGTACATAGTAAGAATTGTTGACTTCTCAAAGAAATCCTTGTTCTTCATGTCTGAATCAGCAGGTCTCAAATATTTAACCAAAATATTTGTGAGCTTTGTGAAAGGACCAAGAAGGAATGCAAGAACCTGTACTGGATTCTTTGTAGGAATACCAGGTACTGAGTTGTCAATCAGGTTGTTGAATGCATCAGGTGATATGAATGACATTTTGCATGTGCAACCGTCATCGCCTTCTGTGAGTTTACAACCGTCTTTTGAGAAATTGAGTGTGATAACAGGGCCGCCCTTAACTGAGAAGCAGAAATTTACTGGATTCTTGAGCTTCGCACAGATTGCCTTGGCATCAGCATCCATTTCGCATAAGTTTTCCAGTGCACCAAGTACACCGTATGCGTTTACAAACGCCATAGCTCTAGCATCTTTCATAGTGTCTCCTCCTTTTCATAAGTATTATTACACGAAAGATGTACTTAATTATAATAACATACGTGTACGAAAATATAAACCAATTTGTTAGTTATTTTGAGTAAAAAATAAAGGTAAAATTGTGTGAAATTTGCATATAGCAATTAGTATAAGTTAGTGTTATACTTCACCTTGGTTTGTATAAAAAATTCGAACAAAATGGAGGGTAATACAATGATTATTGGTATTCCAAAAGAAATCATGCACGAAGAAGATCGTGTATCAGCTACACCTGAGACAGTTGCTGAGTATGTAAAACTCGGTGCTAAGGTATTAGTTGAAAAGAACGCTGGTGCTGGTGCTTTCTATCCAGATGCTGACTATGTTGCAGCTGGCGCAGAAATCATCGACGATGTAGAGGATCTCTACAACCAGGCAGGCGTTATCCTTAAGGTTAAAGAGCCTCTCTTTAACGACGCTAAGGGTAAGCATGAAATCGAAATGATGCATGAGGGTCAGTACCTCATCACATTCATCCATCCTGCATCTCCTGTTAACCATCAGATGGTTAAGGATATGGCTGCTAAGGGTGTTATTTCTATCACTCTTGATGGTATCCCACGTATTTCACGTGCACAGTCAATGGACGCTCTTTCATCAATGTCAACATGCGCTGGTTACAAGGGCATGATCATGGCAGCTGACAGACTTCCTTGGTTCATTCCTAACATCATGTGTGCTGCTGGTCAGATTAAGCCAGCTAAGGCACTCGTTCTTGGTGTTGGTGTTGCTGGTATGAGAGCTCTCACAACAGCTAAGTCACTCGGTGCTCAGACATACGGTGCTGATATCCGTCCTATGGGTCAGGAGAGCGTTGGCGCTTGTGGCGCTAAGCTTATCGACGTAGAAGTTCCTGCAGAACTCGCAGTAGGTCCTGGCGGATACGCTCTTCGTCTTCCTGATGACGTACTTAAGCATGAGCAGGAAGTTCTTGCTAAGGTAGTTCCTGACATGGACATCATCTTCTGTTCATCACTTATTCCTGGTAAACTTGCTCCTATCCTCATCACAGAGGAAATGGTTAAGACAATGAAGCCAGGTTCAGTTATCGTTGATATCGCTATTGACCAGGGTGGTAACTGCGAAATCACACCTAAGGGCTCAATCGAGCAGAAGTACGGCGTTACAATCATCGGTACTAAGAATATTCCTGGTATCCTTCCAACATCTTCAACATGGATGTTCGCTAACAACATGCTCGAACTCGTTAAGTTCATGACTAAGGACGGCGAAATCGCTCTTGATATGGACGACGAAATCATCAAGTCAGCACTTACAACAATCGACGGTAAGATTGTTCACGCTGGTGCTCTTGAGGCTATGGGTGAATAATTCACCAAACGCGTAAAATAAAACGCGGCTTCATCAAGTTGGGGCCGCGTTTCTTTTTAGATTAAGGAGTGTCTTTCTATGAAAATGGAAATTATCCTTGTAGCCGTTTTCCTTGTATCTATGGTAGTTGGCTACAAGCTTATTAACAACGTTCCAAGCCTCCTTCACACACCTTTAATGTCAGGCATGAATGCCCTTTCTGGTGTCACAGTGCTTGGTGCAATATCATCTACTGTCATCGCAGTTCGCGCTGACAGCCCTATCCTTGGTTACATCTTTGGCGCTCTCGCTATTATCCTTGCAATGATCAACGTTGTAGGCGGTTTTGGCGTAACAGGACGCATGCTCAAGATGTTCAAGAAGAAAGATAAGGGAGGTAACAAAGAATGATTTGTGCTTCTATGATTCCAACCTCTCTTATGCCAGATACACTCTACTATGTACTCAGTGCAGTACTCGTACTTGGTGTACTTGCTGGTATCTACCTTATGAGCAAAGTTGAAAAGGCTTATAACGGTAATATGATTTCTGCTGTATGTATGGCTGCCGCTATTGTACTCACAATGCTTCAGTACAATGTTTTCGGCAAGAACGTACTCACAGCACTCGTAGTTATTATAGTTACAATGCTTATCGGTTCTGCTATCGGTGCTTGGATTGCCAAGAAGGTTAAGATGATCCAAATGCCTCAGACCGTTGCATTGCTCAATGGTTTCGGTGGTGGCGCTTCTGCTTTTGTTGCTGCCCTCACCCTTCTCACAGACGATGAAGCAAATGGCTTCGGTGTTTTCACTGGTATGCTCGCTCTCGTTGTTGGTATCGTAACTCTTGTTGGTTCACTTATTGCTGCTGCAAAGCTCCAGGGCAAGATGAAATCAAAGCCTGTTGTTCTTCCTGGACACAGCCCACTTACAATGGTTTCACTCTTTGGCTCACTCGCACTTTGCGTAGTTGCAATCTTCCTTCCACAGAGCATTGCGATTTGGGTAATAGTTGGTTTGTTACTCTCATGCGCATTCGGTCTCCTCTTCTCTATCCGAGTTGGTGGCGCCGACATGCCTATCACAATTTCACTTCTTAACTCATTCTCAGGTGTTGCTGGTTCAATCGCAGGTCTTGCAATCGGTGATGTTCTCCTTGTTGCAGTAGGCGGTATCGTTGGTGCATCAGGACTTATTCTCACACAGATTATGTGCCGTGCAATGAACAGAAGCCTTCTCGACATCCTTCTTGGTAAAACATCAGCTGGTGCTGCTAAGAAAGCTGAGCCTGCTAAGGCTGAAGAGAAAAAGGAAGAAGCACCTGTTGCTGAAGAAGCACCTAAGGCTGAGAAACCATCTGTTGGTTCTATCCTTAAGAATGCAAAGGACGTAATCATCATTCCTGGCTATGGTATGGCCCTCGCACAGGCACAGGCTAACGTAAAGCAGCTTGCTGACAAACTCACAGCAAACGGCGCTAACGTACGTTATGCAATTCACCCTGTTGCAGGTCGTATGCCTGGTCACATGAACGTACTTCTTGCAGAAGTTGACGTTGATTACGACCAGCTCTTCGAAATGAAGGCAATTGATGATGACTTTAAAAACGCTGATCTCGCTATCATCATTGGTGCGAACGACGTTACAAACCCAGCTGCTAAAGAAGCAGAAGGCACACCAATCTATGGCATGCCAGTACTTTCAGTTGGTGACTGCAAAAACATCATCATCTGTAACTTCGACTTAAAGCCTGGTTACGCTGGCGTAGAGAACCCTCTCTACACACGTGAAGAAGGCGTTGAAATTTACCTCGGTGATGCTAAGGAATCTGTTTCAAAGCTTATAACAGCTATGGATTCAGATGACAACGCTGCTCCAACAGAGACAGCAACTGCGGCTCCTGCAGAGGAAAAATCAAATGTAGGCGCAACACTTAGAAACGCCAAGGAAGTAATCATCGTTCCTGGCTATGGCATGGCTCTTGCTCAGGCTCAGGCCAACGTAAAGCAGCTTGCTGACAAACTCACAGCAAACGGTGCTAACGTACGTTACGCCATCCACCCTGTTGCAGGTCGTATGCCTGGTCACATGAACGTTCTCCTTGCTGAAGTAGACGTTGATTACGATCAGCTCTTCGAGATGAAAGCAATCGACGAGGACTTCAAGAACACTGATCTTACTATCGTTGTAGGCGCTAATGACGTTACAAACCCAGCTGCTAAGGAAGCAGAAGGCACACCAATCTATGGTATGCCAGTTCTCTCAGTAGCAGATTCAAAGAACATCATTATCTGTAACTACGACTTAAAGCCTGGTTATGCTGGCGTAGAGAATCCTCTCTACACAAGCGATAAGGCTGAAATCTTCCTCGGCGACGCCAAGGAAAGCATTATGAAACTTATTGCTGCCATGGACGGCGCCGACGATGCGCCTGCTGCTGACGCAGCTCCTGCAAAGGCTGGTATTGACGTAGCAGCAGTGCTGGGAGGAGCAAAGGATGTCATCATCGTTCCTGGCTACGGCATGGCTCTCGCACAGGCACAGGCTAACGTAAAGCAGCTTGCTGACAAGCTTTCAGCAAACGGCGCAAATGTACGTTATGCCATCCACCCTGTTGCAGGTCGTATGCCTGGTCACATGAACGTTCTCCTTGCAGAAGTAGACGTTGATTACGATCAACTTTACGAGATGAAAGCAATTGATGATGACTTCAAAAATGCTGATCTTGCAATCGTTGTAGGTGCAAACGACGTTACAAACCCAGCAGCTAAGGAAGCTGAAGGCACACCAATCTATGGCATGCCAGTACTTTCAGTTGCTGACTCAAAGAACATCATCATCTGCAACTACGACTTAAAGCCTGGTTACGCTGGCGTAGAGAATCCTCTCTACACAAGCGATAAGGCTGAAATCTTCCTCGGCGATGCCAAGGATAGCATTATGAAGCTTATCGCAATGTTTTAAGGCATAAAATAAGGGCTGACTCATTCGAGTCAGCCTTTTATTTTTTTGCTTATTGATGCCAAACATCAAGGTCTGTTGGCCTGTTATCATTTTCCTCATCAAGCATTCCAAGATTAGCAAGAAGCTCTTTTGCTGAGTTATAGCCCATCTTCTTCTGACGGTTATTAACTGCTGCAACTTCAATGATAATAGCAATGTTACGGCCTGGGGATACTGGTACTGTGCAAAGTGGAACCTTGACACCCAAGATATCGATTGTCTCCTCATCAATACCCATGCGCTCATATGCCTTGCCCTCATCCCATGCTTCCAAATCAACAACAAGATCGATTCTTGAAGTATTCTTAACAGACTTCATACCAAAAAGCCTGCGTGCATCGATAATACCAACGCCACGAAGCTCAATAAAATGACGGATGTTGTCTGGTGCAGAACCAACGAGTGTCTTCTTTGACACCTTTCTAATCTCAACAGAGTCATCGGCAACAAGTCTGTGACCACGGTTGATAAGTTCTACTACGTTCTCAGACTTACCTACGCCGCTATCGCCTGTGATGAGTACACCTTCACCATAAACTTCTACCAAAACGCCGTGACGTGACTCACGCTCTGCAAGTTCTACGTTGAGGTAAGATACAAGTGATGAGACAGCAAATGATGTCTCGTCATCACTCTTTAAAAGAGGTACCTTGTACTTCTCTGCGTAAGGCATGAAGAAAGCTATTAAATCAGCCTCAATACTTGTAGAAAATACTATAGCTAAAGGCTTTTTTGACATAAGCCTATTTACGCATTCCTTCTTGATTTCCTCTCTAGGAAGATCCTGTAAATAGTACTGCTCAGAGTTACCTATAAACTGAATTCTCTCTGGAGAAAAGTTTATATCATTACGAGCAAGCATAAGGGCTGGACGAGATACTTCCATTGCTTGAACAAGAATTTCATCCGCATTAGACGGCATATAAATCTTGGTATAGCCCTCTGCTTCTATTACTTTGCTAAGTGGAACTGAGTACTTTGAAAGACCTGACATATAAGTTCCCCTTTCATTAATTTTTATCTATTTCTACTGCAGTATTAAGTGCAATTTCCATCATCTGTGTGAATGAATTTTGGCGTGCCTGCGCATCAAGTGATTCGCCCGTTACGAGTGAATCAGATATTGTGCAAATAGCGAGTGCGTTTTTGCCTGCCTTCTCCGCTTCGAGATAAAGAGCAACAGACTCCATCTCTACTGCAAGAAGTTCGAGGTCTGATTTTACGCCACCCTCATCACTGTAGAACACTTCTGAAGAATAGAGTGTACCATTCTTCATTGGTGTGCCAAGGTCAATTGCAACTTTATTTGCAACATCGAGAAGTTTCTTACTTGCATGAGGCACGTATCCCTTCTTAAATCCCTCTAATTCAGCAAAATTCGAATCAGTGAATGATGTTTCACCTACTACAATATCTCTTACCTTAACGCTTTCAATCATACCGCCAGCAGAGCCAACGCGAATGATATTTTCAACGCCATAGAAATTGAAAAGTTCATGCGAATATATAGCTATCGATGGCATACCCATACCAGAAGCCATTACTGATACACGAACACCCTTATAAGTACCAGTGTAACCTTGAATACCACGAACGTTATTAACAAGGACTGGGTTTTCTAAGAAATTCTCAGCAATGAACTTTGAACGAAGTGGGTCACCTGGCATAAGCACAGTCTTGCCAAAATCTCCATAAAGCGCGCTGTTATGAGGCGTTGGGCAATTAGAAGTAACATTATCTGCCATATTAGTAGCCCCCATTTGCCTCTTCATTCTTGACAATCTTTACTATCCTAGAAGTACCAAGTCGGTCTGCGCCAAGTTCTATGAACTTCTCAGCATCTTCTATTGATGAGATGCCACCTGCAGCCTTAATCTTGGTGCTTCCTTTCTTGCTTTCAATAACTTCCTTGAATATCTTAACATCCTCGAAAGTTGCACCAGCTTTTGAAAAGCCGGTAGATGTTTTAATAAAGTCAGCATTTGACTCATTAACAATCTCGGTTACCTTGATAATCTCCTCTTTTGTGAGGTCACATGTCTCAACGATAACCTTTAAGAGTTTGCCACAGCAGTGGCCCTTAACATCATTGATTTCATGGAGGATATCAACATAGCGCTTATCCTTCATCCAACCAAGGTTGATTACCATATCAATTTCATCAGCGCCGTTTTGTACTGCATCATATGCTTCCATGCACTTGGAAACTGTTGAGTTATAGCCATTTGGGAAACCGACAACTGTGCATACTGGTATTCTCTTGTTGAGATAATCAGCGCACTGCCTTACATATGACTGTGGAACGCAAACCGATGCTGTATGATACTTAAGAGCATCATCACAGATTACTTTGATATCATCCCAAGTAGCTGTTGTTGAAAGAAGTGTATGGTCAACCTTTGCAAGGATTTCATTTATTTCCATATCAGACATCCCCCTTGTCGTCGATTGTTACATTGGTAGTTGTCGGAAAAGCATCAATGCTTGAAGAGATAATAAGCTTATCGCTTCGCATATCAGCAATCAATGTGTAGTAATCATGAAGTGTAAACTTGCCTTCCTCAAACTCTGTTGAATCGATTGGAAGCTGGGCATAGTTTGCTGTTGGATCAGTTGTTGAAACAATACCAAGCGTTGCAATATTTCCAGCAAGTGCTTCCCAGAATCCTCCCTTGATCTTATCAAGAGTTGAAGTAACTGTTGCACCAAGACCCTTCATAGCGGAAGTAACGATAAGACCCTCGCCATAAGTGGAATCAACAATTCCCTTTTGATCGACGTCAACGCCGATAAGTTTTTTGTGGTTAACGCTTGCGGCCTTTGCAACAGACTCCCAAATGCCACCGCCACAGGAGAATATTACTTCCACTCCTCTTAAGTACCAGTCGTTCATTACAACGGTAATACGGTCATCAGCAAGGAACTGGTTGCAGTAGCCATAGGTTACTGTAACTTGTTTTTCAAGTTCACGAGCCGCATCATCAGCACCCTGGATATATCCATATCCATATCTTATAACTGCTGGAACAGCCTTGCCACCGATGTAGCCAAGGTTCTCATATCCAAGCATTACAGCAGCGTAGCCAGCCATATAGCCTGAGAGTTCCTCATGATAGATTGCTGAATAAACATTGGAAATATCAACGAAATCATCTATGTTCCAATGATCTGTATTGTAGTCATATTCCTTGCTGTCCCTCTCAAAAGCAGCTGCAAGGATGTCATCCTTGGAAACATCAAGCAAAATAAACTTAACATCAGGATACTTCTCGGCAACACGCACTATTGTCGCACCAAAGGCATTACCTGGAAGAAGTATTATGTTATAGCCATCTTTAACAGCCTGATCAACCGATGCTACTCTGTGGTCAACATCGTCACCATCCGGATGGTAATAGTTAAAATTTGCATCGTTTTCCTCACACCAAGCCTTGGCAGCCTCGTATGTGGTTTGGTTAAAAGACTGGTCAGTGATATCACCAGAGTCAGTTACCATTGCGACACTCATATCAAGTGGTTCATCAGCAACTATTTTGCTATTACAACCTGTCAGTGCAAAAACGATTACAAAAACTAATAATAGTGAAATTATCCTTTTCATAATTTCCTCCTATTAAACATACTACCCTAATTATAACATTTACTTTAATTATTTCAATGAAACGTTTATAATATTTAAGAGGTGTTTTTATGGCAAAACGCGTATTTATGATTGTCCTCGATAGTTTTGGAATTGGTGAACTTCCTGACGCAGCCGATTTTGGTGACGTTGGCGCCAACACTATCAAGGCATGTACTACATCTGAAAAATTCAGTGCTAACACACTCGAAAAACTCGGCCTTTTCAATATTGACGGGCTTTCTTGGCATACAAGTTTTTCATCCCCTCTCGCATCATTTGGTCGATGCGAGGAGGCATCGCGTGGCAAAGATACAACTACTGGCCATTGGGAAATCTGTGGTTGTATCAGCGAGCAAGCGATGCCAACATACCCAGACGGATTCCCGGCTGAGGTAATGGATGAGTTTTCAAAGCGTACTGGCAGAGGTTGGCTTGTAAACAAGCCATATTCAGGTACGCAGATAATAAACGAGTACGGCGATGAGCACGTAAAAACTGGCAAGCTCATCGTATACACATCAGCAGACAGCGTATTCCAAATCGCTGCTCACGAGGACGTTGTCCCAGTAGAGCAGCTCTATGAGTACTGCAAAATTGCGCGCGAGATTTTACAAGGTGAGCATGCCGTAGGTCGTGTCATTGCTCGTCCATTTATCGGAACATCAGGCAACTACACACGTACACCAAGACGCCATGACTTCTCACTTACACCTCCTGGAACACTTCTCAATGTTTTAAAGTACTATGGCAAAGATGTCATATCTATAGGAAAAATCAGCGACATCTTCGCTGGTTCTGGAGTAACTGAAAGTCATCCAACAACCGGTAACACAAACGGTATGGAGACACTTGATGAGATAGTCACACGCGACTTTGACGGACTCTGTTTTGCCAACCTTGTCGACTTTGATATGCTCTATGGTCACCGTCGCGATATTGACGGCTATGCCGCTGGCATCGCAGAATTCGATGCTTGGCTCAAGGGCTTTATTGGCAAACTTCGCGACGATGACGTACTTATAATCACTGCCGATCACGGCTGTGACCCATCATTTACAAAACACACTGACCACACACGCGAATACATCCCACTTATCTGGTACACTCGCGGTGGTCCTGCAAACAACCTAGGTACAAGGAAAACCTATGCCGACATAGGCAAGACAATCGAGGACCTTTTTGGATTTGCAACAGACCTTGCAGGTGTCAGTTTCCTATCTGATGTAACATTCACACCGGACCCACTCGCAAGATTTCATAAACCGATACTTTAAGGAGGATTAATATGCTCTCTGGTGAAGAACTTTTATTAAAGGCAAAAGAGGCAATGGCCGGTGCCTATGCCCCTTACTCAAACTTCTTTGTTGGTGCTGCGCTCCTCTCAAAAGACGGTAGCGTTTACACTGGATGTAATATTGAAAATGCAGCATTTGGAGCTGGTATCTGTGCAGAGCGCACAGCCCTCTTTAAAGCCGTTTCCGAAGGACACAAGGATTTTGTCGCCATAGCAATTGTAGGCGGCAGAAACGGCGTCATAGAGGACTTTTGCTACCCATGTGGCATATGCAGACAGGCCCTTTCAGAATTTGTTGACATATCTTTCAAATTCTACTTCACAAATGATAAGGGAGACATCATCTCAATGGGCCTTGACGACCTTCTCCCACACGCATTTGATGAATTTTAATCGCGAGGTAAAGACTTATGCGTATGTATGACATAATCAAGAAAAAAAGAGATGGCGAAGAACTCTCCACCGAGGAGATTAACTTCTTCATCGAAGGATATACCAAGGGTGAAATTCCTGACTATCAAGCCTCCGCCCTTTGCATGGCAATCTTTTATAAAGGCATGAACCCACGTGAGACAACTGACCTCACACTTGCTATGGCAAAATCGGGCGATATGCTTGATTTATCAGTACTTGGCGACAAGACAGTCGACAAGCATTCAACTGGCGGTGTTGGCGATAAGGTTACCCTTATCGTTGCCCCAATCGCCGCAACGCTTGGATGCACAGTCGCCAAGATGAGTGGCCGAGGCCTCGGCCATACCGGTGGTACAGTGGACAAACTTGAATCCATACCTGGATTCAAAGTTGAAATCCCATCAGATGTGTTCTTTTCAATAGTAAAGCAAACAGGCATTGCCGTTATCGGCCAGTCAGGCAACCTGACACCTGCCGACAAAAAGCTCTACGCGCTTCGCGATGTTACGGCGACTGTTGAAAGTCTCCCTCTCATCGCCTCCTCCATCATCTCCAAGAAGCTAAGCGCTGGCAGCCAGCACATCGTACTCGATGTGACCTGCGGCAGTGGCGCTTTCATGAAGACGCCAGAGGCAGCGCGCGAGCTTGCAAAGGCAATGGTTGAAATCGGCAACATGGCAGGACGCCATATGACCGCTGTTATAACAAATATGGATACCCCACTCGGCATCAACATCGGCAATATCCTAGAGGTCAAAGAAGCAATCGACGTGCTTCGTGGCAATGGTCCAGAGGACCTTGTTACAGTATGTAAAACAATTGCAAGTCTCATGTATGCCTCCTGCTTTGGCGTCAGCGCAGAGGACGCTATGCCAAAGATAGAAGAAGCAATAAGCAGTGGCGCAGCATTTAAGAAGTTCAAGGAAATGGTCGCAGCGCAAGGCGGAGACGTAAGGTTCATCGATGATCCTTCCCTCTTTGAATCAAGCAAATATGTATATGAAGTCAAGGCAGAACACGCTGGTTACATCTCACATATGAATGCTGAAACAATAGGTATTGCATCAGTTGTACTGGGTGCTGGACGTGAAAAGAAAGAGGATTCAATCGATTACAAAGCTGGCATTTCACTCCTTAAGAAAACCGGCTCATACGTTAATGTAGGAGATACTATCGCTATCCTCTACACTGACCTTGAGGACAAAATTATTGATGCTGAGAAAATGATTCTTGGCACTATCGAAATGTCGGAGACTAAACCAGTCGATGAGAAACTAATCTATGAAATAATCAAGTAAATATAAAAAACGAAAAGGACCACACCGACGGAGGTGTGGTCCTTTCCTTTGTGGAAGTATATATTAATCGTCTATACTTTCGTCTGTTGCGTGAGCGTAGAGTGCCTCTACCTCAGCTGATGGAGCCTTTGTAAGGAGTGTTACAACAATTGCAACTATGCCACCGATGATGAAACCTGGAACGATTTCATAAACACCTGTGTCTGCGATAAGGCCACCAGAAATAACTGTGCTTGTGAAGCATACAAGATAAGCGATATCAACAACTGCACCTGTTACGATACCAGCGATAGCGCCAGAGTAGTTGAAGCGCTTCCAGAAGAGTGAGAGCAATACAACTGGTCCGAATGATGCACCAAAGAGGCCCCATGCATTCTCAACCATGTTCATGATGAACTGTGCACCCTCACCGCCAGAGCTTGCGATAAAGTAAGCGATAACTGAAACGATTACAACAACTACACGACCAATCCAGAGGACTTCCTTATCTGATGCGTCCTTCTTGATGAGTGGCTTATAGATATCACTTGTGAATGATGAGCTAGCAACAAGAAGCTGGCTATCAGCTGTTGACATTGAAGCAGCGATAATAGCAGCAAGAAGAAGACCAGCAACAAATGGTGGGAACCATTTTCTTGCAAGAGCAATAAATACTGTCTTCTGAAGACCGTCAGCAAGAAGCTCGGAAGCGATGTACATACGGCCGAAGTAAGCAATAAGGATTGCTGCACCAAGAGATAAAACTACCCAAATAATTGCAACAGTTGCTGACTTCTTAACCATAGATGGCTTTTCAATAGACATGAAACGAACAAGGATGTGAGGCATACCAAAGTAGCCAAGACCCCAGCCGAGACCAGTTACTATTTCCTGCCATGTTGCATTAAATAAATTTGATGTGAATGCTGGATACTCACCTATTGCTGCAAGGTTTGTAGCAATAACACCGCTATCAAGGCCCTTCATATTAATTGCAGCAAGAATTGGAACTGCAAGAAGTGCAACAAGCATCAAAAGGCCCTGGAAGAAGTCTGTCCAGCAAACTGCCTTAAATCCACCAAGGAATGTGTAAACCAAAATGATAGCTGCAAAGATAATCATTGCTGTTCCATTTGAAAGTGATGGAATAAGTGTTGTAAATACTGTAGCACCTGCTGAAAAAGCTGATGCAACATAAACTGTAAATGCTATAAGGAAAATGATTGCGCAGATAACTGAAAGTGCCTTACTGTCTGATACGAATCTGTTTGTAAGGTACTGTGGAAGAGTTATTGAGTCATTCGCAGCCTTTGAGAACTTACGAAGACGCTTTGCACAGAAAATCCAGTTAGCGATTGTGCCAAGGCAAAGTCCGATACCGATCCAAGCCTGTCCCATACCAAAAGCAAGGATTGAACCAGGGAGACCCATAAGGAGCCAAGCTGACATATCAGATGCCTGAGCTGAAAGAGCTGTTACCCAAGGACCCATAGCACGGCCACCAAGGAAATAGTCCTTCTCATCAGACATGTTCTTACTCTTGATAAAGAAGAATACGCCTATTCCCATCATCAAACAGAAATAGAGTACAAATGCGATAATCTCACCTATCATATAATTACCTCCTAAAAATACTTTAGTATTTTATCACAGTAAAGTGCTAAAGTCAATTATTCAACTGATTTAAGTGATTCAACCATCTTAATGTGCTTCAAGTTGAAATGCATGATGAGGTTGACTAAAACAGCGAATATAATTGTGAGTGCTGCTGCAAAGATAAAGCTTGTAAAGTCAAGCTGTGTACCAAATGTAACGGTATCAATATCAATAACGTTAACAATCAAACGCTGAATTGGAATACCAAGGAGAAGACCTATGGCTGTACCAAGTAACGTCAAGATAATATTCTCACGATAGATGTATGCGGATACTTCACCGTCATAGAAGCCGAGTACCTTGAGCGTTGCAAGCTCACGAATTCGCTCGTTAACGTTGATGTTGTTGAGGTTATAAAGTACTACAAATGCAAGTGCACCAGCTGCAATGATAAGAACTATGATTACGAGGTTCAAAGCACTGATGATGTTCTCAAAGCTGTTTTGAACTACCGAGGTGTAAACAGAACCGTTAACCTCTGAGTAAGAGTTAATATCATTTTCAAGTTGAATCTTTTCAGCCTTAGTGATGTCGTCCTTAAGGCTTGTGTAGATATAGGTGTATGAAGGCGCACTACCTGTTACCTGCTCATAGTAAGCCGGTGTCATATATACATAGTGGAATGTATAGTTTTGAACAATTGCAGATACAACTACGTCGTAGGTTACTTCCTTTGCACCCTCAGTCCAACGAAGGGTTACTGTGTCGCCTACACTTGTGTTAGTCTTGTTTGCAAACTTCTGAGTGATAATTGCACCAGAATCATCAAGGTTTACCTTCTTGCCTCTCTTGGTCTTGAGATTAACAAGACTTGAAAGCATCTCTGGATTCTCTGGTACGAGAACGTCTACTTCAAGTTCGTTGTCTGTTCTGTCTGAGAAACCTTTGCAAACTTGAAGCTTTGCAAGCATCATATCGTCAACTGTTGTCATATTGTCAATCTCGCGAACGATATCAGAGTCGCTTGTAGCACCATTCTTTAATACTACCTGAAGATCGTACTGTGCGACACCATCCTGTCCATACTGCTTATCAATACAAGCACTAACTGAGTCTGAAAGACCAAAGCCCGCAAGAAGAAGTGCAGTACAACCACCGATACCAACAAGAGTCATAATGAATCTCTTTGGATTTCTAAAGAGGTTACGTACAGTGATCTTGGATGTGAAGTTGAGTCTTGACCAAATAGCGTCCACGTTTTCAAGGAGTACACGTTTGCCTTCCTTTGGTGGCTTTGGTCGCATAAGTACTGCTGGTACTGATACAAGCTCACTCCTACAAGCAAAGAGAGATGCACCACAAGTTGATACAACAGCAATTATTGTTGCAAGAAGTGCATAACCGATGTAGTAGTGGAGATTGCAAGAAGGCAAGTCATACATGATTCCCCATGCAGCAAAAATTGCTTTCGGGAATACGATGAAGCCTATTGATGTACCAAGTACTGAACCTATCAAGGATGCTGAAAGCGCATAGATTAAGTATTTAGAAACAATGGTGTTGTTGTCATAACCAAGAGCTTTCAAAGTACCAAGCTGTGTTCTCTCCTCCTCTACCATACGTGTCATTGTAACAAGACAGATAAGTGTTGAAACAATGAAGAAGAATGTTGGGAACACCTTTGCAAGTGCTTTCATATTGTATGCAGCAGAACCGTAGCCTGTGTATCCAGGAGAGTCATCTCTTGAATAGACATTGAGTACAGCATCGCCGTTTTGAATGAGATCATAAGTGTTGCGAGCCTTGTCGAGCTGACCACGAGCAGCCATAAGCTGATCGTTTACTGATTTCTCAGTAGCAGCATACTCAGCCTCGTACTCCTCGAGGTTCTTGGCAGCGGCCTCTGCCTGTGCCTTTTTAATCTCGAGTTGTGAAAGTGCTGACTGATACTTTGAGTCAGACTCAAGTTCACCCATCTTGATTTGGATATTAGCGTCATCAAGTTTGCGCTTGTATGTATCAAGTGACTGCTTTGCAGATGTAAGTTTTGCCTCAGCAGAATTGAGGTCCTGCTTTGCCTTCGCAAGTTCTGCATTAGCAGCATCAAGCTTTGCCTTGTTTGCGCTATATTCACGCTTACCGGCCTCAAGTTGTGCCTTGGCAGCGTTAAGCTGTGCATTGTAATCAATCATTGCATCATTGATTACAGATGATGCATCAGCTGCAAGTCCCTGACCTGTGATACCAGCTGCTGCTTCCAAACGGTCAGCCAAATCAGGGTTATATTCACGAACTGTGTTGGCCAATGTCTCAAGGTCAAGAGCTTCCATATTAGCGTTGTAATTTGAAAGCACCTGAGTTGAAACCATATTGGTTGTCTTAATCAAATTCTCTGTTGAACTAATCTGATTCTCAGCAGATTTGATTTCGATATTTGCATCAACGAGTTTGTCCTTTGCAGTATTATACTCGTTCAGTTTCCTATCATATTCATTCTTCTTGGATGTAAGAAGATTCTCATTTGCTACTACCTGCTGATAGTAGTTGTTATATTGCTTGAGTTGAGAGGAGTACTGTGAGTTACCAGAAGCAATCTTAGAGAGAGCTGCTGAGTACTGTGAATCAATCTGTGCTTGATAACTTGAAAGGGCATTCTCGCCTTCCTTTGAATAAGCACGAAGTGTCTCAAGTTCCTCAAGTGCCTCACCAAGCTTTTGGTTAGCAATTGCCTCTGCCTTTGCATAAGTAGCCTCACCATCAGCGATACGCTGTGGCAATGTAATTGACAAATCAGCTTTTGTGTTTGCCATGAGATCCTCTGATGCTGCACGGATTCTCTCAATTACTGGATCCACTACTTTGTCATACTTCTTGGAATATGGGTCATATTTATCAGCGCCATCAACAGAGATGTACGCTTCACTATAGTAGTTGAGCTCATCAGTGAATGTTTCCTGTGGAATATAGATATAGTCACCGAGTTTACCAGAGCCAGCGGTTGTAGCACCACGCTCAAATGAAATCCAGTATGGTGACTCAACAATACCAACTACTGTGAATTCTGTTGTATGGAGATAAGTGCCAAGGCCCTCACCATCACCTACAATTCTGATGATTTCACCAATTTGAAATTCATCAGGTGTTGTAAGACCTGAGTCTGTAATAAGGCACTCGCCAACTTCATCAGGCCATTCGCCCTTGATAAGGCGAAGTCTGTTCATATAAGTTGGGTCATCCTCTTTGTCCGCAGAATGTGCTACTGCCTTGTCAACATCAAGGGCAAAAGCACGAATTGTAAGCTGCGAACCATCGATATCAACGAGACCCTCAAACTGTGGGTCATCTTCATCGTTGAGCATCTCAACAAGTCCATCGACAAACTTCTGTCCTGTAACTGCTGTGACACCCTCTATTTCAGAGAGCTTTTGAAGCTCATCCTCATAAATACCTATGTTGGACTGAACCCTGATATCCATCAAGTTATAGTCCTCAAAGTATTCATCCGCTGTATCTATCATGTCTGGGTAGACCGCATTAAAGCCTACGAAGAACGATGTACCAAGAGCAACAATTGCGATAATTGAAATGAAACGGCTCAGAGTATTTTTGATAGAACGCAGCGTGTCGGTTTTATACGCTTTGCTCATATTTAAGTTCATACTCTTACCATTCAATCCTTTCTATTGGAACAGGGTTCTCATTAACTGTCATTGATACTACACGGCCAGAACGCATCTGAATAACACGGTCAGCCATCGGTGTGATTGCTGAGTTATGTGTGATTACGATAACTGTCATACCTGTCTCACGGCAAGTATCTTGAAGTAACTTCAAAATCTGTTTACCTGTGTTGTAGTCAAGAGCACCTGTAGGCTCATCGCAAAGGAGAAGCTTTGGGTTCTTTGCAAGAGCACGTGCGATTGATACACGCTGCTGCTCACCACCTGAGAGCTGTGCTGGGAAGTTACCCATACGCTCTTGAAGGCCAACACGCTCAAGCACCTTCTCAGGGCTTAAGCTTGCCTTACCTATCTGAGTTGCAAGCTCTACGTTCTCAAGTGCTGTAAGGTTTGGAACCAAGTTATAGAACTGGAATACAAATCCTACATCGTAACGTCTATACTCAATAAGTCTCTTGTTGTTGTACTCATTAACGAGGTCACCAGCAACACGAACCTTACCATCGTCTGATGAATCCATTCCGCCAAGGATATTAAGTACTGTTGTCTTACCTGCACCAGATGCACCAACGATAACTGCAAACTCACCCTGCTCAACGTTAAATGTAACACCGTCAGCAGCGTTGATTACAACTTCGCCCATCTTATAGCGCTTGTAAACTGAATCAAATTCAATAAAACTCATTGTTTAGTCCTCCTTAGTCAATCATCAGACTTGCAAGAATGCTACCATAGACTCTTGCTGGGTCCTCAAGAAAATTATTTTTTAATTTTTCTGCTTGATCCCTATCGCCTACGAACATTGCAAGTTTCATCAAAGCTGTATCCTTGTCCTTAAGTGCGAAGGAGATTTCATATCCGCCATCACATGGCTCTATTTTAACTTCATTCTCCCTCTCATTTCTCTCGAGAGTGATGAACCTGAGTGCTGATTTAACTGCCTTTTCTCTGACAGTCTTTGGAAGGTCACGCTCAACCTCGGCAACTGCTTCCTTGCCAATGCTTGTAACCTCAAGGCATTCCTTTTCATCAACAAAGTTACTAACTATGCTTCCATTTGAAAGGAGATCCGATACTGCATCCATGGCCTCAAAATAATTTGCAATACCCTGGTCCTGCATGATATTTCCTATCTGTTCTCTAGTGATACTTGTATCCACTGTGCGAAGTAGATAACAAATAAGGACCTTGATATCGTCCTTGTTACGAAGTCCGCCTGGCTCAATGCCTTCATCAAGTGCGTTAAACTCCTCGTAAACGTCCATCCTAGAAGACCTCCTTTTCTTCAGTTATGCTGCCAGTTATATCCTGTCGTGACTTGAAGAGATATCCGTTTTCTTCTAAGAAGTAAGTATCCCCAAGTACTTTTCCTATACCACCTATTACACAGTTTACTGGGTCATCAGCAACCCTTGTGTTAATCTTGGTAAGTTTCTCTATCATTTTATCGATACCGAAAAGCTGTGCAGAACCGCCCGTTAGAACTATTCCCTCTTCAACTATGTCGGACACAAGTTCCGGTGGAGTCTGTTCAAAGACGTTTCTAATCTCCTCGAATATCATATTGATATGCTCACGCATTGCGAGATAAACCTCATTTGAAGTTATCTCGAAATCGATTGGCATCCCCGTAAAGTAATCTTTGCCTTTTGCAAAGACTGCCGTCTCTTCTCGGCGAAGGTAAGCGCAACCAACGCGCTTTTTAATTTCCTCCGCTGTAAGTTCGCCGATAATGATGTCTCGTTCGCGGCGGCAGTAGCGAACGATGTCGTCGGTCAACATATTGCCGGCAATTTTGATGCTGGAGGCAACCGCCATAGCACCCATCGTAATTACGGCAATATCTGTTGTGCCACCGCCAATATCGACCACCATAACACCACTTGGATGAGTGATATCAATTCCAGCGCCTATTGCGGCAGCAAGAGGCTCCTCAATGAGGCAAGCCCTGCCAGCACCAGAGGCTGTGATTACATCCAGTACGGTACGCTTTTCAAGGTTGGTCACCGTACCTGGCATGCTGACGATAATATTTGGCTTAAAGATTTTGTTTCCGCAAATCTGCATTATAAAGTAACGGAGCATGTGCTCAGTTACAGTAAAGTCGGATACTACACCGTCCTTCATTGGACGAACGACTTCGACCGAGTCAGGCTCCCTTCCTAGCATTCTAAGAGCAGCTCGACCGATAGCCATTACCTTACCGGTTGTCTTGCGGTAAGCAACAACGGCTGGTTCCGAAAGCACTATTCCTTTGCCCTCTACACAAGCCATTACAGATGTAGTGCCGAGATCAATTCCGATATTGATTCCTAGCATAAACACCTCAAGGTATCATTAGTCTACGCGTGCGCGTGACAAATATTATACTACAAACGATATTATATTTAAACAGTTAATTTTACCTTTATTGAATTGCGGTCATTGCACACGCCGCATAGACGGCGCGAGCACCAGCAAGACGAAGGGCACGAGAACAGGCGTCCAGTGTTGCTCCAGTCGTTAAAATGTCGTCAACGATAAGTATCGTTTTGCCAACGACATCACGACCTGGACTCAGTGAATAAGCGTTCTCGATATTGAGTCGTCTTGCTGCCGCGCCGAGTTTATGTTGCACTCCTGTTGACTCATCTTTGGTAAGGAGTGAGAAATCATAAGGCACATCAATTCCTACCCTTTCAGCAATGAGTTGGCTCTGATTAAATCCGCGTTTTGAGAGACTTAATTTGGTTGCCGGCACGCATGTAAAGGTATCGAACTTTACGCCATAAAACTTTGTCCTGATTTCGCGCTCTACCTCATTGGCCAAAAACGGCACGGAGCCTATATCTAAGGCAAATTTCAGTCTTAGCATTGCATCCTTTCCAGCGCCATCATAGCACAGAGGAATTGCCACATTTTCATATCCGTGATGTGGTAAATCGTAATTTTTGCCCTCTGCTCTAATTAGTCGTGGTGCGCAATTTTTACATAAAAAATGAGCGAGCAGAATATCATCACTTTCATTTTCTTTCCCCAAATAGCATCCGCAAGATGCACATTTTTGGGGAAAGAGAATTGAAAGAATCTTATCTGCTTCGCTCTTATTTTTTGACATAGTTATTCCACCTTTAAAAGATCTTTTAGGGCGGAATATCTTTTAATCTTTCTATCGTTTTCTACCATTCTGAGTATAGTGTCACGGGAACCAATTGTAATCATTTTTGACTTGGCTCTTGTAACGGCTGTGTAGAAAAGATTTCGATAACAAAGATTAGGAGGAACATCAATTACCGGCATAATTACCGCTTCGAACTCGCTTCCCTGACTCTTGTGTACAGTCATCGCAAAAGCGTGTTCTAATTCCTTCACATTATCAAGTGGATAATTTGCAAGGCGACCGTCGAAGTCAATAACCATAGTGCCTGCGCGCCTATCAATCGATATGAGCGTGCCAGTATCACCGTTGAATATGCCCTCGCCTTTTTCGTCCTTGCCACGGCTATTTTGCTTAATCCACTGAATGTTGTAATTGTTCTTAATCTGCATGACTTTGTCACCTTCACGGAAGGTTCTCGTCATGCTCTTATACTCATTTTTGCCCTTCGCTGGTGGGTTTACAGCCTCTTGCAAAAGATGATTGAGGTTAGCGGTACCACAATCTCCCTTCTTGGAAGGACAGAGTACTTGGATATCACGAGATGCGTCGTATCCATACGCCTTTGGAAGGCGGTCACAATAGAGTTTTATTATGTCAGCAGCGGTCTGCATTCCATTGCTTCTCTCCATATGGAAGAAGTCGTTATCGACACGTGATAGCTCTGGTTCCTCACCGTGAACTATCATATGAGCATTAGTAACAATAAGGCTCTGCATAGCTTGACGGAAGACCTCTGTCAGCTTTACAACTGGCAAGAGTTCCGACTCAAGCAAGTCATGGAGCACACTGCCCGCTCCAACAGCAGGCAACTGATCGTTGTCGCCAACCATAATGAGCCTGCAACCAAGTGGCAGCGCATCAAGCAGTGCTGAAAACAGAATTACATCGACCATCGAGAGCTCGTCGACTATCAATACGTCGGCATCGATTGGGTCGTGCTCATTTTTCGCAAACGTCATACGGTCATCGCTGCCACGCTCAGCCTCCAAAAGGCGGTGTATCGTGCTCGCCTCCTTGCCAGTTATCTCTGACATACGCTGAGCAGCGCGTCCTGTTGGTGCGCAAAGGACTACATTTAAACCGTCACGCTCAAATAGCTCAAGTATACCATTTAGCGTAGTTGTCTTACCTGTACCAGGTCCACCAGTTAGTATCAATATGCCCTTTTCAACAGCGGTTACAATTGCTTCCCTCTGAAGTGACTCATACTTGATACCAGTGGATTTTTCAAGATTGTCTATCTCTTTTACAAGTGTCTGACGTCCAGCTGGCGGGAATTTACACATCATTTTAATTCGCTCGGCTGCCTTATACTCAGCCTCGTAAATATATGGAAGTGACAAGAACTCCTTGCCATTCATGGTGAACATTGTAAGTTCCCTATCGGATACAAGTTCATCCATAGTAATATCCACTGTATCCTTGTCAATATCAAGGAGTTCAGCACAAGGAGTGAGAAGTTTCTCACGTGGAAGACAAGTGTGTCCATTGCTAAAGAGATTATATGTTACAACATGAAGTATGCCCGCTCTCACCCTATAAACAGGATTTGGAGTTACTTCAAATGTTTGGCAGAGGCTGTCCGCCCTGTCAAATGAAATACCTATCTCTGGGATACATAAAATATATGGGTTTTCTGTAACACGAGTAACTGAATAAGGGCCAAGCACCCTATAGACATTGATACTCTCATTGGCAGTAAGACCAAGTGATTCAAGACGTACCATTATCTCACGTACAGCTGTTGTACGTTTAAAGTCCTCACTGATTTTATCCGCCTTTTCCTTGGTGATGCCTTTGATAGTTGCAAGTTTATCTGGATGATGCTCGAGCACCTCAAAGGCATCCTCGCCAAAGGCCTCCACTATCTTAACGGCGGTGGATGGACCTATGCCCTTTACAGCACCCGATGATAAGTATTTAAGCATCGATGCCGCTGTGCTTGGCATTGTGCGTTCCACTACCTCCGCCTTAAACTGACGGCCAAAGGTCGGATGTTGTTCCCATGTACCAACAAAGTGAACCTCCTCACCAGCAGAGATGTCTGGAAGTACTCCAACAACTGTGATGAGTTCTCCATCTTCACTAGCCACATCAATAATTGTGTAGCCCGTCTCCTCTTTGCGGTAAATAATCTCTTCTACCATACCATAGAGGTTTTCCATTTCCTCTGTCAGCAATTTAGTTCACCTCTTTTCATAGCAAAAAAGGGTGCATCACGCGCACCCCTTTTTCATATAGCGTGATAGGATCTGTAAGCCGAGTTCTGTCTTTAAAGGCAATCATCTATCTAGACCACCCATTGCTGAGTGGTTCAAGCCACCCTTCTGCTTTAAAGCGGCCGAGCAAGCCTATGCAAGTCGGTGTTGCTCCAGATGGGGTTTACATAGCCGTGATGTCTCCATCACGCTGGTGAGCTCTTACCTCGCCTTTCCATCCTTACCGCGGCAACGTAACTGCCGTGGCGGTATATCTCTGTTGCACTTTCCCTAAGGTCACCCTCGGCGGCCGTTAGCCGTCATCCTGCTCTATGGGGCTCGGACTTTCCTCTCGCGCATTCGCGCCAGCGACTGCCCAATCCAATCACGCGACTATTATATATTAAAGATTTCTTACATTCAACCCTAAAACTTGTAAATAATAGACACTTGATATAAAATATATACATCCATTTTGGAGGTACAATAAATGGCAAAATACGATGAATACCTCAATGATTTTGATGAATTTGAGGATATAAGTAGTAAAAGTGATAACTATGTCGATGACGAATACGAAGACATCGACACAGGTCGCTACAACTACGAAGATGACTTTGAATATTCAGACGACTTGGATGGAATTCCTATGTCAAAGCAAGCCAAAATGGCTATTGATAATAACATCCAGCAAAAGACTGAAAACAGAAGAGTTTCAGTCCTAAAGCCTGACAACATTGATGACGATATTGACATCTCAAGCAATACCCCTAAAAAGAAAAAGCGCTTAAGCCTTAGGAAAAAGATTCTTCGCGCTTTTGGCATTTGCTTCCTTGTTATCATCTTGCTTCTTGGGCTCGTCGTCCTCTCTATTTATAGCAAACTATCACATGCTGAGGACTCTCACCATGTGAATCAATATATCAGTGAGGATCAACTCCACACAGACAAGAATGTTATCAACATTCTCCTTCTTGGAGTTGACGCTCGCGAAGGTGAGACCGTTTCACGCTCCGACACAATGATGATTGTGTCTATCGACAAGAGCAACGGCAAGATGAAAATCACTTCATTCCTTCGCGACAGTTATGTTGAAATTCCAGGCTATGGCTGGACCAAACTTAACGCCGCTTGTTCACGAGGTGGTGTTGACCTTGTTTGGGATACTCTTGAATACAATTTCAAAATCAAAATCGACAACTATATGAAGGTTGACTTCATAGCATTTGAAAAGCTCATCGATTCCCTTGGCGGTGTCGATGTACCAATAACAGAAAAGGAAGCAAAATACCTCAACGATACTTGGTACGAATGGACACTCACAGGAAACCAGCTCACCTATGACTTTGGCGACAGCGTTCACTTAAACGGCGAAGAGGCACTGATGTTCTGCCGTATTAGAAAACTCGACTCTGACTTTGAGCGTACACGCCGTCAGCGCGAGACAATCTCTGGCATCAAGCAAGAGATGATGCACACCAATCCAATTGAGCTCCTCAAACTTTCAAACAGCGTCTTGCCACACATTGAAACAGACATTACAAGTAACAAGATGATAAGCCTTGGCATTGGTGCAATCTTTAAGTATCTTCACTATGATATTGAGTCACTTGGAGTTCCAATCGATGGCACATGGCACAGTGAAAACAAGTCTGCAGGTTCCTGCCTTGTATTTGATATTGATGACACCGCAGAGACACTTTATAACTATATCTACAACGATATTAACCCTCTTCAGTAATTAAAGTTATTTACATTTTACCTTAATTTTGATAAAATTAAGTTTAGTAATTTTTGTACAAGAAAGGAGAAGATGTATGGCAATTAAAGAGCGTAAGCTCCCAAGCAAAGGAGTTGCGATTACTTTCACAGTTGTTTACCTGATAACACAGTTGATTTTCCTTATCACTGTAGTTGGTAATATGCCTTTGCTCGTTGATACAATCGACTTCACAAATTATCGTGGTCTTGCAACTGCATTCAACAATTACTACATCTACTTCGACATTGCTGCAGGTGTTATTCAAATTATTCAAGCATTGCTTCTTGCGCGTTTCTTTACCAACAATGGTTGGCCTGCGCTGATTACTTTCATAACAATTATTGCAAACATCATTATCTGTCTTGCGGCTTCCTCTGGTCTTTACATTATCGACCTTAGAAACATTTACTACACAATTCAGATAACCTTTGCAATCCCAATAGTACTCATCTTCCTCTCTTGCGTATTCCTTATCGATGACACAGTCGATTTGGTAAATGGCAAGTTCAAGATTCACGTTTCAAAGGCTACTGCATCAGCACAGCGTAAGTTCCAGCAGCAGCAAGCAAGGATTCAAAACCGTGGCGCACTCAAGGCTGCTGAGAATCCTAACGATGAACTTGTACTCATCTCACAGGAGGAGTCCTTACAGCAACACCATCAGGTAATCGCCAATGCTGCTGAAATGGCCATCCCAGATCTTGGTGACAAGATTACTGCGGATGATGAAACCGGTGGCAGTGACAAACTTTTCAATTACTAAAAAGCAAACAACCTAAGGCGTAAGCCTTAGGTTGTTTTTATGGCTCTATAATAAATGTTGGGGTACAACATTTGTTATGGAGCCTTCTTTTTTGGAAAAATGCAAAAAAAGAAGACATATACGACTAAATCCTTTAGAATGA
>JAGHVH010000002.1 GCA_018064455.1 Candidatus Limimonas egerieequi | reverse complement strand
AGTGATGATTTTAGAAATCTCGTTGTGATCCTTAATAGCAGCCTTTAAAGCTTTTTCAGATATGTCTACACCAAGATTCTCATTCAAAGGTTTAAGTACCTTCTCCATGAGCTGAACCTTGTAATAATCAAGGTTTGTGTTATCGCCCTTCATTGGTGGGTCGATGATAGTTGTGAAGAACTTTTCATTCTTTACAGGTTTGTAAAGGTCGAAGTGTTCTTCCATACGCTCCATTGTGGAACATGCCTCTGCTCCAAAGAGAGCCTCGAGGTAGTTATATCCACCCTCAACTGCACGCTCAAGAATCGAACGAGCATAAGGGCAGTTACGCTGTGTCATATAGTAATTTGCTACGTCTGTGGAAGTGCAGCGAGGTGCACGAAGACGTGATGAGAAGCAACCTGGGAGATTAAGAAGTGTCTCCGGAATGTAATAACAGTTATATCCGAGAGGATGATTCCCCTCTTTAATAGCCTGATCTACAAGTTCATTTTTTGCCTCTTGTAGCAAATTTTCAAAATATATGAGGTGTTTTAAATCTTTCAAAAATATCGCCTCTCAATTTAAAAATCTGTTTATTTCTTTTTTTTCTTACCGAGGTGCATCTCCTTCATACCCTCAACCTCATCACATACTGGCTTAAGTGCGCAATGAGCGCAGTCAGTATCAATACCATCAAGAATATGAGATAGTGCATTTGTAATATCTGAAACCTTGTTTGCAGTCTTATTTAACTCACGAATAAGTTCCTGGTCTGTAAGGAAAATTATACGAACACTAAGTACGTTTTCATTCTCCTTATAAGCTTTAACATAGGTGTTTCCTATCTTTTTAAAGCTTATTCCCTTTGAAACCGCCTCACGAGCAACGCGGACGCGCTCCTGGTTGCTCTCAGCAGATACACGTACCATGTATCCGTCAGGATAAACATGGTAACGTACAAAGTCCATCTGCTGAATAGCAGTATGAGCGGCGTCTTCATCACCTATGTCTTTTACACCAAGTAAAACAACACGGGCAAATGAGACGTCACCACGAAGTTCATTTAAGTCTTTACCACAAAGGATGATTTCATCCTTTGGTACAAGGTCAGTTGTTGTTGTGACACAAGTAAAGTTTGCGGAAGGATTTCCGCTGCCACCGAGTTCAAAAGCCTGGTCGCTCTGCATAATAAGTTCGCTGCGCTCAAGATTTTTCCAACAGTCGGTGGCATCGTAATCCCACGTCTTAGTTGTAATACCAGCAATCTTTTCGTTTGTGTCTTTGATTATGGTATTAAACAGTTCCATTAGAACTTAATATCAACTGGCTTACGGTCAAATACCTTATTTACCTGAACGTATGCCCAACCCATAATTTTTTGGTCGAAGTTCCAGAAATAAACAATAAAGAGAATGCCAATAACTTTAGCAAATATTTTAACTACTTTTAAAACAATATTTAAAAGAGCATCCATAATGCATGTCTCCTTTCAATTATGCTTTAGCCATACCCTTCTGGCGTGCATATTCAGCAGCGCCAAGAGCACCCATGAGCTGTGGGTCAGTCTTAAGTTCAATAACCTTGAGCTTAAGAACGTGCTCGATAGCAGCCTTGAGGCCGTCGTTCTTTGCGCAACCACCTGTAAGTGTGATGCTATCTGT
>JAGHVH010000014.1 GCA_018064455.1 Candidatus Limimonas egerieequi | reverse complement strand
TTTGACATTCTTTCATAGAGAGAATCCTTTTTAAGAACCGAAATATATGTCTGGATAATTGGGATAAGGTTATTAGTCTCATCAATAATTGGATATGAAACCTTGTAATCATTATCAACATAATATTTGAGAGTTGCAGTCTTGATATCGAATGGATCAAGTTTTTGATATATAGAGTTCTCATTGTATGCCTTTTGAGAATTGTACATAACTCTATATTCCCCAATGATAGTAGCAGCAGACTTGACGTCAGATAACTCTTCCTCAGTCATTGTTGCCTCAAGGGACGCAAGGTCAGCCTTTGTAGTTGGAGTCTTAGCTTTGTTAGCCTTGATAAATCCAAAGCCTGTACCAAGCAAGGCAAATATTAGCATTGCAATGATTAATAGTTTCCACTTCTTTAAAATTGCAAGCAATAAATCAAGTATGTCTATTTCTTTGTACTCTTGTTGTTGCATTGTTGTATCCTCCGCTATCTGTGTGCCTTAAGTTCCGCAAACACTTTTGTGTTTCTAGTTTTAACAAATGAAATTGTTTTTCCTTCAATGTATGTCAAAAGTGTTAATTTTAACTTGATTGGGATGAGCATAAGTTTCATATATTTTGAATTAGGTTGTGCTACTTTAATAGCATTTTGAACGCGCTCCGAAAAAGCAATTCTCCTAATCTCTTTACATTTATTCAAAAATGGAAGTGTGCAACTTGGGTTGGTTAAATTTTCTATACATCCAATTACACGCTCAATGTATCGTCTTGCAAGGAACTCCTCTATCTCAGAACTATCTATGTTCCAGTGCTTGTAGAGGTCCTCCATCCAATCGGCTTCTTCCTCGCGCTTGTCATACATATTTGGTCTATATTTTGCCGTTTCGGATTCTTGACGTTTGCGAATGAAATGATAATACTTTTTACTCAGTACTCCTACCCGCTCTACATCACGAAGCACGCTTAAGTTAAATGGAAAATCATCCCAAAAGGTTTGTGGGAAGTATAGTTTGTTTTCCTTGATATACTCCGCGCTGTACAGTTTGTTCCATGGAGTATAAAGGAGGTTCTTGTCAAAGAGACGATGCGCATCATTTCTAAAATCCTGCTGGGTTTTGTAAACAACGTCAGCTGCGCTTTGCTCTTGTACAAACTTTTCCTCGTCGGAATAATAGGTGTCTATATAATATCCGGAAACAACCAACTGAAGATCGTTTTGCTCAGCAAGAGTTACCATATCCTCAAGCATGGTTGGTTCTGTCCAATCGTCAGAATCCATGAAGTAAAAATATTTACCTTGTGCTTGATCAATTGCAACATTTCGAGCTGATGGTGCGCCACCATTTTCCTTGTGAATTACAATTATTCTATTATCATTTTTGGCATACTCATCACATATGGCTCCGCTTCTATCCTTGGTGCCATCATCGACACAAAAGAACTCAAAGTTTTTGTATGTTTGATTCTGTATGCTCTCAATTGCCTTACCAACATAATCCTCAACGCCATATACTGGCATTATTATGCTGACGAGTGGTTTTGACATATCATACCTCTTACGTTCTCTATGTATTTAATAATTAAATTAATTACATAATAATTGTTCAACCAAGATATTATACTACAGTTCGTTATCTTTTACAACGTTAAATAAGAAGAAAGGAGAAATGCTTAGCATTTCTCCTCTGTTTTTTCGTCTGTAGATTCTGTTTTTGTTGGTTCGACGAACTCTTCTGTGCTTTCTCGCATAAAGAGTACTTTAACTGTCATAAATATGAGTCTTATGTCAGTTCGTATTGAATAGTTTTCTATGTAGTAAAGATCAAGTTTAAGTTTATCATATGCTGTTGTATTGTATTTGCCATAAATCTGGGCATAACCAGTAAGGCCTGCTTTTACCTTGTGTCTATAGGCGAATTCAGGAATTTCCTCTGTGTATTTTTCTACGTTCTCAACGCATTCACAGCGTGGGCCAACGATGGACATGTCGCCCTTGAGAATGTTGATAAGTTGTGGCCATTCGTCCATACGGCACGCGCGTATAACCTTGCCGACAGGGGTAATGCGATCGTCGTCCTTGACGGCGGAATGAGCTTTACCGTCGTTGTCGGCATCAGCATTTTCTTTCATAGAGCGGAACTTAATAACCTTGAATATTTTACCATCCTTAGTGACGCGGTCCTGCTTAAAGAAAATGCTGCCACCATCATATGCTTTGATTGCGATAGCGGTGATAAGCATAGGAATGGCCATAACAATTAGACCAACCAGTGATAAAACTATATCCATTGTGCGCTTGAAAAAGCGTTCCTCAAATGTGAGGCCAGCATTACGGCAAAGAAGCAATGGTGTGTCAAACATATGAATGTTTTCACCACTGCGAATCATAATGTCGCCAATCTTTGGAATAACGTAGATACGTTTATTAGTGCTATAACAATATTTTAAAATATTATTACGAATTGTACCTGGAACTTCACATACAATTACACCATCAAATTCGTCTATTCGTCCTTGAATATATTCAAGTCCTTGAGCTGTATCAACAGCCTCACAAACAATAAATTGGTCGTCACGGAATGCCATCTTTTGAACAATGTTTGTAACCGAATGATCAGAGAAAACAAGGA